>DATBRJ010000060.1:0-36011 GCA_036560395.1 Actinomycetes bacterium | reverse complement strand
TTCGCCGCCGATGAACAGGCCGTAGGAGGACTTGATGTCGACGATCGACCGCGACTCGGGGGCAGGCGCGTACTCGAAGACGCCACCCTGCCGCGGTCCTGGGGTCTCTGCCGCTCTCTCAGTCATGATCAGTCCAGCGTGAAGTAGTCAGGCCCGGCATAGCGACCGCTCAGCATCCGCTGCCGTTGCATGAGCAGGTCGTTGAGCAGGCTGGATGCCCCGATGCGGAACCAGTCAGGGTGCAGCCAGTCGTCGCCCACGGTCTCGTTGATCAGCACGAGGTAGCGGATGGCGTCCTTGCTGGTGCGGATCCCGCCCGCGGGTTTCACACCGACCTGGCGGCCGGTCAGGTCGCGGAAGTCGCGTACCGCCTCGAGCATGACGAGCGTCACCGGGAGAGTCGCCGCCGGCTGGATCTTGCCGGTCGACGTCTTGATGAAGTCGGCCCCAGCGAGCATCGCGAGCCAGGACGCCCGGCGAACGTTGTCATAGGTTGCCAGCTCACCGGTCTCCAGGATCACCTTCAAATGCGCCGGTCCGCAGGCGCCTTTGACGGCCACGATCTCGTCGAACACTTCCGTGTAGTGACCGGCCAGGAAGGCGCCGCGATCGATGACCATGTCGACCTCGTCGGCACCCGCGGCGACGGCGTCCTTGGTGTCCTGGAGCTTCACGGAAAGCGATGCCCGCCCGCTCGGGAAGGCGGTGGCGACAGAGACGAGCTTCACCGGCGAGCCCGTCAGCGCCTGCTTGGCCACCGGAAGCAGATCCGGATAGATGCAAACCGCAGCCACCGGCGGCGCGGTCGGGTCGGACGGATCCGGGCGTCGAGCTTTCGCGCACAGGGCACGGACCTTGCCCGGCGTGTCCTGGCCCTCGAGCGTTGTCAGGTCGATCATCCGGATCGCGAGGTCGATCGCCCACTGCTTAGCGGTCGTTTTGATCGACCGCGCCGAGAGCCTCGCCGCCCGTTCGTCCGCGCCGACCTGGTCGACGCTGGTCAGTCCGTGCAGAAACCGTCGGAGCGAGGCGTCGGAGGACGTGATCTCGGCGAGGCGATCCGACGGCAGCGTTGCCGTAGTCGTCACTCTTTCGAGGATAGAGCCTGCTCCCACCACCGGTGCGATCGCCCGAGGCTGGGTGGCTCGGTCAGCCCAGGAGATCGGGGACAATGACTGGGTGTCTCAGACCGAAGAGTTCTCCCGAGTGGTCTACCGGCCAATGGTATCCGGGGTGTCCGGCGTCGTGGTGCTGGTCCTGGCGGCCTTCCTGCTGTTCGACACCATCCGGCGTGGGTCGGGCGCCGACGCCTGGGCGCTTGGTGCCGGCCTGGTCCTTGGCTCCTTGATCGTGTACGTCGCCTCCATCCGGCCCGCGGTCGTCGCCGAGCCGCGCCAGTTGGTCGTCAAGAATCCGCTGCGTGATATCGCCGTGCCGTGGGCGTCCATCCGAGACCTGCGGTTGCGCTACCAGTTGGACGTGCTGACCGCTGAGGAGACCTATCACGCCTGGGCCGTACCGGTGACGGCCAGGAGCCGTAGCGCTGCCTTGCTCAGGCAACGAGAGCGGGCCGATGTCGCCGCCAAGATGGGGCCGTCGGCGGGCGAATATGCGGTCAAGACCAGTCACCAGCCCTTCGCGCGGCAGACATTCGACGAGCTCAGCCTGATGCTGACTCAGCGCCGGCGGAACAGCTCCGCCGATGATCGGGTCGAGGTCAGCTGGTCCTGGCCGTACATCGCTGCCATAGCGGCCAGCGCTATCGCCTTCGTGGTGGCGCTGCTCATTCGCTGAGCGAGCCCGCATCCGCGCCTGTCTCGCTGAGCCCAGCAAGAAAGCGCATGTGCCGAACGCGCTGAAAGGCTGCCCCGCCCTCGTGGCCGTTGTACGGCCAGACGTCGATCTCCTTGGCTCCCGCATAGTGGTTGTAGGCCGCGAAGACTGTGGAGGGCGGGCAGACCGCGTCCATCAGCCCGACGGAGAACACCGCAGGCGCTTTCGCCCGGGCGGCGAAGTTCACCCCGTCGAAGTAGCCGAGCGTCGTGAAGACCTGATCCACCTGGTCGCGATGCGCGCGCAGGTATTGGACCAGCTCGGTGTACGGGCCCTCGTCGGTGACCTCGGTTGCGCGCCGGTAATGGCAGAGGAACGGCACCTCTGGCAGGACCGCGGCGAGTCCGTCGACCAGCCCCGCCACCGCTAGCGCAATCCCTCCACCTTGACTGGCACCAGTGACGGCGAGCCGGTCGGGATCGACACTGGCGTGGCCTCGGACGGCGTCGACGGCTCGGACCGCATCGGTGAATACGCGCCGGTAGTAGTAGGTGTACGGATCGTTGATCCCACGGGTGACGAACCCTGGCGCCTGCGGTACGCCGATCGGATCGGGGTCCGGTGTCTGGCCGATCCGGGTCCCATCGCTGCCCTGGCCCCGGGTGTCCATGACGAGGTGGGCGTAGCCGGCCGCGCTCCAATCAAGCCACTCGACCGGAAACCCGCGGCCATTGCTGTAGCCGAGGTACTGGATAACACATGGCAGGCGTCCCTCCCGCCCACGCGGCAGGTAGAACCAGCCGCGCACCGGCTGGCCGGCAAAACCGGGCAGGGTGACGTCCCAGACCTCGACGGTCGATAACCCGGCGTCGTAGGGGATGAATCTCGCGGCCCTGCCCCCCGCACGGGCCTCCTTGAGCGTCGTGGCCCAGAAGTCGTCGAAGTCAGCGGGTTCATGCCGTTCGGGTACGTACTCCCGCAATCTCTCCAGCGGCCAGTCGACAAGCATCAGTGGTTCCTCCCGTTCCGCACGAACGGCGGTTCTCAGGTTCAGGATCCTCGAAGGGCGCGACTGCCGCGAGGACAGGTCAGCCGGTGCCGGTGGCCACCGCGAGGTCAGCCTGGATAGCGGCAAGCGCGTTCTCGGCGTGAGCACGGGCAGCGTCCACATCGCCGCCTTGAACCGGCTCCACCACCTCGAGGTAGCACTTCAGCTTCGGCTCAGTGCCGCTCGGCCTGACGACGACCCGGGCGCCGCTGTCGAGGCGGTACCTCATGCCCTCCGTCGGCGGCAGCCCGCCGATGCCGGTGGAGAGGTCATCGGCCGACATCACGGCACGGCCGCCGAGCGCCGTTGGGGGTGAAGCCCTGAGCCGGGCGAGTGCTTCATCGATCTCGCTGAGGTCGGACACGCGGAGGGACAGCTGTCGGGTTTCATACAGGTCGTATTCGCGCGCGATCTCGTCGAGCAGGTCCCCAAGGGTCCGGCCGGCGGCCTTGAGACTGGCCGCCAGCTCGCAGACCACCAGGGCGGCGCTGATGCCGTCCTTGTCCCTGACCGCTGCCGGGTCCACGCAGTAGCCGAGCGCTTCCTCGTAGCCGTACACGAGATTCGGTACCCGGGAGAGCCACTTGAAGCCGGTGAGTGTTTCGGCGTACGCCAATCCGTGGGCGGCCGCGATCCT
Source organism: Actinomycetes bacterium (assembly GCA_036560395.1). Classification (GTDB taxonomy): domain Bacteria; phylum Actinomycetota; class Actinomycetes; order JAKEEW01; family JAKEEW01; genus DASYTV01. The sequence goes on along the minus strand of DATBRJ010000060.1, from coordinate 32,553 downwards.
GCCCAGCAGCGAGGACGACACGATCGTGGTGGCGAAGGTTCCGGTCAGGCCAGGCCGGGTGCGCACAAGGTGCGTCGCGATAAGCGCGCCCACATCGTCGCCGCGCAGCATGCGCCACCCCCTGGCGCCTGAGCCGGCGCTCGCCACCGCGACCGCACACCTGTCGGCGTCAGGGTCGTTGGCGATGACGAGGTCCGCGCCAGATTGCTCGGCCAGAGCGCACGCGAGGTCCATGGCGCCGGGCTCCTCCGGGTTGGGGAACGCGACTGTGGGGAAGTCCGGATCGGGCTCCGCCTGTTCCTTCACGGCAAGCGGTTCAGGGAAGCCGGCCCGGGTGAAGGCGGCGCGGACCACATCCCATCCAGTTCCATGCAGGGGTGTGTAGACGACGCGCAGGTCCCGGGCGCTCTCGTTGCCCACGACGCCGGACGCACGTGCGATGTAGGACTCGAGGACCTCGTCGTCCAGCGTCTCCCAATCGTCGCCGAGTGGCAGGTCGCTCAGTGGGCCCACTGCGTCGATTGCTGCCGAGATATCCGCATCGGCAGGTGGGACGATCTGCGAACCATCGCCGAGGTAGACCTTGTAACCGTTGTCCTGTGGCGGATTGTGCGAGGCCGTCACCATCACGCCCGCGTCTGCTCCGAGGTGCCGGATCGCGTACGCCAGGACCGGCGTCGGCAGGGGTCTCGGCAGAACCATGGCGCGCAGGCCGGCGCCCGTGACGACCGCCGCCGTATCCCTGGCGAACAGGTCGGACTTGTGCCGTGCGTCGAACCCGATGACCACGGCGAGAGTGCTGGGATCGACGGCCCCTGCTGCCCGGCCCCCGCCCGAACGCGCGGAGGCGCCGCCATGCGTCCGCAGGTAAGCCGCCAGCCCAGCGGCAGCCCGCCGGACGACAGCCCGGTTCATCCGATTCGTCCCTGCACCGAGCGGCCCGCGCAGGCCCGCCGTCCCGAACTCGAGCCGCCCGGCGAAGCGGTCTGCGATCGCCGCGATGTCGCCGGCGTCGAGCAGCGATGACAACTCGGCTCGGGTCTCCGGATCCGGGTCGTCGGCGAGCCAGGCGGTCGCGGTTCGAATCAGCTCTTGAGCACTCACACAGCCCCATCACCCACTCCCTTGTTATGGGTTCGCGCGGACCGGCTCACTCCCGCTCGATCACCGCTCGGAGCAGGTGCCCCATCCGCTCGGCCGCCGCCTTACCGGCGGCCAGAACCTCGGCATGATCGAGGGGCTCCCCGCTGATACCCGCGGCGAGGTTGGTGACCAGCGAGATCCCCAGCACTTCTGCGCCCCCCTCCCTGGCCGCGATCGCCTCCAACACCGTGGACATACCGACGAGGTCGGCGCCCACGATGCCAAGCATGCGGATCTCTGCGGGGGTTTCGTAATGCGGCCCGGGCAGGCATGCGTACACACCCTCGGTCAAGGACGGATCGATACCACGGGCGAGCGCCCGCAACCGCACGCTGTACAGGCCGGTGAGGTCGACAAAATTCGCACCGACGATGGGTGACTTGCCGGTGAGATTGAGGTGGTCGCTGATCAAGACAGGCTGGCCGATCTCAATCCCGGGCCGTAGCCCGCCCGCCGCGTTGGTCAGGACGACAGTACGGCAGCCTGCGGCGAGCGCCGTGCGTACCCCGTGGACAACCGCGGCGACGCCATGCCCTTCGTACAAATGAGTGCGGCCGAGGAACACCAGTGCGCGCTGGCCCGCGACAGCGATCGACCTGATCGCGCCGGCATGCCCCGCGACGGCCGCCGGTGGAAAGCCTGGTAGCTCGGTGGTCTTGATCTCGTGGTCGGCGGTGCCGAGCACGTCCGCGGCAGGCACCCACCCCGACCCCATCACCAGGGCGACGTCATAGAGCTGCCCGCCCGTACGCTCCCGCAGTGTCTCGCCGGCTATCCGCGCACTCGCATAGGGGTCCTCGCGCTGTTCATCGCCCATGGACCGGACCCTAGCCTGCGGCTGACTCTCCGGGCAGGCTTGCGTCCCGTTAGCCGGTCGAACGGCAGGGTCGAGCGCGAAGGTCGCGGACGTAGTCGTCAGGCGCTCCGGCCTTCTCCGCGGCATCAGCGATCAACGCGATATAACGCGCGGAAGGCAGGCCGCCTTCGTACCCGTCGAGTACGTACGCCCAGGCAAGGACGTCGCCATCGAGGGTATGCACCCGCACGCGGATCTTGCGGTAGAGCCCCATATCGGTGCCCTCCCACTGGTCGAGCACGTCGTGATCGCCGTCGGCAACGTCGTAGAGAGCGACGAACACGTGGGAGTCTGGATCCTCGACGATCGTCGCCAGCGCGCCCTCCCAGCCGCGGTCCTCGCCGCCGAAGGTGAGCCGCCAGCCGGGCAGCCAGCCGGTGTTGCGCTGCGGAGAATGCGGAGCCCGGCGCGCCATCTGCGCTGGATCCAGGTTGCTGGCGTACGCGGCGTACCACGCCATGGTCATCAAGAGTACGCAGCCAAGCCGGTGCGGTACGGGAGAATGGCGACGTGACGCGTATCGCGATCGTCGGGGGCGGTCCAGGCGGCTACGAGGCCGCGCTGGTCGCCGCACGGCTCGGAGCCGAGGTGACGGTGGTGGACCGGGACGGGGCCGGCGGCTCTGCGGTCCTCACCGACTGTGTGCCATCCAAGACGCTGATCGCCACCGCCGAGGTGGCAACCCTCGCCGCCGAGTCAGGCGAGCTCGGTGTGCTCCTCGGCAGCGGTTCTGCTGACGCTGATCAAGCGACAGCGGTAGGGGTCGACATCGCCACTGTGAATGCCAGGGTGAAGCGGCTCGCGTCGGCCCAGTCCGCCGACATCGCGGCTCGGCTGGAGCGGGATGGGGTACGAATACTGCGTGGATCGGGTCGGCTCGACGGGCCGCATCGGGTCGTCGCCGAGCTGACGGAGGGCGGCACGGAGGCGGTGCAGGCCGACGCGATCCTCCTCGCCACCGGCGCTCATCCGCGGATCCTGCCGGAGGCCGAGCCGGACGACGAGCGCATCCTCACCTGGACGCAGGTGTACGACCTCCCCGCTTTGCCTGAGAGGCTCATCGTCGTCGGCTCCGGGGTGACCGGGGCGGAGTTCGCCAGTGGTTACCAGGCGCTCGGCTCGGCGGTCACCCTGGTGTCCAGCCGCGACCGAGTCCTGCCGGGAGAGGACGCCGATGCGGCTGCCGTCCTCCAGGACGTCTTCAAGCGCCGGGGCATGCAGGTGCTTGGCAAGTCCCGGGCGGCCTCGGTGAGACGCAAGGGAGACGGCGTCATCGTCACGCTGACCGATGGCCAGACGGTGGAGGGCAGCCACTGCTTGATGGCGGTCGGCTCCTTGCCCAACAGCGAGGGTCTGGGTCTCGACAGCGCCGAGGTGCGACTCGGCGCGGGTGGATTTATCGACGTCGACCGGGTGTCGCGCACGAGCGTGCAAGGCATCTACGCGGCCGGGGACTGTACGGGCGTCCTGATGCTCGCCTCGGTGGCGGCAATGCAGGGTCGGATCGCGATGGCGCACGCGTTGGGCGCCGCCGTCACGCCGCTGGATCTACGGACTGTCGCGGCCACGGTTTTCACCGATCCGGAGATCGCGACCGTGGGCTACTCGCAGCAGGCCGTGGAGTCCGGTCAGGTCGACGCCGATGCCGTCAAGTTGCCGCTCGCGACCAATCCGCGGGCCAAGATGCAGGGCATCACGGAGGGGTTCGTGAAGTTGTTCTGCCGCCGCGGCACCGGCATCGTGGTCGGGGGTGTGATTGTTGCCCCACGCGCGAGCGAGCTCATCTATCCGGTGGCGCTCGCTGTCGACGCGTCGCTGACCGTGAATCAGCTCGCTCACGCGTTCACCGTGTATCCGTCGCTGACCGGTTCGATTGCCGAGGCTGCTCGCCTCCTTCGCGGCCGCGAGTGAAATCTGAAGCAGGGCACCTGCTTCAGGATCCTTGGAGGAAGGTGCCTTTCTTCGGTCGAGATGAGCGGTGACGTTGCTTGCCTGGCTGTACTGCTGGCTATCCGAGGTAGTTGCCGATCCCATCAGCCAGCGCCAGCGCGATCCTGGCCCGCCCAGTCGGGCTTTCGATGACCGAAGCATCATGTACGTTGCGCATGTTGCCACACTCGATCATCGCTGCCGGACTGTGCGCGAGGTTGAGCGTTCCCAGGTCCCTGCGGACGGCCAGGCCCCGGTGTCCGGCGTACGTCGAGCGGGTGAATCCAGCAGCCACCATGGCGTCACGGAGCTGGCGGGCGAGCCGCGCCGACCGCGCCCTGGTCTTGTCGGTGTAGCCATCCAGCCGAGCGGGGGAGATGACGTGGAAGCCCTGGTCGCCTGCCGCGGCGCCATCGGCGTGGATCGAGACCAGCAGGTCCGCGTGATTCCTCGCGGCAAGTCGGCCGCGTGCATTGACGCAGGGTCCCCAGCCGTCGTTACCAGTTCTGGTGAGGATCACCCTGGCCCCGCGTGCGCGCAGCAGCGTCGCAAGCCGTCGCGCGACATCCCAGTTGAAGGTCGCCTCGAGATAGCCCGAGCGGGTTTCCGAACCAACCGTGTTGCACTGCTTCTTGAAGCCCCCAGCGTTGACCAGGCGCGCGATTTGTCTGACGTGCTGGCCATTTCCACCGTTGTGACCTGGGTCGATCACGATCACACGACCGTGCAGCGGCAGAGCCGGCCGGGTTGAGGTTACAGCGGGACTAGGCCGCGCCGGCGTGGTGGCCCGTGACGCCGCGGGAGGTGTCGGTGGGCCGGCCCGGGGTACATCGTGGGCGCCTGGCGGCGAGGTCGCGCCGACGGACGGCCGGTTGCTCAGGGCGCGTTCAGCTTCCCCGCCTGTGGGACCTGCGGGGGTGCAACCCACGAGCAGCAGCACAGCCGCGATGAGCACTGCCGCGCCGCCATCCGTGCCTCGACGAGCCACGACGGGCCACCATACGCGGGTGCGGCGGGCTCAGGAGGCCTCAATCGGGCCCTTAGGCATCGGCCGGGTCGGCGGCCCAGCCGTCGAATGGTGACTCGGCGGTCGCCGCAGCCGGATCGTCCAAGACGCCGCCGAGCGGAGTGCCATAGAGCAGGGTGACGAGCAGCCGCGGCCCGTGGGAGACGTACCATCCCGCAGCCCAGCTCGCGTAGGCAGGCCCGGCTTCCCAGTAGGGCCGCATGCCATCGGCGTATCTCAGCGTCCGGGCTGCTGGGGAGCTGCCGTTTCCGATGCGGCGGGCATCGGCGGCACACGACGGCACGCGGCGCGGAATGCCACCCGTGGGGTTCCAGAGAACGTCGGTCGCGGCTGGACCATGCTGCGGGTTGAACAAGCATGGTGGCCGATGTGCAGGGACCGGATTGCCGCTCAGGCGGGCCTGGGCACTGGCCATGGCATACCAGCCCCGCTCGAGGGCGGCCGTGAGGGGTTCGGCGTCGCTGGGATGCTCGATCCGGCCTGCTGCCTGCCTGGCACGCTCGTACGCCTCGAGTGCCCGGCCGTAGTCCCTTCTCGTCGGTGGATCCACCAGCGGTACCCGCAGCCGGGAATCGAGACCGCGCAGGGCGATGCCATAGGAGGTGAGGTCATCGTCGATCGCACGCCGGACCATGCGCAGATCGTTGACCTGCTCGTCGCGGCGCCTTCGCCTGGCGTACACGATCCAGCCGACGGTGAGCAGCCCAAGAGGCAGCAGGGCCAGGCCGATGGGGAGGCCGCCGGAGCCTCGTTGATCACTGCCCAGCTCGTCGGCACGGCCGGTCGGCGCCGGCAATGCGGCCAGCTCGAGCTCGTCAGCGAAAGCGATGAGCCGGTCGGCGGGCTTGGTGAAGCGCCGAGCCACATCGGCGGCGATGTAGCCGGCCTGTTTGCCGAGGACCGTCGACCCAGCCGCGAACGTGCCGCCGGCGAGGACGGCGAACGTACCCTGCGGGCTGCCGGCCGCCTCATGTATCTCGGCCGCGAGGAGAGTGGCGTTACCGTTGGTCGTCCTGAGCGCGGCTTTCGCCAGCACCGCGACATAAATCGGGGTGCGCGCCGCAACGAGTCGACCGGTGATGCCCGACATCTCGGTGGCTGTCAGCGTGGACGACGCGGGTGGGTCGACGTAAAGATGGCTGTGCTTGAGCACCAGGGCGGCCCGAGCGATAACGTCCGTGCCGCTCCGATCGTTCGGCGAGGCAGCCGGCGATGGCGTGCTACCGGCAGACTCCCGTGCGTACGCCGGGGTGCTCGATGACGCGGCGCCGACCGCGGCGCCGACCGCGACGAGGACCGCCAACGCCGCAGATCCGAGCCGCGCTCGAGTCGTTGGCTTGGACAGTCGCCAGTGCGGCTGTCCTTGTGCCTCAGGGCTAGACCGTCCAGGAGGCAAGCGGAGCACATCCTGCCAGGTCACGCGCCGCGCGCCGGCCATGCAAGAGAAATTACCCTCTGATCTCGCACAAGACTGCGCCGCTGACCACCGTGGCGCCAACTTCGGCCACAAGGTCGGTCACCCTGCCCGACTTGTGCGCGTTCAATGGCTGCTCCATCTTCATCGCCTCGAGCACGATGACGAGATCGCCCTGCTCGACCTGCTGCCCCTCCTCGACCAACACCTTCACGATCGTCCCCTGCATGGGCGAGGTCAGGGAGTCGCCAGAGGCGGAGCCTGCGCTCTTCCTCGCGCCACCTCTGCGCCCTGGTTTGCGGGCCCGTCCCGATCCCGTTGCCGTGGTTTGCTCGTCGAGCACTCCCAGGCTGGCCGGTAGTACGACCTCGAGGCGCCTGCCGCCGACCTCGACCGTGACGCGCTGCGTGGTCTGCTCGTCCTCGGCGGCTGTCGTAACCCCGTCGAACGGCGGGATCGTGTTGGCGAACTCCGTCTCTATCCAGCGCGTGTGCACGCTGAAGGGCTGGGAGGTGTCGGTAGGCGCGAACGCGGGGTCGGCGACGGCGGCGCGATGGAAGGGGAGCACGGTCGCCAGTCCGCCAATCTCGAACTCCGCAAGGGCCCGCCTTGCCCGCTCGATCGCCTGGCGACGGTCGGCACCGGTGACGATCAGCTTGCCTAGCAGCGAGTCGAAGCTCTGACCGATGACGGTGCCCTGCTCGACCCCCGCGTCCAGCCGGACGCCCGGGCCGGACGGCGGCCTCCAGACGGCGACTATCCCGGGCGACGGCAGGAAGTTCCTGCCTGGGTCCTCGCCGTTGATCCGGAACTCGATGGAGTGCCCACGGATCGGTGGGTCCTCATATCCGAGCGGCTCGCCTTCGGCGATCCGGAACATCTCCCGAACCAGGTCGATGCCGGTCACCTCCTCGGTGACCGGGTGCTCGACCTGCAGCCTCGTGTTGACCTCGAGGAACGAGATCGTCCCGTCCTGCCCGACGAGGAATTCGCAGGTCCCTGCCCCGGTGTAAGCGGCTTCCCTGAGGATCGCCTTCGACGCGCGGTAGAGCTCCTTCTCCTGCGCCTCGGTCAAGTACGGAGCCGGTGCCTCCTCGACCAGCTTCTGATGGCGCCGCTGCAGCGAACAGTCCCTGGTCGAGACGACGACGACGTTTCCGCGCTGGTCGGCTAGGCATTGGGTCTCCACGTGCCGCGGCCGGTCGAGGTAGCGCTCCACGAAACATTCGCCGCGGCCGAAGGCGGCCACTGCCTCGCGAACGGCCGAATCGAAGAGCTCGGGAATCTCCTCCATCGTGCGGGCCACCTTCAGACCCCGGCCGCCGCCGCCGTATGCAGCCTTGATCGCAACGGGCAGTCCATACTCGGTCGCAAACGCGACGACCTCGTCGGCTCCGGAGACCGGATCGGCCGTGCCAGGAACCAGCGGCGCTCCAGCTTCCTGTGCGATGTGCCTAGCCTGGACCTTGTCACCCAGTGCGATGATCGCCGACGGCGGCGGACCGATCCAGGTCAGGCCGGCGGCGAGGACAGCTTCGGCGAAGGCGGCGTTCTCGGCGAGGAAGCCGTAGCCCGGATGCACGGCTTCGGCACCGGACTTTTTCGCCGCGTCCAGGATCTTGTCGATCACGAGGTAGCTGTCAGCCGGAGCGGTCCCACCTAGCGCGAAGGCGTCATCAGCCATACGGACATGCAGAGCTTCGCGATCCGGGTCGGCGTAGACGGCGATGCTGGTCTTGCCCGCATCGCGGCAAGCGCGAACGATGCGCACCGCGATCTCACCGCGGTTGGCGATCAGTACCTTGCGCACTTCCCCGGCACCTCCAGATCGCGAGTCTAGGGCCGGCACCACACTTGATTCGGCGCAGGTGGAGGCGATGGCTCTGCTCGTGCCGTCCCGCCCCGGCGAAATAGCGCTATCCTCCGGCAGGGCCTGCGGCGCGAAGGCCGTCGGCTCGACCATCAGTTCGTTGCTGACCCGTGGTCCTTGGAAGCAAGAATGCGTGCGTCCCAGCTGCTCGCCGGTGTCCTCTTGGTCGCGATCACCGGCGTCGCCGCTGGCGGCTGCTCGCTCGTCAGCGATGAGCAGGGGCGGTCCGCCCGCGGAGCGGCAGGTGGAACGGCAGCGGAGGTGTCCCGCGAGGGTGTGCGGGACCAGGCCGCGGTCAAGCCTGTCGGCTCCGCGCTGTCTGCTTCGGCCGCTACCGGCGGCATTCTGATCGAGCTCCCCCAGAGTTTCACCCTCACGTTCGAGCCGGCGCCCCTCGCGGACGCGGATGACCAGGCGGTTCTTACCGATTCCGCCGTGCTTTTCGCAGCGTGGTACCAGGCGATTGGCCGGGGTGACGCCGACGACCCGCTCTACGGGCGGTATGCCAGCGCCGGCGTACGTGCCAAGCTGCGCGAGATCATCGCGATGTTCCAGGCGAACGGGTGGACGGTCACAGGCTCCGTCCTTGTGAGCCGGCGTACCGCCAAGATAACCGGCGATACAGCCCGGGTGGCCTGGTGCGCCGACGTTCGGGAGGCCTTCCCGATGGAATCCTCCTCAGGGCATGTGCTGCAGAGCCCCACCGGCGACCAGAGCTTCCTGCTCTATCGGGCGACGATGCGCCGCAACGGCGCTGGCATCTGGGTGGCATCTTCCCTTACATCACAACGTGCAGCGGCAGCCTGCCTGTCCTCCTGACTGCCATTGCTTGATCGCCAACGGCGTATAAGACCCCGCGTGAGGGTGCCCCTCATGCGTCGCGGGTGGGGGGCTGAGTCCAGAAGTCGGTGATGTGATAGCCGAGGTCGGCGAGCAAGCGGCGGAGCAGCGGAAGCGAGAGACCGAGGACGTTATGCGGATCGCCGACGACACCGTCGACAAAAGGACCAGCGAGCCCGTCGATGGTGAACGCACCTGCGACCTGCAGCGGCTCATCGGTCCTCAAGTACGACTCGAGCTCGTCGGCTGTGGGTGTTCCGAAGCGCACCTCCGTCGCCGCCACATCGGCCGCCCGGATACGCGTCCCGACGTCGATCAGGCAGTGTCCGGTGAGCAAAGCGCCCGATCGCCCAGCCATCTCTCTCCATCGTTGCCGAGCTTCCTCGATGGAGCTTGGCTTGCCGAGCCGCTGGCCGTTTACGTCGAGGATCGAATCGCACCCGATCACAATGCCCTCCTGGCGGTCGGCGGCCACCGCCTCGGCCTTGGCCGTCGCGAGGCGCAGGCAGGTCTGGCCAGTCGTCTCGGCACCGATGTCGGCTTCGTCAACCCCACTCACCTCGACCTCGGGGTGGAGTCCGGCGCCCCGCATGACACGAAGCCGCGCCGGGGAAGCGGACGCCAGGATGAGCGGTGGCGGGGTGGCTGCCATCAGCGTGGCCAGGCGCTTGCCCGCCATGCACCACGCCCGGGCCGAACCGGCTGTCGGACCTGCCGGGAGCGATCAGTCCAGACAGAATGCCGAAGCTCCGGCCGCCGCCGGGCGGCGGCGTGCTGTTGAACTCTTGCCGCGATCACCGTGACCAGCGCCGCTAGCTCGTCTGGGCTGGGGTCGCCGCGGACGACACGAAGCATCGGCCGCCGCTGCTTGTCGTCCATACCTTCCCTCCACGCCTATCTGACGTGCCGCCGCCACTGTACGATCCGGCCTTGCGATCATGTGGTGCTGGCCCGAGGATCACCCCGTGCAGCTGCGGCGAGTAATGAGGCAAAGGAGTTCCTGATGCCCGAGTTTTCACGACCGGACCCTTACCAGTTCCTGGCCCAGGTTCCTTCCTTCACCCTGACCAGTGACGACCTCGAGCCCGGCAAGACGATGCCGCAGGCGCAGGTCTTCAACGGCTGGGGACAGGCCGGCGAGAATCTTTCGCCCCACCTGCGCTGGGAAGACGCCCCGGCCGGGACGAAGAGCTTCGCGGTCACCTGCTACGACCCCGATGCTCCAACCGAGAGCGGTTTCTGGCACTGGCTGCTCTTCGACATCCCCGCATCCGTCACGGAGCTTCCGCGCGCGGTGGGCAGCCCCGACATGACGGGACTGCCGCCCGGGGCCATTCATGCCCGCAACGACTTCGGCGAAAAGGCATACGGCGGAGCCGCGCCCCCAGCCGGTGGCGGCCCGCATCGGTACTTTTTCGTCGTGCACGCGCTGGGTGTCGAGTCGCTCGGCCTGGACTCGGAGGCGGCGCCGGCCGTGGTCGGGTTCACGTGCAATGCCAACGTCGTGGGTCGCGCCAGCTTGGTGGTTCAGTACAAGGCCGTCTAGCGGACAGGCGCCAGACCGGACGTGCTCAGAGCGGGATGTTGCCGTGTTTCTTCGGCGGCAGTGACTCGCGCTTGTCCCGCAACGCTTGGAGAGCCCGGACGATCGACACCCTCGTCTGGGCGGGCTCGATGACCGAGTCCACGTAGCCGCGTTCGGCCGCAACGTACGGATTGGCGAGCGTGTCCTCGTACTCCGTGATGAGTTCAGCGCGGCGGCCGTCCGGGTCATCCACTTTGGCGAGCTCACGGCGGTAGAGGATGTTGACAGCTCCCTGCGCACCCATTACTGCGATTTGCGCGGTCGGCCAGGCGAGGTTGACGTCGGCGCCCAGGTGCTTGGAGCCCATGACGTCGTACGCGCCCCCGTACGCCTTCCGGATGATCACAGTGACCTTCGGCACCGTGGCCTCGGCATAGGCATAGATGAGCTTGGCGCCGCGGCGGATGATGCCGTTCCACTCCTGCGACGTACCGGGCAGGAAGCCTGGTACATCGACGAAGGTCAGGACCGGGATATTGAAGGCGTCGCAAAAGCGCACGAAACGCGCCGCCTTCTCCGATGCATCGATGTCGAGGGTGCCGGCGAACTGCATCGGCTGGTTTGCGACGACGCCGACTGACCGCCCCTCGACCCGGCCGAAGCCCACCACGATGTTCGGCGCGAACATCGCATGGACTTCGAGGAATTCCTCGTCGTCGAGGACGTGCTCGATGATGCGATGGATGTCGTATGGCTGGTTCGGCGAGTCCGGCACAACGGTGTCGAGCTCGCGATCCGTGTCCGTGGTCTGCATCTCGGCCGGCTCGTCGTAGACAGGCGGCTCGGAGAGGTTGTTGCTGGGGAGATAGGAGAGCAGAGCGCGTACCCACTCGATGGCGTCCGGCTCGTCGGTCGCCATGTAATGCGCGTTGCCCGACTTCGTGTTGTGAGTCCGCGCACCGCCGAGCTCCTCGAAGCCGACGTCCTCTCCGGTCACCGTCTTGATCACGTCCGGTCCGGTGATGAACATGTGGGACTCCTTGTCGACCATCACCGTGAAGTCTGTGATCGCGGGCGAGTAGACGGCGCCTCCTGCGCAAGGTCCCATGATCAGCGAGATCTGTGGGATCACGCCGGACGAGGTCACGTTTCGATGGAAGATCTCGCCGTAAAGCCCCAGCGAGACGACGCCCTCCTGGATTCGGGCCCCGCCGGAGTCGTTGATCCCGATAATCGGAGACCCGGTCTTCAGCGCCATGTCCATAACCTTCACGATCTTCTCGCCGAACACCTCGCCGAGGGATCCGCCGAAGACCGTGAAGTCCTGGGCGAAGACGCACACCTGCCGGCCGTCGATCGTCCCGTAGCCAGTGACGACGCCGTCGCCGTATGGCCTGGTCGAGGCCATGTCGAAGGTCGTCGACCGGTGCCTTGCCAGCTCGTCCAGCTCGACGAAGGACCCTTCGTCGAGCAGGCCGTCAATGCGTTCTCTGGCGGTGAGCTTTCCCCTGGCATGCTGCTGCTCGACCGCCCGCGCGGACCCAGCATGGACGGCCTCGTCCAGTCGGTGCCGCAAGTCGGCGATCTTGCCGGCCGTGGTATGGATGTCGTACGACTCGGGTGTCGCACCCGTCGCTGCCGTCTCGGCCATCAGCCTTCCTCCAGACACCGTTCGACCTGATCAAGATCCCAGCATCATGTGTTCCGTGCCGCCGGTTAGCCCGCCGTCAGCGTAAATGACCGGGCGAGCGGCCGGCTGGAGGGCCGGGGGGCCCAGTGGTCGGCGCCTGGTCCCGCTCGGCGGCGGATTCGGTCCGCAACCGAGGGATCGTGCGTGAACGCAGGGGGCGCTTCTTCATCTTGCTGCCGATCGGGCGCACTATGGGCAAGTGGCCGCCTCTCGCTCCGCATCCCCTTACGTCGACCTCGGCCGGCCGCCGCTGCGCGAGTCCGCGTTGCGCAGAGCCTTCGAGCTGACGCCCGGGCTGTGGCGGGATATCCGGGTGGTCGAAGAGACCGGCTCGACCAACGCCGACGTCTTGGCGGCGGCGACGGCCGGGGCACCGGAGGGGCTCGTGCTGGTGGCGGAGCGCCAGACAGCGGGTCGCGGCCGGCTCGACCGTAGCTGGGTTGCTCCGGCGCGGTCCGCCCTTACCTTCTCCGTCCTCCTGCGCCCAGCTGGAGTACCGGCGAGTAACCGCGGCTGGCTTCCGCTTCTTGCGGGCATCGCCGTCGCGGACGTGCTCCGGCGGGTCGCTGAGGTCGATGCGTATCTGAAATGGCCCAACGACGTTCTCATCGGGGACCGTAAGGTTGCTGGCCTCTTGGCGGAGGCTGTGCCAGGCCGGGGGAGCGACCTCGCCTCAGCCCACGGCACCGGCGACGCGGTCGTCGTCGGGATCGGCGTGAACGTAAGCATGCGTCCGCCTGAGCTGCCGTCGCCCACGGCCACGTCGCTCGCCATCGAAGGAGCGGCGACGACGGACCGGGATCCGCTCCTGCGCGCGATCTTGCGGGAATTCTCCCGGCGGTACGTCGCGTGGCGGGATGGCGGCGGCGGAGCGGGCGCAGGCGGCGTTCGGGCCGCTTACGCGGAACGCTGCCTCACCCTCGGCAGGAAGGTGAGCGTCGCGCTGCCTGGCGGCCTGAGGCTCGAGGGCGAGGCCATCGCTGTCGATCTGCTGGGCCGGCTCGTAATCAGGACCGACGACGGCGACCGCAGCGTTGGGGCGGGAGACGTCATCCACGTCCGGTCGTCCGGTTCGTCCTAGCAACTGCGCTGCGGATTCCTGCTGATGTCCCACCTGTAGCCGGGTTCAGGGTCCTGGCGGCGGGCGTACCTTGCTGTCACGATTCCCCATCGAGGGTGAAGGGAAGGGTGATGGGATATCCGGCTCGGCTGCTGGGCCGCGACGAGCAGATCGTGATGGAGCTGCGGCCGCACTGGAAGGAGATCGTCTGGCCGACGATCATCCTTGTGATCGGGTCTGCGATCGCCGGCACCGCGGCGGGGGTCGCGCCCGAGGGCGGCGAGCAGATCTGGCTGCGTGGACTGGCGGTTCTCATCTGGTTGTTCGTCGTCGGCAGGTGGGGTCTCTGGCCGCTACTCAGGTGGTGGTTCACGCAGTACACGGTGACCAACCGCAGGCTCATCCTCCGTACCGGTGTCTTGTCCAGGCAAGGGCACGACATTCCGCTTCAGCGCATCAACGATGTGTCCTTCGCCCATAACTGGGTTGAGCGCATCCTCCGCTGCGGGACGCTGACGGTGGAGTCGGCAGGCGAGCGGGGGCAGATCGTCCTGAAGGACATCCCACATGTCGAGGATGTCCAGCGGGATCTTTACGAGCTCGTCGTCCGAGACCAGCGCGACCGGCTCCTCGCCCCTGACGCCGAGCATCGGCCGGACAGCAGCGAGGACGACGTACGCACCCGCCCCCTCCAAGATCTCGGCGACGGCACCTGAGCCCTCGGTGCTGTCCGGCACGGAGCACGCGTGAGGGCGCCAAACAGGTAGCCTCGCGGACGTGGGACAGACCTTCGAGCTCGTGACGGTCGAGCACCACGGCCACGTCGCTGACCTGACGCTGAACCGGCCGCAGGCGCACAATGCGCTGTCGACGGCGATGGCGGCGGAGATCGCTTCGGCCGCGGCCACACTCGCGGCAGACAGCGCCGTCCGCGCCGTCGTGCTCAGCGCGATGGGGGAGAAGGCGTTCTGCGTCGGTGCAGACCTCAAGGAACGCAATTCCTACAGCGACGCCGACCTGATGCGACAGCGGCCGATCTTCAGGGCGGCCTTCGGCGGTATCCTCGATCTCCCCATGCCGACCGTCGCCGCCGTGCACGGATTCGCGCTCGGCGGCGGATTCGAGCTCGCCCTCTCCTGCGACTTGATCGTTGCCGACGAGACAGCCGTCCTCGGCCTGCCTGAGGTCACGGTTGGCGTCGTACCAGGGGGAGGCGGCACGCAGCTGTTGCTACGCAGGGTCGGTAGCGCTCGGGCCGCTGATCTCGTCTTTACCGGGCGCCGGATCGATATCGATGAAGCTGAGCGGCTCGGTCTTGTCGACCGGCGAGCCCCGACGGGCGAGGCTCGCAAGGTCGCGCTCGAGTTGGCTGGGCAGATCGCGGCCAACTCGCCTGTCGGGCTGCGCAATGCCAAGCGAGCCTTGCGGGCGGGAGCCGGCCTGGACCTGGCTGTCGCGCTTGACGTCGAGGACTCCGCCTGGCGAGCAACGGCCTTCTCCGGGGATAGGCGAGAGGGGGTCGCGGCGTTCAACGAGAAGCGGCGGCCATCCTGGCCGGGTGAATAGCAGAGCGAGGACGGGGCCCACGACGGCGTTGCTGCATGGATGACCGGGCGCGGCGCCAGGCTGAATGACTGCCAGAAGGAGTGAAGATGTCCGACCTGCCTGAGTCGATCTCCGTGCGCGAGGTGGGCCCGCGCGACGGCCTGCAGAACGAGGACCCGGTGCCGACCGAGGCCAAGGTCGAGCTCATCGATGCGCTCTCTAAGACCGGAGTCGGCCGCATCGAGGCGGTCTCCTTCGTCCACCCGCGGGCGATCCCGCAGATGGCCGACGCCGATGAGGTGTGGTCGCGGGTGCACCGCAACGAGGACGTGCGCTATTCCGCGCTGGTTCCCAACCTGCGCGGTGCTGAACGGGCAATCGCGGCCGGATTCCATGAGATCGAGGTCGTCGTCTCCGCCTCGGACACGCACAACAGGAAGAACGTCAACCGCTCCACGGCGGAGTCGCTCGATGACATCGAACAGATCATCGCCCTTGCGCATCAGCGAGGCACCACCTGCCAGGTGATCGTGGCGACCGCCTTCGGCTCCCCCTACGAGGGCGATGTGCCGATCGAACGTGTCCTCTGGGTGGTGGGCCGCGCGCTCGCGGCAGATGCGGACTCGGTGTCCTTCGGCGATACGACCGGAATGGCGACGCCGTCGCGGGTTATGGAGCTGGTCGGCGAGACCTATCTGCGGCACCCGGACGTTCCGCTGAATCTGCACTTCCACAACACCCGCGGCACCGGGCTCGCGAACGTCCTCGCCGCGCTGCAGCTCGGGGTACGGGACTTCGATGCGTCGGTCGGCGGCCTTGGTGGCTGCCCCTATGCACCGGGCGCAACGGGCAACATTGCCACCGAGGAACTCGTGTACATGGTCGAGGACATGGGCGTGTCGACCGGCGTCGACCTTTCCGCCATGATCGACGCAGCTGCAACGGCGGAGCGCCTCGTCGGCCACAAGCTTCCCTCGCAGGTGCTGCGGGCAGGTCCGCGGACCCGCACCGTGCCCGCCTCGTGAGCCGGGCGTCCCACCGGCGACCTGGCCGTGCTGCTATGCGGCTGGGATCCGGACGTTGCGGGACACTGACTCGACGGTGAAGCCGGCCTCCTCGTAGAGCAACTGCACCGAGTTGCCGACCGTGACAGCAAGACCGACCTGACGGATGCCCTCCTCGGCCGTACGCCAAAGACAACGTCGTAACAGTGCGCCGCCGGTCCCGGCGTAACGGGGCGCGGGATCTCTGAACAGCTCGGCCACCCAGGCGGTGCCGTCCCGGTCGGTCAGAATGCACGCAGCTGCGGCGCGCTTGGTGTCGCCATCGACAATCGCGCCGCTGCTGGGGAGAACCGGCCCAAGGATCTCCCCGCGCAGCAGCGGAAGAAGCGTGTGTTCGAAGGTCTGTCGCTGGCTGGGGGAGCCGCGGTCGGGGTGGCCAGGCCGATACGCACCGGCATAGGCCTCGTACAGGAGCTCCGGATCGCCGTCGAGGCCGGCGTAGTGAAGGCCGGCTGGAAGTCCCGAGCTGGCCCAGGTGTGTGGGGGCGGGGATGCCACCAGGTTCACGGTCATCACGTAGGCGTGCCGTCGCGGCTTGGCACCCGCCGCGACCAGGCCCGAGCAAAGCTCGTCCGAGCCGCCAACGACCCATCCGGCGAACTGCACCATCGCCGCCGCCACGACGTCGTCGATGCCGACTCCGGGAGCCGGCCGCACGTCTTCGGCCCATTGGTCGCGCCCGGTGATGTCGTACACATAGTTGGCCAGGACGCGGCCGTCGGCGCCGACAAGCTGACGGCGGCTGTCACTGCTCATCACGCGACGACCCTATGCGGATGCGTGTAAACGTTCATGCCGTTTCCCCTGACGAATCCGGCCAGCGTCAGCCCTGACTCGGCAGCGAGATCGACGGCGAGTGACGATGGCGCGGACACGGCGGAGAGCATCGGAATTCCGGCCATCACTGCCTTCTGGACCAGCTCGAAGGAGGCGCGGCCGCTCACTTGAAGCACGTGGCCTCGCAGCGGCAGCCGGCTCGTCTGCAGTGCCCACCCAAGGATCTTGTCGACCGCGTTGTGCCTGCCGACGTCCTCGCGCAGACAAAGAAGCCGCCCGTCGGGCGCGAAGACACCCGCGGCATGCAAGCCGCCGGTGCGAGCGAAGACCCGTTGCTCGGCGCGCAGCAGGTCGGGAAGTCCGAGCAAAGTCGACGATCTGACCTGCGTCGCATCATGGGCCACCGGCCAGCGGGTCGTGGTGTTGACCGCGTCCAAGGTCGTTTTTCCGCAAACTCCGCAGGAACTGGTCGTATAGACCGAGCGTTCCATGTCCGGGCGTGGCGGCGTGACGCCCGCCGCGAGCGTCACCTCGACGACGTTGTACGCAGCCTCGGTGCTCGGCTGCGCGGGCGCCGGGATGTCATTGCGGGCATCTTCCGGCGACGACACGCGGGCGCTGCCGGGGGCGACGATCTGGAGCGACGTGGCCGCCGTACGCGCGCAGGGTGAGTCATCGGTGCAATAGCGGATGGTCGCGATGTCCCGCGTGCCGCCGACGACCCCCTCCGACACGAGAAACCCACTGGCCAAGTCGAAGTCGTGTCCGGGGGTGCGCATGGTGACCGCATAAGCTCGGCCGCCCACTCTGATCTCCAGCGGCTCCTCGACCGCGAGCGTGTCAGGTCGCTCGGACCAGTCACCGTCGCGCAGCCGCCGCACTCGATACCTGCGCGTGAGCCTGCCCATGACAGCAGGGTACGAGCAGCCATCGGCGCGATGGGGCGGCGACTCCCTGCCCGTGAGCTGCTGTCCGATTCCGGTCCATCCCGGCGGTTACTCCAGCTGGACGGGTTCGGCTCACCGCAAGGGTGGCCGTCGAGCGTGGCTAACCGCCGCAGGCGGGCCATTAACGCTCGAGGGTGCACCCTCGAACATGGCCAACGGCCGCAGGGCAGGCCGTTAAAGACCAATGCGTCCCGATCCGTGCGCTGGTTAACCGTGTTGCTCTGCGCACCCACGTGACCCACTGCCGGCGCCGGGTTCGCTCGGGCGCCGGGGAGACTGTCGGATGGCGCTGGTAGGAAGATCCCATGCGCTGTGGTGTGAGCATGCCGATGATCGGCGACCCGGGTGCACTGCTGGACCTCGCCGTGTCCGCCGAACAAGCCGGTTGGGATGGCTTCTTCCTATGGGATCACCTCCAGCTCGACGCGATCACGCGGCCGGAAGTCCATGACCCATGGGTGTTGCTCGGCGCCATCGCTGCCCGAACCCGACGGATGCGGCTGGGCACGCTCGTGACGCCGGTGCCCAGGCGTCGACCCTGGAAGCTGGCGCGAGAAGTCATCACCTTGGATCACCTCAGCGGTGGCCGGGCGATACTCGGGGTCGGCCTCGGCGTGCCCGCCGACATCGAGTATGGCGCCTTCGGCGAAGCCACTGACGCCCGAACCCATGCGGCGATGCTCGACGAGGCGCTGCCGCTGCTCGACGCATTCTTCCGCGGTGAACCGGTCGAGCATGACGGCGAGCACTACCAGGTGCATGCCCTGCTCAACCCGCCGGCGCTGCAGAAGCCGAGGCCGCCGGTCTGGGTCGCCGCGACGTTCGGCCGCCGCCGGCCGCTGGAACGCGCCCGCCGCTGGGACGGGATCTTTCCGGTGAATGCTGGTGGACCGCTCAGTCCCGCTGAGCTGGCCGAGCTCGTGAAGGCTCTGGATCCGCCACCCGACTATGACATCGTCACGATCCTTGGTGCGGACGAATCGGTCGACGCCCTTGCCGAAGCCGGCGCAACCTGGCTGATAGACGCGCCCGAGCCGGACGAGGCATTCGCCGCAGTGCAGGCCCGCGTCGGCCTCGGCCCTCCGGGATAGTCAGAGCGCGCCGCCGCTGGCGATGACGACAGCTGGGGCGGAAAGCCTCGCCGGCCCATCGCGAGCTAGGCTCCGAGCCCGTGACAGAGAGTACGGATCAGGCGGAGGCCCTCGGCCACCCGCCGGTGGATCGTATGCGGGAGACCGTTGTCGCTGGGGGTGCGGCCAAATACCACGAGGCCAACGCGAGCCGCGGCAAGCTATTCGCCAGGGAGCGGATCACGCTGCTGGTGGACGAGGGCTCGTTCGTCGAGGACGGGCAGCTGGCGAATGTCCTGGCCGGTGATCTCCCAGCCGACGGGGTGATCACCGGCACTGCCAGCGTCGACGGCAGACCCGTCTGCCTGATGGCCAATGATTCGACGGTGAAGGCGGGCTCGTGGGGTGCCAGAACAGTCGAGAAGATCATCCGGATCATCGAGGTGGCCTTTCGTACCGGCACGCCGATGATCTATCTCGTCGATTCTGCCGGTGCCAGGATCACCGATCAGGTCGACCTCTTTCCTGGACGCCGTGGTGCAGGTCGCATTTTCTGGAACCAGGTCAGGGCGTCCGGGTCGATCCCGCAGGTTTGCGCCCTCTTCGGACCAAGCGCGGCCGGAGGCGCGTACATCCCCGCCTTCTGCGACGTCGTGGTCATGGTGGATGGCAACGCGTCGATGTATCTCGCCTCCGACCGGATGGTCGAGATGGTTACCGGCGAGAAGACGACCTTGGAGGCGATGGGCGGCGCCGCTGTCCACTGCAAGGAGTCCGGAGTCGGGCACTTCCTCGTCAAGACCGAGCACGAGGCGCTGGATACCGTCCGGCGGTACCTCACCTTCCTGCCATCCAATTGGCAGGGGTCGCCGCCCTCGGCGATACCTGCTGATCCACCGGCCGACATCGATCTGGCGCAGGTCGTGCCCCACAACGAGCGGCACGCCTTCGACATGCGCAAGTTCGTGCGCGGGTTGGTGGACGACGGCTCGTTCTTCGAGATTCACGCGCTGTGGGCCCGCGAGCTGGTGGTCGGTTTCGGCCGACTCGACGGCGAGGTCGTCGGCGTGGTGGCGAACAACTCCATGCACCGCGCCGGCGTCCTCTTCGTCGATAGCGCCGACAAGGCCACCCGCTTCATCCAGCTCTGCGACGCCTTCAATGTGCCGCTCCTCTTCCTGGCCGACGTACCAGGCTTCATGGTCGGTGCGGCGGTCGAGAAGCAGGGGATCATCAGGCATGGCGCGAAGATGATCAGTGCCGTGGCCGAGGCAACCGTGCCGAAGATCTGTGTGGTTGTACGGAAGGCATACGGGGCAGGCCTGTACGCCATGGCGGGACCCGGCTTCGATCCCGATGCGACACTCGCGTTGCCCACCGCCAAGATCGCGGTGATGGGTGCCGAGGCGGCAGTCAACGCCGTCTATGCCAACAAGATCGCAGCGATTGCCACCGAGGACGAGCGTGCGGCATACATTGCCGCGCGGCGGCAGGAGTACGAGGCCGATATCGACATCGTGCGACTCGCCTCCGAGCTCGTCGTCGACGCGATCATCCAGCCGGAGGAGTTGAGGACCGAGCTGATACGCCGTTTCGGCGCCTATCGCAGCAAGGACCGCTCCTTCTCCCGCCGTCGCCACGGGGTGACCCCGGTTTAGCGTCCTGTCAAGGAAGTCCCTCTACGTCTGCCCGGCCGGCGCCTGGCTGCGTTTCTCGCCGCCCACGTAGCTCCGCTACGAGGGCTCGCTGCGGCCTTGCCATCCATCCGGCGGTCCTCCGGCGTCCGTTAGAGGACCTCCTTGACGGGACGCTAGCGCCTTCACGGTGGGTAACGGTTTGGACGGCGATTAACAAGATCAGGGCAGGTCCGGCATACGATCGGCCCATGCGACGGCTACTCGTCGTCGAGGACGACCCCGCCATTGCCGAGCCGTTGGCGCGCGCCCTGCGCCGTGACGGCTACGACGTCGACGTGCGCGCGGACGGCGCGTCCGCCTTGGCTCGGGCGAACCGTGGTGACGTCGACATGGTGTTGCTCGACCTCGGGCTGCCAGATATTGACGGCATGGATGTCTGCCGCCGGGTGCGGGCCGAGTCGCCAGGCCTACCGATCCTCATGCTCACCGCCCGGGCGGATGAGCTCGACACGGTCATCGGCCTGGACGCGGGCGCCGACGACTACGTTACTAAGCCGTTCCGGCTCGCCGAGTTGCTCGCCCGGGTGCGAGCCATCATGCGCCGCGGCCAGGTCGAGTCCACCGTGCACGAGGTACGTGATATCACGGTGAACTCCGATGCCAGGAAGGCCTGGCTGGGCGGCGCTGAGCTGCAGCTGACCGTCAAGGAGTTCGACCTGTTGCGTGTTCTCGTCCGCGACGCGGGCCGGGTCGTTTCCCGGGGTCAGCTGATGCGTGAGGTCTGGGGTGCACCGTGGCCGAGCTCGACGAAGACGTTGGACATGCACATGAGCTGGCTGCGCCGCAAGCTCGGTGACGACCCCGTCGAATCGCGCTACATCACTACGGTTCGCGGTGTCGGGTTCAGGTTCGAGCCGGAGTAGGCGATGCGCCGCAGGTTGGTTTTCGCAACACTCGCGGTCGCGGTGTTCGTGGTCACCGTGTTCGCATTGCCGCTCGGCTTCGCCGAGGCGGAATGGATCCAACAGCGAGCCGAGGGCGAGGTGCGGGCAGAGGCGCAGCGAATCCTCTCCGCGGTGGAGACGCGATGGGCTCAAACTCGTGATGTCTCACAGACATTCGTTCAGTCGCTAGTCCGCAAAGACGCGTATGTCGTCGTTGAGGGCTCTCACATACAGGTGCCGATCACGGTGCCCGTGGTCGGAGGCCCGGGGCGACGTGACCCGTCGCCGACCGTGCTGAGCCAACAGATTCAGATCGGCGCGGTGGTCAACCGGGCTGATACGTTCGTCTACGCTCTTGATCATCGGGCGACCGGATTCTCTGTCACCGTGATGCTCCCCCGCCAGCACGTGCTCAGCGACGTGCGGCGTTCCTGGCTGCTGATCGGTGGCGGCGCGGTCCTCGCCGTCTTTGCCGCTGCTGGCCTCGCCTGGCTGCTGGCACGCCGGCTGACCCGGCCGCTCCTGGACCTCGCCGAGTCCGCCGAGCTGCTCGGTGCCGGCGATCTGCGCCGCCGGCAGCATCGGTACGGCCTGCCCGAGCTCGATCGGGTGGCGAGCGTCCTGGATGAGAGCGCAGTGCGGATCTCTCGGATCCTTGCCGCCGAGCGGCAGTTCGCGGCCAACGCATCCCACCAGCTGCGTACTCCGCTGACCGCGTTGTCCATGCGGGTCGAGGAGCTGGCACAAGCAGACGACCTCGACACGGTCAAGGAGGAGGCAGGCGTCGCTCTCAACCAGATCGAGCGGCTGACCGGCGTGGTCACGGACCTCCTTAACGACAGCCGCGGTCGTGACGACACCTCCGCAGTGCGGCTGTCCCTGGACTCTGCGATCAAGCAGCAGGTGGAGGAATGGCGCCTCCCCTTCGAGCAGGCGGACCGTAGCGTTGTGGTTAACGGACGGCCTGGCCTTGTCGTGTCGGCAACCCCAGGCCGGCTGGCGCAGTCACTCGCGGTGCTGCTGGAGAACGCCCTCATCCACGGCGCGGGGACGGTCACGATCACTACTCGCGCTGCCGGCCGCAGGGCTATCATCGAAGTGGCCGACGAAGGTCAGGGAATTCCCGAATCCGTCGCTCCTCGGCTGTTCGAGCGGTCCGTGAGCGGGAGCCGCAGCACCGGGCTGGGTCTATCCCTGGCCCGCCAGCTCGTCGAGGCAGACGGCGGTCGTCTCGAGGTCACGCAGTACGTCCCGCCGGTCTTCGCGATCTTCCTGCCGAGGGTCTTTGACGACCTGAACGGCGCACCGAAGCCAATGGCGGGAGGGCAGGGACTCACCAATCCGCGCACCACTGCGGGCTCGTCGGCGCGAGGAAGTCGCTCGGGGGTCGTCGCGGGGAGCGCAGGTCGGGCAGCTCAAGCCAAAAGAGCCCGGTCGGGGAAGCCCGCCTCGGACTGACGCGCCTAGAGCCGACCGGCAACGCGAACGGCCTCGATCTGTTCACTGTCGTAAACCGGGACAGCTACGACCCGGCGGCGGACCGTGGACTCGTCCGGCGAGCGAATTGGACAGCGTCCTGCTCGGCAGAGGCGTTGGGTTGCGCCGGGATGTGTGGGTCCGCGAGCGCGGATACGTGGCCCGCTGCGACCGTCGTGGCTGGCGCCACGCCGATCTCGGTGAAGACCCATTTGCGGTAGGACCAGAAACGGAAGAGCGTGCCGAGGCCGGTTCCGATGATGTTTCCCGCGATGTTGTCGGCAAGCAGTGACGTGAATCCAAGCACATAGTGGCTCAGCGCCAGGCAGCCCACCGCGATCAGAAGCCCGACGAAGTTGAGGAAGAGGAAGAGCACGAAACCACGGGCAAGTCCTGGGTCCGAGCGATGCCTGAAGGTCCAGAACCTGTTTCCAAGGAAGGCGAACACAGTCGCGAACGCGACTGAGAGCCCCTTCGCCGTGAGGGGTCGGTCGTCGAGCGCCTCGGTCTGCCGCAGCAGGTTGTTGACGCCGGCGTCGATGAGGTAGGCGATGCTCCCCACCACTCCGAACTTCATCAGTTCGCGGATCAGGTGGTTGAGCCCGTAGTAGGGAGCGAGCAGGAATCTCATCGTTTTGCCGGCTGACGCTGCGAGAGCCACCGAAGCAGGGTACCCGCTCCTGCCGTTTCCGAGCGTAGCGTCGCTGCGAGAGAGGCACCCGAGCATGCCGCCGCTGTGTTAGGTGGCGTCCCATCTGTGGGGACCACGGCGTCTCCTGAGGTGTTACAGTCGTACGCGAGATTCGCGAAATATTGTAACAAGAGGAGCTTCCAGTGCTCGACTATCGGCTCGACGAGGAGCACGAGACGCTGCGCAAGACCGTTGCCGAGTTCGCCCGCGATGCGGTGGCTCCGGTGATCGGTGACTACTGCGAAAGGGCGGAGTTCCCCTATCCGATCATTCGGCAGATGGCGGAGATGGGCCTGTTCGGCCTGCCCTTCCCCGAGGAATACGGCGGCATGGGCGGCGACAATTTCGCGCTATGCCTTGCCATCGAGGAGCTGGCCCGCGTCGACTCGTCGGTTGCTATCACACTGGAGGCCGCTGTCTCGCTGGGCGCGATGCCGATCTATCGGTACGGAACCGAGGAGCAGAAGCGCCAGTGGCTCCCGAAACTCTGCAGCGGGGAGATGCTCGCTGCCTTTGGGCTGACCGAACCGGGAAGCGGCTCCGACGCCGGTGCCCTGCGCACGACCGCCCAGCTCGACGGTGATGAGTGGGTGATCAACGGTACGAAGGCGTTCATCACGAACTCCGGTACCGATATCACCGGGCTCGTCACCGTCGCCGCCATGACCGGCGACCGGGAGACCTCGACGGTCATCGTCGCGGTGGGGACTCCCGGATTCACCGTGTCGAAGAAGTACTCCAAGGTCGGCTGGAGCGCTTCTGACACTCGAGAGCTGTCCTTCTCAGATTGCAGGGTTCCCCGGGCCAACCTGCTCGGCGAGGCCGGGCGGGGGTACGCACAGTTCCTCTCCACCCTTGACGAAGGCAGGATCGCGATTGCCGCGCTCGCGACCGGACTGGCCCAGGGCTGCCTAGACGAGTCAGTGACCTATGCAAAGCAGCGGCAGGCGTTCGGCCGGCCGATCGGCGACAACCAAGCGATCCAGTTCAAGGTCGCCGACATGGAGATGCGCGCCCACACCTCCCGCCTTGCCTGGTACCGCGCAGCTGAACTGCTCGCGCGCGGCGAGCCGTTCAAGCGTGAGGCGGCCATCGCCAAGCTCTACGGATCGGAGAGCGCGGTCGCCAACGCGAGGGAGGCGACCCAGATCCACGGTGGGTACGGCTTCATGAACGAGTTCCCGGTGGCGCGCATGTGGCGGGACGCCAAAATCCTCGAGATCGGCGAAGGCACGTCAGAGGTGCAGCGCATCCTGATTGCACGCGATCTCGGCCTCTGACCCCACCCGCATGAAGGGCACCTCCACCCCATAGGTTCGGGTGAAGGTGTGCCCTTCATATCGCGGGTTTTCGCGCGAACCGCGCCTTCATTTGGGAAGAAACCGAGAGGCCTATCCGACTCGCGCCGAATACGCGCGTCCGGACGGCACCGTGGCAACGGAGGGATACACCGACTGGGGCCTCTGGCATGACGGCGCCTTGGCGCGACGGGCGGCGGAAGCGGGCTGCTGGATATCGTCGGGGGCGTGGCGTTTCCGGTGGTCGGCGTTGTCGGCGGCGGTCAGCTGGCTCGCATGATGCAAGAAGCCGCGATCCCGCTGGGTATTCGGCTGAAGCTGCTTGCCCAGACGTCCGGTGACGCCGCCGCGCAGGTGATCCCGGACGTAGTTGTCGGTGACTACCGCGATCTCGACTGCCTGGTGTCATTCGGGCGTGGGTGTGACGTCGTGACGTTCGACCATGAGCACGTTCCCACCGACCACATCAGAATGCTTGCTGCGGGCGGCGTGGCCGTACACCCCAGCGCTGACGCATTGGTCTACGCGCAGGACAAACTGAGGATGCGGGAGCGGCTGAGCGCGGCCGGACTGCCATGCCCGGCCTGGCGTGCCGTGGCAGACGCCGCGGAGGTGGTCGGTTTCGGAAACGACGTGGGCTGGCCACTTGTGGTCAAGAGCCCGAGAGGCGGTTATGACGGCCGTGGGGTGTGGGTCATCCGTGAACCAGCGCAGGCGAGCGCGGTCATGGAAGGGCGCGCCGATGCTGAGCGGCCATTGCTGGCCGAGGAATTCGTGGATTTCCGGCGAGAGGTCGCTGCGCTGGTCGCTCGCTCGTCGTACGGCCAGGCGGCCGCCTATCCGGTGGTCGAAACGGTGCAGGCCGACGGCATATGTCAAGAGGTCGTAGCGCCGGCGCCCGCCGTGACCGCCGCTACGGCCGCGTCGGCCCAGGCGATCGCCCTGAAGATCGCGGGCGAACTTGACGTGACCGGCGTACTCGCGGTCGAGATGTTCGACACCGCCGGTGGTCTGTTCGTGAACGAGCTAGCCATGCGGCCGCACAACTCCGGCCACTGGACCATCGACGGTGCCGCCACTGACCAGTTCGAGCAGCATCTGCGTGCTGTACTCAACCTGCCGTTGGGAGCGCCGACCTCGAGGGCGCCCTATACCGTCCTGGTCAATGTGCTTGGCCATGTCGACAAGCGGGGCAGGCCGATCGACCCGTATCCGAGGTACGTCCATTGCCAGGCCCGTGACCCGCAGCTGCGCATACACATGTACGGGAAGGAAGTGCGGGCCGGCCGCAAGATTGGCCACGTCACCGTCTCCGGTTCCGACCTGGCCGAGCTACGCGAGCGCGCACACCACGCCGCCGCCTACCTGGCCGGAGAGATCGATGCCTGAGTCCAGCGAGCCGGTGGTCGGCGTCGTGATGGGATCCGACTCGGACTGGTCGGTCATGCAGGCTGCCACCCAGGCGCTCGACGAGTTCGACGTCCGCTACGAGGTCGGGGTGGTCTCCGCGCATCGCATGCCGAAGGAGATGATCGAGTACGCCGAGTCAGCGGCAACACGTGGCCTGCGAGTGATCATCGCTGGTGCGGGTGGAGCAGCTCACCTGCCCGGCATGCTCGCCTCGGTGACACCGCTTCCGGTGATCGGGGTACCGGTCCCTCTCCAGCAGCTCGACGGGCTTGACTCACTGCTGTCGATCGTGCAGATGCCCGCCGGGGTGCCAGTCGCGACCGTCGGCATCGGCAGCGCCAGGAATGCGGGGCTGCTGGCGGTCCGGATCCTGGCGGCGAGCGACGAAGAGTTGCGACAGCGAGTCGTGAGGTTCCAGGCAGACCTCAACACGTCGGCCAGGAAAAAGGGCGACGCCCTTCGCTCCCGGCTTCGATAGCGCTAGCCGATCAGGACACAACCCGCTGCCGACCTGATCGCTCAGGGAATGTGCGTACCCTCCGGCGGACCGGGCAGGATGAGGGTGCACTTGGCTCGAAGCCGGGAGGCATGAGGGGCACCTTCACCCGAACCAATCGACTGAAGGTGCCCTTCATGCGGCTAGGGACGTCCGGGCGTCCCTCGATCGGCTAGGGGCGGCCGAGAGCGCGATAGGTCCAGCCGGCCGCTCGCCAGGCAGCCGGGTCTAGGGCATTGCGGCCGTCGACGACGTGCCTGCTTCCGACGACCTCGCCGAGCGTCATCGGGTCGATGTCGCGGAACTCCTGCCACTCGGTGAGGTGGAGCACCACATCGGCTCCCTGGCAGGCCGCCGTGGCCGAGTCCGCATACGCGAGAGTCGGGTAGGCCTTGCGTGCGTTGTCCATCGCCTTCGGGTCGTAGACGGTGACGTCACCGCCTTGGAGCTGGATCTGTGCCGCGACGTTGAGCGCAGGCGAGTCTCTGATGTCGTCCGAGTTCGGCTTGAACGCAGCGCCGAGTACTGCGACCCGCCTGCCGAGGAACGATCCGCCGCACTGCTCACGGGCGAGGTCGACCATCCGGGCGCGCTGGCGCATGTTGATCGCATCGACCTCGCGCAGAAATGTCAGCGCCTGGTCAGCGCCCAGCTCACCGGCCCGCGCCATGAAGGCGCGGATGTCCTTCGGCAAGCAGCCGCCGCCGAAGCCCAGCCCGGCATGGAGGAATCGACCGCCGATTCTGTCGTCATAGGAGAGTGCATGAGCGAGCTGCGTGACGTCAGCGCCGGCCGCCTCGCACACCTCGGCTATCGCGTTGATGAAGGAGATCTTGGTGGCAAGGAAGGCATTGGCCGACGCTTTGACCAGCTCGGCGGTGGCGAAGTCGGTGACCAGGAAGGGTACGCCGGCCTCCAGCAGCGGCCGGTAGATCTCGCGGAGCACCTGCTCTGCGCGCCCGGATGTGACCCCCACGACGATACGGTCCGGACGCAGGGTGTCGGCGACAGCGAAGCCCTCGCGGAGAAACTCCGGATTCCAGGCGAGCTCGACCCTGCCGCCCGCCGCGGTGATCGGGCCCATCCGCTGGACGAGCCCCGATGCCGTTCCGACGGGCACCGTGGACTTGCCGACCAGGAGAACCTCGCGGTCCAGGTGCGCGGCGAGGCTGTCGACGGCCGAGTTGATGAATCGCATGTCGGCCGCATACTCGCCCTTCTTCTGGGGCGTGCCGACGCAGAGGAAATGCACATCGCCGAAGGCCGCGACCTCCTCGTAAGAGTCGGTGAACCTCAGCCGCCCGCTCCTGACGTGTTTGGTCAGGAGTTCCGCGAGGCCTGGCTCATAAAACGTGGTCTCGCCCCGGCTGAGGGCGGCCAGCTTGTCGGCATCCACGTCCATGCCGAGGACCTCGAAGCCCAGCTCCGCCATGCAGGCCGCATGGGTGGTGCCCAGGTAGCCCGTACCGAGCACGGTAAGGCGATAAGCCACGGTTCCTCCTTGATCGAGCCCGCCATGGCTCGCGGCATAGTACCGGTCTGCGCTCGGTCGTGACATATCGGCGCGTCTGGTGCGCGCGGGCGTCATAGCATCGGGCCGTGACCGACTTCCCGTTTTTCGCGCTGTCCGACGAGCATGTCATGCTCAGGGACACTGTGCGGGAGATCGCCGACGACAAGATCGCGCCACATGCCGCCGAGGTCGACGCCCGTGCAGAGTTTCCCCATGCTGCTTACGACGCATTGCGCGCGGCGGATTTGCATGCTCCCCACATCCCCGAGGAATACGGCGGCGCCGGTGCGGATGCGCTGGCGACCTGCATAGTGATCGAGGAGGTTGCTCGGGCGTGCGCTTCCACGTCGCTGATTCCGGCAGTGAACAAGCTCGGCACGTTGCCGTTGCTCTTGGCCGCTGCTGAGGAGCTCAAACAGCGCTATCTGCCTCCGGTCGCCGCCGGTGAGGCCATGTTCTCGTACGCGTTGTCCGAGCCAGAGGCCGGCAGCGATGCGGCAGCGATGCGCACGAAGGCCACACCCGAGGGCGACGGGTGGATCCTCGACGGTGTCAAGCGATGGATCACCAACGCGGGCGAGGCGAAGTACTACACCGTCATGGCGGTGACCGATCCAGACGCAGGATCGGATGGGATCTCCGCATTCGTCGTCGAGAGGGACGACGAGGGCGTGTCCTTCGGCGCTCCGGAGAAGAAGCTCGGGATCAAGGGCTCACCCACCAGGGAGGTCTACCTCGACCACGTGGCCCTCGCGGGTCATCGCATGATCGGCGAACCCGGCACCGGGTTCAAGACCGCTCTGCGCACCCTCGACCACACCAGGGTCACGATCGCTGCTCAGGCGGTCGGGATCGCCCAAGGAGCCCTCGACGTGGCGCTCGGGTACGTCAAGGAGCGCAAGCAGTTCGGTAAGCCGATCGCGGATTTCCAGGGCCTGCAGTTCATGATCGCGGATATGGGGATGAAGCTCGAGAGCGCTCGCCAGCTCACCTATGTCGCCGCCGCGAAGTCGGAGCGTGCCGACCCCGATCTCACCTTCTTCGGTGCCGCCGCCAAATGCCTGGCCTCAGATATCGCAATGGAGGTGACGACCGACGCGGTCCAACTGCTCGGCGGCTACGGCTACGTGAAGGACTATCCGGTCGAGCGGATGATGCGCGACGCGAAGATCACCCAAATCTACGAGGGCACAAACCAGATCCAGCGGCTGGTGATGGCGCGCCAGCTTCTGGCCGGTCTCGCCCGTGCCTAGCGTCGGCCCAGCGCGCCGCTCGGGACATGCCCATGGTCGAATAACGGGGTGGACGAGGCGCTGGAGCCGAAGCCGACCTCGGCGGCACGGACGACGCTGAGCCGGATCATGAGCGTGCTCGATACGAACCTGCTGGGCAGTGTGCACGGCGGTGTGATCATGAAACTTGTCGACGAGGTCGCCGGTGTGGCAGCACAGCGGCATTCGGCTGGGCCCGCCGTGACGGCGTCCATGGACGAGATGGCCTTCATCGAGCCCGTTCACGTCGGCGACCTTGTTCATGCTCATGCACAGGTCAACTGGACCGGCCGGACCTCGATGGAGGTTGGTGTTCGGGTTCTGTCCGAACCATGGGAGAAGGCAGGAGTACCGCCTAAGCGAGTGGCGACCGCCTATCTCGTCTTCGTCGCGGTCGATGCCGACGGCAAGCCGCGCGAGGTGCCTCCCGTTTCGCCCGAAACGGACGAAGACAAGGGCCGTTTCGCCGAGGCGGAAATCCGCCGGCAGCACCGGCTGGCCAGACGGGCGGCAATTCTTCAGTCTCGAGCGGAATAGCTGACCGGCGACACCGGATGAGGTGCCGTACGAGAGGATTCGTCGCCCCTGAGGGCGGGGGATTGAGGGTTTCCCGTGGCTGTACAGAAGTGGGCTCAGCCCGGCGGTCGGCGCGAGAATCCGGCGGTGCGATCGGGCGGCGTGATCGGCGTGGCGATGTGACTGGTGTTACTTGTGTGAATAGCGTGATCGTGTGTCACGACCACCAACTCGCGCGACCGGCGGGCCAACCGATCGGGGCCGCCCCGGCAGACCTGGCATGGCAGCGGCAGCGCGGCCGGGCTCGATGACCGGACGGACCAGGCGCGGCTCCGTGGACACGCCGGATTGGCGCCCCGTGGTCGACAAAGCGCAGGAGCGCGGTCCATACGGCGGAACCGACGGATCGGGCTCGGGTTCCACGGCTCTGCCCCGATCGCCGGCGCAGCCACCTCGCGACTCGCTGTCCCGGCCAGCTCGGGTCGACTCCGTGGCGGACCCGAACAAAGTGCTGCGCCGTGTGCTGACACTCGCAACCGTTTCGACGATCGTGCCTGGCCTGGGGCATCTCCTTGTCGGCCGCGAGCGCTCCGGCCGGATGATCCTCAGAGCCTACCTGTGCCTGCTCGCGCTGGGCGGTCTGCTCCTGGTGGTCGCCCTCCTGTCCAAGCGCCTCGTGCTCGAGTTCGCAGTACGACCAAGCCTCCTGAGGCTGCTCGAATACGGCGCCGTCGGGGTCGCCATCGCCTGGTGTCTGGTCATCATCAGCGGCGCCTTCCTCGGTGGGCCAGCGCAGCTCGATCGAGTGCGGCGGCGGATCGCCGGAGTCGTGGTGCTCGCGCTTTGCGTTGTCGTCGCGGTGCCGCTCGTCTTCACGGCCCGATATGCGCAGGCCCAGCGTGGCCTGATCATCAGTGTGTTCACGGAGACAGCTGGGCCACGCAAGCTGCCCGATCGGCTGAACATCCTCCTGCTCGGCGGAGATGCCGGCGCGGATCGCATCGGCGTACGGACAGACAGTGTGAACCTCGCGAGCGTTGACACGAAAACGGGTCGTACGGTGATGTTCAGCCTGCCGCGGAACCTGCAGAATGTGCCGTTCCCCGATGATTCGGCGCTGGCCAGGCGATTCCCCGATGGGTTCGACTGTGGGAACGAGTGCTTGCTCAACGCCATCTACATGTACGCGGTCAACCACAAGGACCTCTTCCCCGGCGTACGCAGCCCGGGTGCAGAGGCGGTCAAGCAGGCGGTGAGCGCGAGCCTCGGCGTGCGGGTCGACTATTACGTGCTCGTCAACCTGGACGGTTTCAAGGAAATCATCGATGCGCTGGGAGGTGTCACGATCCGGGTCTACAAGAAGGTGCCCATTGGCGGCATCGCGCCGGACGGCACCCGGGTGCGAGTCACCCGCTACATCGAGCCCGGCCTGCGCGAGCTCAATGGCTACGAGGCGCTTTGGTATTCGCGGTCGCGCAGCGACAGCGACGACTATGCCCGGATGGCCCGCCAGCGGTGCGTGATGGGTGCGATCTTGCACCAGGCCGACCCGTGGTCGGTGCTGCGGAACTACCAGAAGCTGGCGCGCAGCGCCAAGAGCCTCGTCTCTACCGATATCCCGCGCCGACTGCTGCCTGACCTGGTGGACGTCGCGCTCCAGGCGAAGGATGCCACGATCACGAACCTGCAGTTCGTCCCGCCGCTGATCAAGACGGCCGACCCCGACTTCGATCTGATCAAGCACAAGGTGGCGGGTGCGATCGAGGCGTCAGAGCAAGCCCGGACCACCACGCCGCCCCCCTCGACGTCGACGCCGGGCGACTCCGCAGGCAGCGGTACAGGCTCAGGGACACAGTCCACTGCGAGGGCCAGCGCCGCTGCCACACCCGGCGCGTCCGCCGACCGGCCGGTCGATCTCGGGTCGGTGTGCCAATATTCCTGAAGGAGCCGCCGACCCGGAGCCGCTGGCCGGGCACTGAGGCAGGTAGCGGACTTCCAGCAAGGACACTAGGTTTGCCGGCGATGAACGCGCGCCATGCAGGACCACGGGCGGACGAGCCGGAGCCAACCGGGTTTCCCGAGGTATCCGTGATCATGACGGTCCTGAACGAATCGCCGCACCTCCGTGCGGCGGTCGAGCGTGTCCTCGGCCAGGACTACGTCGGCGACGTGGAGGTCGTCGTTGCCCTCGGCCCGTCCAAGGACGGCACGGATTCCATCGCGGCCGAACTTGCCACCGGTGACAACCGGATCCGTACCGTCGCCAATCCGACCGGTTTGACACCAGCAGGGCTGAACGCGGCCCTAGCGGCGAGCAAGTACGAAATCGTTGCCCGGGTGGACGGGCACGCCGTGATCCCGCGGGACTATCTCCGGATCGCCGTCGAGACGCTGGAGGCGACAGGAGCGGACAACGTCGGCGGCATCATGTGGGCCGAGGGTAAGACGCCGTTCGAGGAGGCTGTGGCGCGGGCGATGACCACGAAGCTGGGCGTCGGTAACGCGCGCTTTCACACCGGCGGTGAGCCCGGTCCCGCCGACACT
>DATBRJ010000059.1:0-2968 GCA_036560395.1 Actinomycetes bacterium | reverse complement strand
CGCGGTTCGACCGGATCGTCGACGACGCCGGCGCCGCGCTCGCCTGGTCCGCCGGCGAGGAGAGCCGACGAGCGCAGGCGGCGGAGTTGGCCGCCGAGCTTGCCGGCCTGCTTTTCGTCCGAGGCCGACAAGCGCAGGCACAGCGACGTTACGAGCAGGGCGCCGAACTCGCCGCGACGGTGACTGAGCGGGTCGCCCTTCTGAGGCTGGCCGCCGGGGCAGCCGCCAGCCGCTTCGTGGGCGACGACGCGTTGCGGCTGTTTCGGATGGCAGCCGATGCCGCCGCGTCGGTGGATGACCGCGCCGGTGCCGCGCGGGATTTGGCGACGATGGCGATGTACATCAACCGCGCCCCGGGGATCCTGGCCACACCGCACTCGCCGGCGGAAGCCGACGCGTTGACCGCCGAAGCCCGGACCCTGTCGGACGGCTCACCGCTTGCCCAGGCGGCAATCGCGGTGGCGACGGGGTGGGCTGGCGCCGCACCCCGTCGGCCGCCCGGGGCCGACCCGCTCATCGTCGAAGACGCGCGACGAGTAGTGGACGCCGCCGAGCGGGCCCGCGACGGAATCATGCACAGCGTCGCCTTGGACCTGTTGACCTTTGTCAACCTCAACAACGACGACATTGCAGAAGCGGTGCGGATCGCTCGCACGCGTCTCGAGTTGCTCGACACGCTCGCGGTCGACCCCCTCAGCGGATTCGAGTTCGGTGACGGCCATCTCATGGCCGCCGAGGCCGACCTGGCCGCGGGCAACCTGGCCGGTGCGGCGGCCCACGCGAGAGCACTCGCCCGCCTCCCGTTCTACCGCGACGAGGATCACCTGGCCACGTGCCGGCGCCTGCTCGTCGACGCGCTGGCGGGTAACTTCGACGAGGTAATCCAAACGGGAGAACGCTTCCGCGCCGGCTGGGAGCGCGCGGGACGACCGGTCTCCCCGAACCTGGCCCGGGGCACCTACGCCGTTGCGATGGTGCATGGCATGCGCGGCGACGACGACCGCCGGGCGGCCTGGGTCCGCCTGACGATCGACATCGGCGCCGACACCGAGCAGCTCACCGGATTCCGGCTGGGTTGGCCGCCGGTGTTCGACGGCCTGCTCGCGCTCCATCGCAACGACGCGGCCGCCGCCATGCGGCGACTCTCGGCGGACATCGAGGTTCTCGGACTGTTCCATCACGTGGGCGCCGGGGGGTGGCGGCCATGGTACGCCGCGCTGTGGGCGGAGGCCGCGGTGCTCGACCACCACTCCGACGCCGCAGCCCGGGTCGAGCGAAGCCGTCACGCTGCTCGCGACAACCCGATCGCAACCGCCATGGTCGAGCGCGCCGCCTTGATCACCACCGGCGACCGCGAGACGCTCGCTCGCCTCGCGATCACCTTCGCCCGCCTCGGCTGTCCTTACCAGCAGGCAAGAACCGCCCGGATGGCGGCCGGGCCGCTGGCCGAGGGGTAACGCTCTCACGTCCCGCGAGGGCATCCCCCGGGACGAACCAATCCGGCAAAGCCGCGGCTGCGAATTCCTCCGTACAAGGGACGGGACAACCGGGCGCAGGACTGGTGAGATGGAGGACGAGCAACGTCGCGACCCCCACGAGCCTCCGCTGGCGGGGGCATCGGACCGGTGGGGCGCTAATCGTGAGGTGCCGATGGGCCGGACTGGCAGGCTGCGACCAGTCACGTCGGGGGACTCCGAGGGACGGATCACCGCCGACGAACTGCTCGGTCGTGTCGCTCGCGGGGACACCGAGGCATTTGCGCAGCTCTACGACCAGTTGAGCGGCGCGATTTTTGGATTGGTCCGTCGTATCCTTCGCGATCCGGCCCAGTCCGAGGAGGTAACACAGGAGGTGCTAGTGGACGTGTGGCGCCGCGCCGCGAAGTACGACGCGGACCGCGGCAGCGCCACTGCTTGGATCATGACGATCGCTCACCGCCGAGCCGTCGACCGAGTGCGCTGGGAGGAGTCCTCGGCTGCCCGCGAGGAACGTACTGCCCGCCAGACCTTCGCCGCCGCGGCGGATCCGGTGGCGGAGGAGGTGGAGACTCGGCTCGAGCACGAGCAGGTGCGCCGTTGCCTCGGTTCGCTCACCGATCTCCAGCGGGAGTCGGTCCGGCTCGCCTACTACGGCGGCTATACCTATCCGCAGGTCGCGGAGCTGCTGTCGATCCCACTTGGCACCGTGAAGACCCGGCTGCGTCACGGCTTGATCCGGCTGCGCGACTGCTTGGGGGTGGCCCGGTGAGACCAGACATCCACCATCTGACCGGCGCCTACGTGGCCGACGCGCTCCCGCCGCAAGAGGAACTGCTCTTCGAACGCCATCTCGAGGAATGCAGCCTGTGTGCCGCGGAGGTTCGGGAGCTGCGGGAGACAACAGCTCGGCTGGCCCTGGCGGCCGCTCAGCAGCCGCCGCCCGGGCTCCGCCAACAAGTCTTGGCGGAGATCGGCTCGGTTCGACAGCAGCCACCTCCGGTGCTGTCGTTGCCCGGACAGCGAAGGGCGCGGGCGACCTGGTTGGTCAGGGTCGCTGCAGTCATAGTCGCCCTCGCGATCATCGGTGCGCTCGGCGCAGTGATCTTCAGGCAGCAGGAGCGCATCGATCGACTCCAGGCATCCAACACCGAGATCACCAAGGTCATCAGTGCCCCGGACGCCCAGATGGCGGTGGCGAAAACCGGAGGCGCATCCGGGTTGGTCGTCTACTCACGGGAGCGAAACGCCGCCGTCTTCTCATCGTCCGGCCTCGCTAATTTGCCCTCGGACCGGGTCTACCAGCTCTGGGCAATCGGCCCGTCCGGGGCCACGTCGGAGGGCTTGCTCGATTACTCCAATGGCAGGACCGAGCCGGCGGTGGCCCAGTCACTCGCAGGTGCGCAGTCCCTGGGGGTGACGGTCGAACCCGCGGGTGGATCAGCCGCTCCGACGTCCGACCCCGTCCTCGTCGTTCCGCTCCCTGCGTGACC
>DATBRJ010000058.1:0-7041 GCA_036560395.1 Actinomycetes bacterium | reverse complement strand
GGTCTCCACCAGCGCGGTCGCCACCCCGATGGTCCCGTGTCCGCACATGGGCAAGCAGCCGGATACCTCGATGAACAGCACGCCAAAGTCCGCGTCCGGCCGCGTGGGCGGCTGGAGGATCGCGCCCGACATAGCGGCGTGGCCGCGCGGTTCGTACATCAACAACGTCCGCAGCTCATCCCGATCGCGCATGAAGAGCAGCCGGCGTTCGGCCATCGTCGCCCCCGGCAGGACACCGATGCCGCCGGTGATGACTCTGGTGGGCATTCCCTCGGTGTGCGTGTCGACAGCGTGGACGACCAGGCGGCTACGCATCGAACAACCGCGCGGCGCTGAAAGCGGCATCTGCGTCTTTGCGCACCTGAGCGGCCTGCTCGGCAGACAACGGCAGCCGCGGTGGCCTGCACGGCCCCCCATAGCGGCCCGCGATCTCCATCGTCAGCTTGATCGCCTGGATGAATTCCGGCCGGGAGTCCCAGCGGAAGATCGGATGCAGCCGCTGATAGAGCGCAAGCGCCTCGTCGTACGAGCCGTCCGTGGCCAGCCAATAAAGCCGGACGCTGGCCGCGGGCAAGGCGTTCGGCAGCCCGGCGATCCAGCCCGGCGACCCGAGCATGACCAGTTCGAGCAGCACGTCGTCCGCACCGGCCAGCACGTCGAGCTGCGGGGCAAGCTCGCGGATGCGGTGCAGCCGTCGCACGTCGCCGCTGAACTCCTTCACGGCGACGATGCCGTCGATTTCCGCGATCGATGCAAGGAGCTCGGGGGTGAGATCGACCTTCGTGTCGTAGGGGTTGTTGTACGTCACGACCGGCAGCCCGGCGCCCGCGACGGCGCGGTAATGGGCGATGACCTCCTCCTCGGTCGCGCGGTAGGAGTTCGGCGGCAACGAAAGGACCGCGTCCGCTCCCGCCGCCGCCGCGTCATCCGCCCAGCGGCGGGCCTGGTGCCAGCCGTAGGCACCAACCCCAGGAATCACCGCGCATCCCTCGGGCGCAGCTTCGACGACGGCCCGAACGACATCGGACCGCTCGTCGTCGGACAAGGTCTGATACTCCCCGAGGGATCCGTTGGGTGTGACGCCGTCGCATCCCTGCTCAGAAAGCCAGCGGACGTGCTCCTGCAGGCGGTCGAAGTCGAGCGAGAGATCTTCCCTGAACGGTGTAGCGATCGCGACGACGACGCCGTGCCATGGTCTTGCCACCGACCGAGGACTCGCCGTTCGACCCGCCGTCATGCCACTCCTCCACCGCACCTGCTGCCCGCTGCGCAGCACCTGCATCGAACCTACCGCCGTGCGGAGCCTTTCATCGGGGGGCGGCCGGGTCGGCAAGGGTGCCGAGCGGGATGGGGGTGACGATCGGGCGACTGATCACGGGGAGGAGGTCGGGCGGCTGACCACTCTCGGCGGCGAGCACGGCGGCCGCCGCCGAACCGCACATCCGGCCTTGGCACGGTCCCATGCCGATCCGGCTGAGTAGCCTCACCGACCGGAGGTCGTCTGCGCCGTAAGCCAGGAAGTCGTTCTTGATGCGGCCAACCGTGACCTCCTCGCACCGGCACAGGACAGTCTGCGGGGCGAGCCAGTCCCCCCAGCCCGGCTTGACTGGATAAACCGTATGCATCGCCGCGGCGAACCGCTCCTCCCTGAGGACATGCCGCCGCGCCGGCGCTGCTGCGCGTACAAAATCCGTTTCACTGAGCCGACCGATCGCGACCGCTGCGGCGAGTCCTGCGATGGTGCCCTGCCAGGCGGCCCGGATAGCGCCGCCCACGCCGGTGATCTCGCCCGCGGCAAGCACGCCACGCACGCCGGTCCGCTGCAGGTCGTCTACGGTCACCACGACGTTCCCCCAGGGATCAAGCGCAAGGCCGCAGCCAAGATTCACGGCGAGGTCGACCGATGGCGTAAAGCCGAAGCCCACGCAAACGCCGTGGGCATGGACGACCCGGCGCCCGCCGGGCCGGACTCGCCAGGCCTCGTCAACTCGCTCGATGACCGAACGCAGGTCTTGCCGGTCTGCGGTGATCTCGGTGACGGCGTGTCCCGCCAACACCGGAACCCGGTGGCGGCGGAGGATCCTCAGGTAGCGGGTGGCGTCGAGAAGCTTGCTCGTGGAGCGGGCAACGACAAGAGGACGCCGAAGCCAGCGCGACGGGTGGTTGGCCTCGACGACGGCCACGACGTTGCCGCCCGCCTCAGCCAAGGCCGCAGCCACCACGAGCAGGAACGGCCCGGTGCCTGCGACCAGCAGCCGACGCCCCGCCAGGACGCCGTGGCTCTTGAGCAGCGCTTGTGCGGCGCCGGCGGTTATCACTCCCGGCAGATCCCAGCCGGGGAACGGTAGGACGCGGTCGTACGCACCCGGCGCGAGGACGACTGCACCGGCTCGAAGCTCCAGGTCGGCATCCCCCGGTGTGTCGGTCACCTGTAGGACCGGCCGTCCGTGGTCGAGGCCGCACGCCCATACCTGGTGACCGGACAGAATGCGGACCCGCGGATGGGCGAGCGCTCTCGAGTACGCGACACCTGCCGCGTCGTCGTGGTCTGCCACAGGCGCCGGTAGGACACCGGCCGGCTGTCGCAGGTATTGCCCGCCTGGCGCGTGCCCGGCGTCGACCACGACGACATCGGTTCCCGAGTCGGCCGCCGACACCGCGGCCGCGAGGCCCGCGGGGCCGGCGCCTACGACCACAACCTCCGTGCCTATCGTGCGCCGGTCCGACCCGCCGGGCTCGTGCTGGGCTCGGACTGCCCGTTGCTCGTCGCCCGCGCCCTGTTGCGTCTGGACGAGATCACCAGCGCGGGCCGGCTGGAGGCAGGAGCGGACGTTCGGCTGACCGTTCACCGTGAGGAGGCAGTCGAAACAGACTCCGATGCCGCAGAACAACCCTCGCGGCCGCGAGCCCCGGGTGATCCGCGTCACCCGGACGTCGGCGGCGAGAAGTGCCGCGGCGATGCTCTGGCCAGGTACGAACGGAATCTCGGCTCCGTCGAAAGTGAACGACTCGGTCCGGGGCAGGGACCGGGTCTCGGTCTCCGCGGTGCGCCTACGCCGTCGCATGGGTCACCTCCGCTGCGAAGAAGCGTGCCGGATCGAACGGGGCAAGACCGACGCTCGGCTGATCGCCCGCAAGCAGCTCAGCGACGACATGGCCGGTGGCTGGCGCAAGTCCGATACCGGCGCCCTCGTGACCGTGCGCGTGGAAGAGTCCAGGCACGGTCGGATCCGCGCCGATGAGGGGCAGGTGATCGGGCGAGAACGGCCGGAACCCGTGATATGCACGGATCACCCGCACGTCGCGGAGGACCGGGAACAACCTGACCGCGCCCGACGCGAGGGACCGCAGGGCGTCAAGCTCGATGGCTCTGTCGAACCCCACCCGATCTCTGGTCGATCCGATCAGGATCGTTCCTGCCGGGGTCCCCTCGACCACCGTGGCCACCCGCATCCGTACGTCGTCGCTGGCGACCTGGTCGACGTAGTTCGCGGTGTAGACCTTGTGCCTGACCAGCCGGCCGACGGGCTCGGTCACCAGGATGTAGCCCCGCCGTGGTGACACCGGCAGGGTGAATCCGGCGAGGCCAGGTACGTTGGCCGCCCAGGGACCCGCGGCATTGACCACCTGCCGAGCGCGGATGTGCCGATGCGGCGTCTCCACGCGGATGACACGCTCGTCGGGGTCGACCTCCGCGGCGAGAACCGGCTCATGCAGCGAGAGCCGTGCTCCCGCGGTCCGCGCCGCGGCGAGGATGGCGGCCGCGGCCCTGGCGGGTTGGACCTGGAGATCTCCCGGGTAGTGAACGCCACCGGCGAGGTCACGGTTGATATGTGGCTCAAGGTCGGGCAGGCCCGCCGCGTCGACTGCCACGTGCCTCACGCCGGCGGCGGACTGCCCCGCCGCGAGCTCGAGCAGTGCCGCTAAGTCGCCGTCGGTGGCCGCAACCACCAGCCCGCCCTTCTCCTCCAGCTCGAAATCCCCGAACTCGTCCGACAGCTCGGCGGCAAGCTCTCGCCATAGCCGGGTGCTCAACAGCGCCAGATCGAGCTCGGGTCCTGGTCGCTTGTCAGAGACGAGGATGTTGCCTTCTCCCGACCCGGTGGTCCCGGCCACCAGACCGCCGCGGTCGAGGACGATCACCGACATGCCGCGACGCGCGGAGAAGAATGCGCAGCATGCGCCAACGATGCCGGCGCCGACTACCGCGACGTCGTAAGTGTCTGGCATCGGTCCCCCAGATCAATCGACCGTTGTCGAGAAGGTGTACACCGTCGTACTCGCGTACTCGCGACCTGGTCGCAGCACGGTCGAAGGAAAGTTGTCGTGGTTAGGTGAGTCAGGAAAGTGCTGGGTCTCGAGTGCGAACGCGTCGCCGGGTCCATAGGGTCGTCCGCTCGGGCCAACCAGCGAGCCGTCGAGGTGACCGCCGACATAGAACTGCACGCCCGGTTCGGTCGTCTGGACGGAAACACCCCGACCGGTCACCGGCTCGAACACGCGTGCCGCTAGCTTCAGCCGTGAATCGGACCGGTCCAGGACGAAGTTGTGGTCGTAGCCGCCGGCAGCCTGCAGCTGCGGATGATCGTCCTTGATACGGCGTCCGATCTCCACGGGAGTTCTGAAGTCCAACGGCGTGTCGTCGACCGCCGCGATCTCCCCGGTGGGGATCAACGTGTCATCGACCGGGGTGAAGGAGCCGGCGTTGATCTCGGCGACATGGCTGTACACACTTCCGCTCCCCTCGCCGGCAAGATTGAAATAACTGTGGTTGGTGAGGTTGATGACGGTCGGCACATCGGTGGTCGCGCCATAGTCGATGCGTAGGGCCGAGTCCTCATCGAGGGTGTATCGAATCGCCGCCGCGAGCGTGCCCGGATAGCCTTCCTCGCCGTCTGGGCTGACGTACTCCAGCTCTAACCCCGCCTTTCCCGTGCTCGTGAACGGCTGCGCCGACCACACCCGCTTGTCGAATCCGACGTGACCTCCATGAAGGTGATGCGGTCCCTCGTTGATCGTGAGCTGGTGGGCCTGTCCGTCGAGGTCAAACCGGCCGTACGCGATCCGGTTGGCGTAGCGCCCCACCAGAGCACCGAAGTAGGGGCTGCGCTCCCGGTAACTGTCCAGGTCAGCGAAGCCCAGCGCCACGTTGCTCACAACGCCGTCGCGATCGGGCACCCAGACAGACTGGATCACGCCTCCGAAGGTCAGGATGACGACCCGCATACCAGCAGCATTGGTCAGCGCGAAGGCGTCGACCTGGGCGCCGCCGGGCATGACGCCGAACACGTCGCGCGAGATGTCGGCCATCGACCAATCATGGCAGCGCGTCGTCTGCCGAGGTCCGAACAGGCGCAGACTGACGTCAGGAGGTCGCCCAGAATGACTCGCGTCGAGACTTTTGACCCACGGACCGGCCGGCTCGCCGATGCCGGATTCGATGAGACCGCGCCCGAGGAGGTCGCGACCACATGCGCGCGGGCCGCCAAGGCGGCCGAGCAGCTCGCGGAGTTGGTCGACTGGCCGCAACCGTGGCGTGTTGCGATGTTGCGGGAGATCGCCGACCGGATCGACGGCAGCGCGGCAGACCTTGTCGCGGTGGCGGACGAAGAGACGGCGCTCGGACCAG
Source organism: Actinomycetes bacterium (assembly GCA_036560395.1). Classification (GTDB taxonomy): domain Bacteria; phylum Actinomycetota; class Actinomycetes; order JAKEEW01; family JAKEEW01; genus DASYTV01. Next base: position 1,412 of record DATBRJ010000058.1, on the reverse strand, counting down.
CCCGGCTCGCCGGCGAGGTCGCCCGCACCACCGGTCAACTCCGGCTGTTCGCTGCGGCGGTGGAGGAAGGCTCCTTCCTCGAGGTGGTGATCGACCATGCCGATCCCGATGCCAAGCCCGCGCCCCGGCCGGACCTGCGCCGGATGCTGCATCCGATCGGCACGGTGGGCGTCTTCTCGGCGAGCAACTTCCCTTTCGCATTCTCGGTCGCCGGGGGCGATACGGCGGCCGCGCTTGCTGCCGGTTGCCCGGTCATCGTCAAGGCTCACCACGGGCATCCGCGGACGAGCGCGCAGGTGGCCGAACTGGTCGGCTCTGCACTCGCTGCCGCCGGCGCTCCCCCAGGCACCTTCGGCATCGTGTACGGCCGGAGGGCAGGGCAGCTCCTCGTGACGGATTCGCATATCAAGGCGGTCGGCTTTACCGGCTCGCTGCGCGGCGGCCGCGCGCTGTTCGATCTCGCGGTCTCCCGGCCCGACCCGATCCCGTTCTATGGCGAGCTCGGCAGCCTGAACCCGGTTGTCGTGACGGCGGGGGCGGCGACGGCGCGCGGAGCGGAGATCGTGTCGGGTTTCGTGGGGTCGTTCACGCTCGGCGCAGGCCAGTTCTGCACCAAGCCGGGCGTTCTTTTCCTACCGACCGGGCACGGGTTGGAGTCGACGCTCGCTGAAGCCGTGGCAGGGGTGCCGGCCGCGCCGCTTCTCACGCCCGCGATCGGCGGCGGCTTTCAGGAGGCGGTGACCCGGCTGGGTGGGCATCCGTTGGTTCGCACCCTGGTCGGGACGACCGAGAGTGATGGCACTCTGGTGCCGCCACGCGTTTACGCCACGACGGCTGCCGCGATCGTCGCCAACCCTGCGCTTCTCGACGAATGCTTCGGCCCGTCCTCCCTGATCGTCGAGTACGACGGTGAGGACGATCTGGTCGCGGCGCTCGACGCCTTCAGTGGTTCGCTCACGGCGACGATCCACGCCGAGCCCGAGGACGAGAAGCTCAGCATGATGCTGCTGAGCAGGCTGCGGCGACTTGCCGGACGGATCATCTGGAATGGCTGGCCGACCGGCGTGGCCGTCACCTGGTCGATGCACCATGGCGGTCCCTGGCCGGCCACGACCAACCCGCTGCACACGTCGGTGGGGGTCACCGCGATCCGCCGCTTCCTGGTACCGGTCGTCTACCAGAACACCCCGCAGGACCTGCTCCCCGAGGTGCTGCGCGACAGCACGTCGGCCGTCGTCCCGCGTCGCGTGGACGGTGTCATGCAGACGCCGCCATAGGGGAATCTCGGCCGATCACGCTGTGCCACACTCTCGCGAGTGAACGAGGCACCGGGTCCGGTCGTTGCGGTGTACGGGACCCTGCGACGCGGGCAGCGCAATCATGCCCTGCTCGCCGAAGCCGAGTTCCTCGCC
>DATBRJ010000057.1:0-3815 GCA_036560395.1 Actinomycetes bacterium | reverse complement strand
GCGGCGGATGAGCATGCCCATCGTGACGCCGAGGATAAAGGCAAACAGCGTGTAACTGATCGGGACGACGCCGCGGGCGCCGTAGAGCAGGGGTTTGATCCGGTCACCGGTCGCATCGTCGATGCGGTGCGCCCAGGAGGTGATTGCCCAGCTGAGCAGCCCCACCGTTGCTACCGATGCCCCGCCGATGATGGCGAGCTTGGTGACCAGCCAGCGGGTGCGCGTGACCGACTGATTCCAGGCTAGGCGGTGGGTGCCGGTCTCGAGCTCGCGGGCGATCAGCGGGGCCCCCCAGAAGATGCCGATCAGGGCGGGCACCAGGTACATGGAGTACGTCGCCAGGTCATACACGGTGCCGCTGGTGCCGTTTCTCGCGTCGCGCAGGAAGGTCTCGATCGCGTTCGTGCAGTTGCTTCCGCAGCCGGCGACGTTGGCGGCGTCGTACGCGTCGGCGATGCTCCGGGCGGTGATGACCAGGAGAACGGCGACCACGGCCAAGCCGCCGACGGTGATCCAGGTCTGGGTACGGAACTGGCGCCAGGTGAACCAGATCATCGCGTTGTCTCCAATACAGGCAAGGGATCGGGGTCGGCCCGTGACATGTAGGCCAGGACCAGGTCTTCGAGGGTGAGATGTTCCACGGTGAACGACGGGTCGTCGATCGGGGTGGTGCTGCGCACGATGAGGGTGGACTGCCGGTCGGTGTGACTTGCCTCAATCACCGCGGTACCTGCGGGTAGATCGGCCGGATCGCGGCGCGCACCGGTGAGCCGGTAGTGGCTGGCCAACAGGTCGTCGACCTCGCCGGCGACGCGGACCCGGGAGGCGACGAGCACGATCAGGTAGTCGCAGACGCGTTCTAGGTCCGAGACCAGGTGCGAGGACAGGATCACACCCGCGCCATGGTCGGCGACATGCGCCATCAGGCCTTGCAGGAACTCCCGCCGCGCGAGCGGGTCGAGGCTGGACACGGGCTCGTCGAGGATGAGCAGCTCCGGTCGCTTCGCGAGAGCCAGGGTCAGCGCGAGCTGGGCGCGCTGGCCGCCGGAGAGCCTCCCGGCCTTCTGCGACGGGTCAAGGCCGACCTTGGCTATCCGGTCATCGGCCAGCTGCTGATCCCAACCGGGATTCATGTGCGCACCGAAGCGCAGATGATCAGCGACAGACAGCCCGGCGTACGTGGGTGCGTCCTGGGCGACGAAACCGACCTTGGCCAGCTGTGCTGGACCCGACGCCGGGTGACCCCCGAGCACTTCAATACGGCCCGCCGTAGGTTCCAGCAAGCCCACCGCGATGTGCAGCAAGGTCGTCTTGCCGGCTCCGTTCGGACCGACCAGGCCGACCACCCGACCGGGCGGGACAGCAAGGGTGCAGTCGGACAACGCTTCGCGCCGCCCATACCGCTTGGACAGGCGCTCGGCCTGCACGACTGGGATGCTCATGCGGACTCCTTAATCAGCGTGCGGAATGTGGTCGCGAAAAGGGCCTCGATGCTTTCTGCGTTCAACCCGGCAGCTCGTGCTCGGGCGAGCCAAGCGCGCAGCTCCTCGCGAAGCGGGCCGTGCGCGGCCAGCGACTCGTCGGTCAACGTCCGGATGACGAAGGTGCCAACCCCGGGACGTGCTGTGACCAGACCCTCGTACTCGAGCTCGCGGTAGGCCTTGAGCACCGTGTTCGGGTTGATCGCCACCTTCGCCACCACGTCCTTGACCGTTGGCAGTTGATCACCTTCGGTCAGCAAGCCCAGCCGCATGGCCTGGCGGACCTGCTGGATCAGCTGCATATAAGGGGCGACGCCGGAGCGGCCGTCCAGGTGAAACTCGATCACCCTTGGCTCCTATTTATCTAGGGTCCTAGCACTATAGGCAGATGGGGGGACCCTCCGTCAAGTAGCGGCGTGGAGTCGTCAAGGGTGCTTGACGGCCTGCTGTCGTCAAGCTAGCTTGACGACGTGAGCTTGAACCTCGACGAGAGCAGGCGGCTCATGAACGCGGCGGTAGGCCACGACCCCGAGGTAGGACTGACGGCGGTGGTGGCGCTGCGGCAGCTGGTCGAGGTCATGGAGGAACTGCAGGTGGAGAACGCCCGGGCACAAGGCTGGTCGTGGCGGGACATCGCGCGGCGACTAGGAGTGACGAAGCAGGCTGTGCACTACAAGCACGGCCTCCGGCTGCGCCACAAGGAGCCGGAGTAGGCCATGTGGGACCGGCTTATCCGCCTGCTTCGTGCCATGATCGGCGACGACGGGACCGGGCCGATGTGGCAACGGCTGACTCCGGACGGCCAAGACGTAATCCAGCTCGCCTATCGGGAGGCCCGCGAGCTTGGCCACCCATGCCTCGCCGACGAGCACGTGCTGCTCGGCTTGCTGCGCCACGGCACCAGCCAGGCCGCTGCCCTGCTGCGGGCGGAGGGCCTGGACCTGGCCACCGCGCGGGCCGACCTGATCCGCGTCGGTCCGACCCTCGGTCCGCGGGTCGACCCGGCAGGTGCACTGCGCACCCTCGGCATCGACGCCGAGGAGGTACGCAGACACTTGGAGGCGAGCTTCGGCACCGGCGCGCTGCAAGCGGCCGAGCGTCGGGTGCGGCGCCGGCCGCGCTGGCGCGGAGGGCACCCCCGGCCGAGCCCGCTGTGCGTCTACATCCTCGCCAAACGTTCTTTTGAGATGGCGGCCCGCTTCGCCGACCGGCGAGGCGAGGCGGGGATCGGGCCCGAGCATTTGCTTTACGGCCTGCTCCAGGACGCACGCGATCCGCTCGGAACCCAGCTCGGCCGGCGCAGCCGCCGGGAACTGGCAGCCCTCGGCTGGACCGCCGGCCGACCCAACCCGCTGCGCCTGCTGCTGGAGGCACGCAGCGTTGACCTCACGCAGCTAGCGGCGGCACTCGGCCAGTCTCCCTAACGGCCGCTAAGCGGGCGACGGCACGCGGCGAGCCTCGATCGGATGCGCCTCAAGCCAGCGCAGCACCTGCTCCGCGTGGCGATCCGGCGGAAAGACCGGGTAGAAGACGTGCTCGACGCGGCCCTCACGGATCACCAACGTGAACCGTTTGAGCAGGACCTGCCCGCCGACGTCCATGGTCGGCAGGTCCATGGCGCGGGTAAGCCGAAGCCCGGCATCGGACACCAATGCGAACGGCAGATGCAGGCGCGCAACCGTTTCACGCTGGTAGTCGGTGTCCTGGGTGGAGAGTCCGACAACGTCGGCGCCGGCACGAGCGAGCTCGGCGTGGTGGTCGCGGAATCCGCACGATTCCGGCGTACATCCCCGGGCACCCGGGATGAGGTCCCAGTCGTCGACAAGCGGCGCCTCGCCGGGACGACCGGTGCGGGGGTAGGCGTACACGACGCGCCGCAGGTGAGGGCCGGCGTCACCGATCAGCATGTCGGCGCCGCTGGTCGTAGGCAGCGCAACCGCCGGCACCTGCATGCCTGGCAGGTGGCGCGTCCTGCCGTCGTCGGCCGGCACCGGCAAACCCGGCGGCAGCACCATTGGATCGTGACTGCTCATCGGGTGCCTCCATCACTCGCCATCGAATCTGCGGCCACGGCCACCTACAGGCTCGACCTCATGCGGTGCTCTCGCCATCTCCGGCAGCCCACGAGGGTCCGAGCTTAAACCGGAGCTGGATCAGGGACACTCCTACCTATGGCAGTTCGCTTTTACCAGCTCGTCGTCGATGCAAAGGATCCGTCCCAGCTCGCCCGCTGGTGGGCCGAGGTGCTGGGGTACGACGTCCTGTACGAGACCGCGAACGAGGTGATCATCGGCACAGATCCGGCACGGTATCCGGGAATCTGCTTCGTCCCGG
>DATBRJ010000056.1:0-2159 GCA_036560395.1 Actinomycetes bacterium | reverse complement strand
CGACGGGCAGCCCTACGTGGTACCCAACGCCATCTGCCTCCATGAAGAGGACTACGGCGTCGTGTGGAAGCACACCGACATCTTCACCGAGTCCAAGGAGACCCGCCGCCAGCGGCGGCTCGTGATCTCGTTCTTCGTCACCGTAGGGGTGTATGACTACGGCTTCTACTGGTACCTGTACCTCGACGGCACCATCCAGCTAGAGGTCAAGGCGACCGGGGTGGTCTTCACCTCGGCCTATGTGCCCGGCAGCCCGTACGCCAGCGAGATCGCCCCGGGCCTCGGCGCGCCGTACCACCAGCACCTCTATTGCGCCCGGCTGGACATGATGGTCGACGGCCTGGCGAATGCGGTTGACGAGCTTGACGCGCAGCCGGTGTCTGTTGGTCCGGACAACCCGCATGGCAACGCATTCAGCCGCAGCGCACTGCGGCTGCGTACCGAGGAAGAGGCAGCGCGGGTGGCCAACCCGTCGCTGGCCCGAACCTGGCGGATCGTAAACCCGGACAGCACCAATCGCTTGGGCCAACCCGTCGCCTACGAGCTGCGTCCCGAGGCGCAGCCACTCCTGCTGACCGACCCGGATTCGGCCACGGCCAAGCGAGCCGCCTTTGCCACTCGGCACCTCTGGGTGACCCGCTACGACCCCGCCGAGCGCTACCCTGCCGGCGATCTGATCAACCAGAACCCGGGTGGCGCTGGCCTGCCGCAGTTCGTGGCGAATAACCGGCCGCTCGACGGCGAGGACATCGTGCTCTGGCACACCTTCGGCGCGGCTCACTTCCCTCGCCCCGAGGACTGGCCGGTCCTGCCGGTCGAATACTGCGGGTTCACCCTCAAGCCCGTCGGCTTCTTCGACCGCAATCCGACCCTCAACCTGCCCAAGGCCGCGAGCGCACACTGCGAGAGCGGAGCCACGCACCACTAGCCACATCGGGGCGAATGAGCACCATCCCATTCCTTGACTGAGCAGATTGACGACTCGACTCACGAGAGCCGAGGAGAATCCGTATGCTGACTAAGCGCGGCGGGGCAACGGGCGCGACAGGACGACGAGCATCTGGTCCTATCGAGGTGCCGGGGCGCGATCGTGAGCCAGGGGTGCTCGTCATCGGAGCGAGTGGTGCGAGTCGTGACACCACTGGAGCGGCGTTGATAGAGATCACATCGATACGCGCGCCGACACTCGCACCCACGATGAGAGGTGTCGGATGACGGCTGAGGTCCCTCCCGAGGCCGTCGAGGCTGCCTGCCGCGCGGTTTGGGACGACCCCGCCGCCGTTTCCCGGCTCGGCGAGCAGGTGTGGCCATACCTCAACGCAGCCGCGCCGTACATCGCGGCAGCCGCAGCGTTACGGATCGCGCAGCGGATCAAGTGGCAGGCCGAAGCGTTGGAGGCGGTGGGTGAACCCGAGCGGTCGCGGTTCTATCGCCACGCTGCGGAGATCGCCGAACAGGCCGCGCTCGAGTATGTACCACTGAGCTGAGTGACAAACCCGAGAAGTTCTCCCATTTGACTTGCTCGGGCTGGCTGAGACGGCCAAACTGTGCGCGTACATCCGCGTGCGGACCGTCACACCGCACTCGGAGGACAGTCAGCTAGCTGCACACGGAACGCGACGAGGTAGCCCTAGATGCTCCGGCCTGCGGACGAGTTCTTTTTCATCGCCCACGACTTACGGACCGGCAAGCCGCACCTGCCTCAGCGGACGACCGGCTTCGGCCTGGCCGGGGCACTGATCGGCGAGCTCATCCTGTTGGGAAGCGTCACCGTGACCGCCGGTGGGCTGGCAGTCATCGACAGGACGCCGCCCTCCGACGAGCTCGCCCGCCGGGTGCTCGGCCAGGTCTTGTCCGAACCCGAGCTCCACCCGCTGCGTACGTGGTTGGCCTTTTTCTCCCAGGACGCCGCCAACCGGGTGGGCCAGCGACTCGTCCAGGCCGGATATGTGACTCCGCAGCGGGCTCGGCGACCGTGGGGATCCTCTGTGAGGTACTTCCCGACCAACGTGCTGGCCTCCGAGGGTGCGACGGCTCGCCTTCACGGACGTGTGCTTCGCGGCGAGCAGCTGACCGTCGCCGAGGCCCTTCTCGCGGGCCTTGTGGTCGCTACCGGCTTGGCGCGCCAGGTGTGGTGGGACGGGGACGCCGAAGTGTTC
>DATBRJ010000055.1:0-5184 GCA_036560395.1 Actinomycetes bacterium | reverse complement strand
TGCCTTCGGTTCCACTCCCGCATGCGCTGTGGGTAGCCCACAACGCCCGCGTCGTAGGCGGGAATGCCCAGTCGTCCGGCCAGGGAATGGGCTGCCTGAGGGCCGGCCACTCGACGCCTGGTCCACTCCCCCGTATCGGCGACGAGCAGCATGGTCGTCTCTGTCACCGCCGTGCGCGGCTCGATGAAAGCTTCAACTCCACGCCGACTTCTGACGAACTCTTGCAGATGCCGCTCGTCGTCGGACGTCGCCGTTCGAAGCTGCCCCGACCGTCGCTTGCTGAACAGCGCCAACCTGCCTCCCTCGTACATCCTCACCTATAGCAAGACGTACCTGATCACCCGACAGTGCCCAGGACCATGCTCCAGTGGGGACACGGTATGCCATAACGCCCACCTCGACAGCGGTTTGAGGCCCGCGTCGGCTACCGAGATCCCTCGACGGTCGCGGGTTGTCCCAAAGTGGGAGGATGGCTGTCGGAAACCGAAAGTGATAACTGAGGAGCGTTCGCCGTGGCCGAGACCACCGGGACCGTGTTCGACGTCGTGATCCTGGGAGGCGGCAGTGGTGGCTACGCCTGTGCGCTGCGAGCCGCTCATATCCCTTTGAACGTGGCGCTCATCGAGCGGGACAAGGTCGGAGGCACCTGCCTGCATCGAGGGTGCATTCCGACCAAGGCGCTGTTGCACGCCGCGGAGGTCGCCGATCAGACGCGGGAAAGCGAGCAGTTCGGGATCAAGGCCAGTCTGGACGGCATCGACATGGCCGGTCTCAGCAGCTACAAGGACGGCGTCGTCACGAAGATGTACAAGGGCCTGCAGGGCCTGATCAGGGCAGCCAAGATCACTTATGTCGAGGGGACCGGGCGGCTGGTTTCGCCGACCGCCGTGGAGGTCGACACCGCGACTGGCACTCAGTTGTTCGAAGGGCGGCACGTCGTGCTCGCCACCGGCTCAGCGCCCAAGTCGCTGCCGGGCCTCGAGATCGATGGGGATCGGGTGATCAGCAGCGAGCACGCTCTGAAGCTTGACCACGTGCCCGCCTCGGCGATCGTTCTCGGCGGCGGAGTCATTGGCGCGGAGTTCGCATCGGCCTGGCGGTCCTTCGGCTCCGAGATCACCGTGATCGAGGCGCTTCCGCATCTGCTGCCCACCGAGGACGAGGAGAATTCCAAGCGGCTCGAGCGGGCGTTCCGGCGCCGCGGCATCGTCTTCGAGGTCGGCGCACGATTCTCCGGCATGGAGCGGACCGAGACCGGTGTTCTCGTCTCGACCGAGAACGGCAAGACCTTCGAGGCTGAGCTCCTTCTCGTCGCCGTCGGCCGCGGCCCGGTGTCAGAGGGTCTCGGCTATGCCGAGGTCGGGGTGGAGCTGGAGGGGGGCTACGTCAAGGTGGACGCGCTCTGCCAGACGAACATCCCAACCATCTCGGCCGTCGGGGACCTGATCCCCACGCCGCAGCTCGCCCATGTCGGGTTCGGCGAGGGCATCCTGGTCGCCGAGCGGATCGCCGGGTTGAACCCTGTGCCCATCGACTACGACGGGGTGCCCCGGGTCACCTACAGCGAGCCCGAGGTCGCCTCCATGGGCCTGACCGAGCCGGCCGCTCGCGAGCGCTACGGAAACGACAACATCGAGACGTTCGTTTACGACCTCGCCGGCAACGGCAGGAGCCAGATCCTCAGGACGTCAGGTGCGGTGAAGCTGGTACGGCAGAAGGACGGTCCTGTCGTCGGCATCCACATGGTGGGGAGCCGGATGGGCGAGCTTGTCTCAGAGGCACAGCTCATCTACAACTGGGAGGCCTACCCAAGCGACGTCGCTCAGCTTGTCCACATGCATCCGACGCAGTCCGAGGCGCTAGGCGAGGCGCACATGGCGCTCGCCGGGAAGCCGTTGCATGTCCACGGTTGACACCCGCCAGTGCACGGCATCGGCTGCTCGCGCGGGCTGATCGCCCATCATCTGGCTGCCTCCGCAGTACCACGCCGCCGCCACCGCAGGGGGCTGATCGCACACCACCCGGCGGACGTGGTACGACTGGACAGCGCGAGGCGACAAGCATCGCGACAAGCGGGCAGCTCAAGCATAGGAATGAGGAGTCCGCGGGTTAATGCTGTGAGACCTCGATGAACCACGACCAGATGACCGAAGGAGTCACGAGGTATGCCGGTTTCCGTCACCCTCCCGGCGCTCGGCGAGAGCGTGACCGAGGGCACCGTCACCCGCTGGCTCAAGCAGGAGGGCGACACCGTCCAGGCCGACGAGCCGCTGCTCGAGGTATCCACGGACAAGGTCGACACCGAAATCCCCGCGCCGGCCTCGGGCGTCCTCCTGTCGATCAAGGTCCGTGAGGACGAGACCGTCGACGTCGGCGCCGAACTCGCCGTAATCGGTGAGCAGGCTGAAGCCAGCTCGGCGACAGAGACCGTAGGACCTGAGGCGAGCACGTCAGAGCCCGCCGCCGCCCAGGCCGCAGCGCCGCCGCCGGCGGGAGAGGACAGTGAACAAGCCGCGGACGCCGATGTCGCTCGCTCGGCGAGCAGCGAGGCGGGCGGCGGCTACGGCGACTGGACCGCACCGACGGCCGGATCTGACGTAGGAGCGGCGGCCGATAGACAGGAGGACACCGCCGTGGGCACGGGGCGCCATGCTGCGCCGAACGGTAATCAAACCGCGGACGCCGAGGTCGGTGCAGCCGCAGCCGTGTCCAGCCAGCCCGACCCGTCGGCGGCATCGCCGGCGACCGGTGGCGCCGGGAGCGGTGGTAGGACCTTCCCCGTCACTTTGCCTGCGCTCGGTGAGAGCGTGGCGGAGGGTACCGTCACCCGCTGGCTCAAGCAGGAGGGCGACACCGTCCAGGCCGACGAGCCGCTGCTCGAGGTATCCACGGACAAGGTCGACACCGAAATCCCCGCGCCGGCCTCGGGCGTACTCCTGTCGATCAAGGTCCGTGAGGACGAGACCGTCGACGTCGGCACCGAACTTGCGGTGATCGGTGAGCCGGGTGCGGCAGGCCATGAACCGACCGAGCAGCCCGCGGCCCCGCAGGCGCAGCCGGCCGCGCCGGTGCCGGCCGAACCGGCACCTGCCTCAGCACCGCCACCCCCGCCAGCGCCCCCGGCACCAGCGGAGCCACCAGCGTCACCCGCTCCACCCGCGCCGGCGGCGCCACCGGAGCGGCCGCCGACGCCTGCGGCAGCGCAGGCGGTATCCCTGCCGTCGCAGCCCCAGGCTCCCGCGGTCGACGGTTCGGCTGCCGCTGCCGCTTACGTCACCCCGCTCGTCCGCAAGCTCGCGGCCGAGCACGGTGTCGACCTCGGATCACTGACCGGCACGGGTGTCGGCGGCCGCATTCGCAAACAGGACGTGATCGAGGCGGCAAAGGCTGCCGAGGCGGCCCAGCAGGCCGAACCCGCCGCCCCTGAGGCCGGCGCACCCGTGTCCACCCAGCCGGCTGGCGCCGCGACCCGTGGCGCGCCGTCGCCGCTGCGCGGTCGTACCGAGAAGCTGTCCCGGCCACGCCAGCTCATCGCCAAGCGCATGGTCGAGTCGCTGCGGATCTCCGCTCAGCTCACCACGGTCGTGGAAGCGGATATTACGAAGGTCGCCCGGCTGCGCGAGCGGGCGAAGCGGAGCTTCGAGGCACGCGAGGGCGCCAAGCTGTCGTTCCTGCCGTTCTTCGTCGTGGCGACAGTCGAGGCGCTCAAGCAGTACCCGATGGTGAACGCGGTCATCGATACCGACAAGGGCGAGGTCACCTACCACGATTCCGAACACCTGGGGATTGCGGTAGACACGGAGCGCGGCCTGATGGTGCCGGTCATCAAGAACGCCGGCGACCTCAACCTTGCCGGCATCGCACGCAAGATCGCCGACCTGGCGGATCGCACCCGCAATAACAAGATCACCCCAGATGAGCTTGGCGGCGGCACATTCACGCTGACCAACACCGGCAGCCGTGGTGCGCTCTTCGACACGCCGATCATCAACCAGCCGCAGGTCGGCATCCTCGGAACCGGCGCGGTCGTCAAGCGACCGGTTGTCGTCGACGATGCGGACTTCGGCGAGACGATCGCGATCAGGTCCATGGTCTACCTCGCGCTCACCTACGATCATCGCCTCGTCGACGGTGCCGACGCCGCGCGGTTCCTCGAGGCGGTGAAGCAGCGTCTCGAAGAGGGTGCGTTCGAGGCCGAGCTCGGGCTGTAGCAGCCGGCTTACGCGGGCGACGGCACGACCAGGAGGCGGGTGATGAAGGTCGCCGTGAGCGGTGCCTCGGGACTCATTGGCTCAGCCCTCATCCCCGCACTCCGCGAACGCGGTCACGACATCGTCAGCTTGGTTCGCCGGGCAGCGCGTACTCCGGACGAGGTGAGCTGGGACCCAGCCGCAGGCACCATTGACGCTGAGCTCTTGCAGGGGGTCGAGGCCGCCGTCCATCTGTCCGGCGCCAGCATCGGCGGGCGGCCGTGGACGGCGTCGTACAAGCGCGTGCTCTGGGACAGCCGCGTCATCAGTACCCGCATTGTCAGCGACAGCCTGGCACGGCTCGAGCCGAAGCCACGCGTCCTCGTCTGCGCCTCAGGCGTGGACTACTACCGTGACTCAGACGAGCCGCAGGATGAATCATCGGCTGGCGGCACCGGATTCCTTGCTGACCTCGCGAAGGCCTGGGAAGCCGCCGCCGATCCGGCCAGGCGGGCCGGCATTCGCGTGGTGCACAGCCGCAACGGCCTTGTGGTCGCCAGCAAGGGCGGCGCCTTCGGGCCGCTGTTCAGGATCTTCCGGCTCGGGCTCGGCGGCCGGTTGGGCAGCGGCCGCCAGTACTGGAGCTTCATCTCACTCGAAGACGAGGTGCGCGCGGTGATCTACCTCCTCGAGCATGACGAGATGTCAGGACCGGTCAATGCGACCGCGCCGAATGCGGTGACCAATGCAGAACTGACCACGGCCCTCGCCCACGCTGTGCGGCGTCCGGCCCTCGTGACTGTCCCTGCACCCCTGCTGAGAACAGCGCTCGGTGGTCTCGCCGAACTCCTTCTCAGCAGCCACCGGATCGTGCCAGCGAAGCTCGGCAACGCCGGCTTCGAGTTCCGCGATCCGACCATCGATCAAGCTCTGCGTGCCGCCCTCACCCCCGACCGGTCAGTCGGCTAGCCTGATCGAGCTGATGCGCCACTGC
>DATBRJ010000054.1:0-16294 GCA_036560395.1 Actinomycetes bacterium | reverse complement strand
CAGCCCAAGCCCATCAGGTGTTCGCCAACCTTGGCCGCGCACTCGCCGCTGCCGGTGCCCACCCCCAGCAGGTCGCCAAGATCACTATCTACGTCGCTCAGCACCGGCCGGAGTACCTGCCAGTGATCGAACAGGCCCGGGTGACGCTGTTCGGCGATCACAAGCCAGCCGACACGGTTGTGGGGGTACAGACACTGGCCAGGCCCGAGTACCTCATCGAGGTCGACGCGGTCGCGGTCATCGACGGCTGACACCCGCAGCCCGCCATATCGTTCCCCGAAGGCAGCGGCAGACGTGGCCGCGCCGGGACCGCGGTCCTTTGACGAGGGACACACATCACCCAGGCCAGGTAACGGCGCCTAGGCGTACGCCGTCCGAATCTTCTCGGCCAGCTCGGGGAAGTGGTGCTCCAGGTTTCGGAACTCTGTTCCGAACATGTTCCAGACGGTGACGCGCGACGTCGCCTTGACCGTCGCCGTACGGCGGCCGTCGCCGATGATCGACAACTTCGGGGTCACAACCTGGCCGCCTCCCGGCAACGGGGGTCGGGAGGGATCGCGACGGCACCGATCAACGCGGCAAGTCCCCGGTCATCGCGACTCCCGTTCCGCGCTGCGACTGCACAAGCTGCGCCAAACTAGGGCCAAAGGTCCTGCGTTTCGGTTCGTATCCGAAGGCCCGTAACACTTCCGGAGATCTGAGCGGTACATCCTACGGAGCCTCGCCGTCGCCGATCCCGCTGACGCTGGCGACGGCGAGGCACGGCGGCCGGCGGAACCATCGAAGGGGTACCCCTCCATGACCGCAGACAAGATCCGTACCGGCGATCACGTGCTCATCACAGCGCGATGGCAAAAGGTCACCAAAGTCGAGCACTACACCGACGAGCACACCGCGACGAGGAGCGCAACACCATGGGTGCGCGTCCATGTCGAAGGCAGAGCTGAACCGTTCGAGCTACCGCCCGACTATCCGGTCGACATCGACCACGGCGACGGCGACGGCGAGAAGGATCTTACTTAGGATCGCGCTCTCACAAATCTGCAGGTCAGCCTGGCTCCCGAAGGGCACCTTGCTTCGAGCAGGGTGCCCTTCCTCATGCCGCGTCGTCTTCGTGGAACGCCTAGTGCGCTGGCACCGACGGCGATACCCGGACGGCGTCCTGCTCTGTGTTCCGACCGGCGATGAGCGGCGGCGCATACAGCTGCGCCGGATGTGGAAGCGGTTACGGGACCAGCCCGGTATCAGCGCGGACGTGTTCGGCGACGACCAGACGACGGTCCTGTCTGTCGCGCCGAACGGAACCCAGGTTGTCGGCGCGTACGGCGGGCCCGTCTAGAGATCCCCCAACCCGAGCCGCCGCGCCTCGTCGGCGGCCCGCGCCTCCGACGTGGCGCGGGTGTATCTGTCGATCATGTCTCGACGGGACCAGCCGGCGACCGCCATAAGTCCACCCTCGGAGCCGCCCGCCGCGAGCCACCTGGACGCCGCTGTGTGCCGTAGGACGTGTGGGTGGAACCCGGGGATCCCCGCCATGTCGGCACGCATCTTGAGCGTCTTGTGGAGCGCGTCATAACCGAACCGCTTCCCACGGTCCCCAAGCCACAGCTCGGGCGATGACGCCGACGAGTGCGCCCGCCGGGCCCGCAGGTACCTGTCGATGCTCCTCGAGGTCTGCGGCCCGATGGGAACCCGTCGCGCCTTGCCGCCCTTCCCACGGCGGATCACCACGGACCCTCGGGTCAGGTCAACGTCGTCGAGGGTGAGGAGGACCACTTCGCCGGCCCTCGCGCCGGTTTCGATCATCAGACGGATGATCGCGGCGTCTCGCAGGTCGCGGAACTCCCGACCCTGGCACGTCTTGAGCAGTGCGGCGATCTGGGCCTCGGTGAGCACCGGAATGATCTTCTGGTCCAGCTTCGGCGGCTTCGACCCGATCAGCTCGTCAGAGGGCAATTCACCCTCTTCGTACAGCCACGCCGACAACCTCCGAAGGGCGAGATGCCGCGACCGTGCGGTGGACGGTTCGGCGCCGCTGTCGAGCAGGTCAGCGATGAACGCGTTCACCGTCGGCCGGTCCAAGTGCGCAGAGCTCTGCGTACTTGCCGCCCACGCCAGGAACCGCCGCACCCCATCGCCGTACGCCTTGACGGTCTCTGGGGACTTGCGCTCGGCGCGGAGGTGCAGCAGCCACGAGTCGAGCAGCGAGGCGAGATCGGCAGCATGATGCCGATTTGCACTATCTCTGACTCGCCGATTTCCCACGGTCAGATATCTTGACTCATTCCGGCATGCTAGTGCAAGCTAAAGCCGTTGATCGGTGTTTCTGCTGGTCAGCACGCTATAAGTCCAGAGCGGTCAGTCGAGGTAGTCACGGAGGACTTGGGAGCGTGACGGGTGTCGCAGCTTCGACATGGTCTTCGATTCGATCTGGCGGATCCGCTCCCGGGTCACGCCATAGACCTTGCCGATCTCGTCGAGCGTCTTCGGCTGGCCGTCGGTAAGCCCGAACCGCATCGATACGACGCCTGCCTCCCGCTCTGACAGGGTGTCCAGGACGGAATGCAGCTGCTCCTGCAGCAACGTGAAGGACACTGCGTCGGCGGGCACGATCGCCTCGGAATCCTCGATGAGATCACCGAACTCGCTGTCGCCGTCCTCGCCCAGGGGGGTGTGCAGCGAGATGGGTTCTCTGCCGTACTTCTGGACCTCGATGACCTTTTCCGGGCTCATGTCGAGTTCCTTGGCCAGCTCATCGGGAGTCGGTTCCCGGCCGAGGTCCTGGAGCATCTGGCGCTGTACCCGCGCAAGCTTGTTGATCACCTCGACCATATGCACGGGGATACGGATCGTCCTGGCCTGGTCGGCCATTGCTCGAGTGATGGCCTGGCGGATCCACCAGGTCGCATACGTCGAGAACTTGTAGCCCTTGGTGTAATCGAACTTCTCAACCGCGCGGATCAGTCCGAGGTTGCCCTCCTGGATCAGATCGAGGAAGAGCATGCCACGGCCGGTGTAACGCTTGGCCAACGAGACGACGAGGCGGAGATTAGCTTCGAGCAGGTGGTTCTTGGCGCGGCGCCCGTCCGCGGCGATCACCTCGAGCTCGCGGCGCAGCTTCGGGTTGGGGCTCGCTGGCACGTTGAGCTTGTCCTCGGCGAACAGGCCCGCCTCGATGCGCTTCGCGAGCTCGACTTCCTGCTCAGCATTGAGCAGCGGGACCTTGCCGATCTGCTTGAGGTAGTCCTTCACCGGATCGGCGGTCGCGCCCGCCTGTGCGACCTGGGCGGCCGGTTCGTCGGCGTCGTCCTCGTCGGACAGGACGAAGCCTTCGGCCTCCTCTTCGACCTCGGCCAGCTCTTCGTCCAGCTCTAGCGCGGCGGCCATCTCGTCGGTGAGCTCGACATCATCCGCTATCGGCGTCGCCTTGCTCATCGCCGCCGCCTCTATCAGGCTCGCTGCGAGGTCGGTGTCTGGTTGGATGTCCTGCGCTGTCACTTCAGGCGCCTCGATCCGGGACTTCTGGGCCGGGACCGTCGCCACCGTGCCTGCCGTCTTGGCCGCTGCCGTTGCCGGCTGGGACGGCGCTTTGCTGGTGGAGCTCTTTGCGGCCGGACCCCGGGCCGGCTTAGGCGCTGAGGTCGCCTTCTTGCCTGTGGTTCTCGGCGTAGCCGTCGAGTCGGCCCTCGCCGATGACGCCGACTTTGTGGCGGTCTTCTTCACCGGCGCCGCCTTCGTGGACCGCGCGGGCGCCTTGGCGGTGGTCTTCTTGGCAGGTGCGGTGTTCTTCACGGCGCCCTTTGCATTACTCGTCGTCTTGGGGGTGGTCCGCTTCGTCGCGGAGGTCTTCGCGGCCTTAGGTGCCGACTTGGCGGCACTCGTCTTGCCGCTGCTCGGTCTGGTAGCCGTCGCAGGCGCGGACGTCCTCGTGGCGCCGGCCTTGGCGGTGCTAGCCCTGGGACTGCGGGCCTTGGCAGTGCTAGCCCTGGGACTGCCGGCCTTCGCGGTGCTCGGCCTGGCAGCCCCCTTCGTGGCAGGGCTGGTCTTGCCGCCGCCGGCCCTGGGTGTACGAGCCTTGGTGGCGCTGGTCTTGGCTGCGCCAGCTCCGCCCGCCACCTTGGCAGTGCGGGTCTTGGCTGCGCCAGCTCCGGCCGCCACCTTGGCAGTGCGGGTCTTGGCTGCGCCGGCTCCGGCCGCCACCTTGGCAGTGCGGGTCTTGGCTGTGCCAGCTCCGGCGGCTGCCTTGGAAGTGCGCGCCTTGGCCGTCACTGTTTTCGCCGGGCTGCTCCTCGTGTTTCCGCCGCCGCTCGAGGCAGCCCTCTTGGCGCTCGTCCTGGCCGTCGCGACCTCTTTGGTCGCTGTTGCCGCGCTGGCAGCTTTGCGACCATGCCGTGGTTGCGCCGCATCCGTCGAGTCGGTGGCACGGACCTTGGTGGTCATACCGTCTCCCTCGAGGCGGTTCTGCGGGACTGGGAGCACTGCGACCCGCCGAGTCGATCGAGTCGTGCCCGCTGCCGCGGCCTCCCCGAGATATCGGCCCGGCGAGCCGGCCGCCGCAGCGTCGAGGCGCCGCGCGGCACGGTTGAGTTGGTCAGCGATGTCCTGGCCGGCACTACCTGTCCTCTTGGCTAGATGGTCGATCCACGGCGCGAGCAAGTCCACCTCTAGGCCAGAAACGAGAGCCACAAGGCGAACAGTTGGGGATGTTCACCACATGCGGACGATCACTCGGAAGGCCGCTTGGGGACATTGCATTGTGCCACGTCAGGGTATTCCGAAATACCGCCCGCGGCACGCTTGCCCGTGGGACTCAAACGCTTATCGGACCGAAAAGGTTGCCGTTCGGCCACTTCAGGCCCACGACCGGTGACCTGTTGTGAGCAGGGTCGTCGCCTCGGAGCAGGTCGATTCCGGCTGCTACGTCTCGCGGTGAATTGCGAGCAAGGTCACATCATCTTCGATCCGTACTCCAGCCGTCATGGCATGGACGACAAGATCGCAGAACGAGCCGAGCGGAATCCTTGGCAGGTCCCTCACGAGCCGGGCCAGCTCTGCCTGACCCTCGTCGAAACCACGGCTGCGATCCTCGACCAGGCCGTCCGAGTGCAGCAGCAGCGTGTCGCCGACGTTGAGGCGCAGATGCATCGTCTCCCTGGCCTCCGCGACGCCGAGTGGCGTAGATCCGGGGCCGGCGTCGATCAACTGCGGCTCGCCCTCGGCAGGGATGAGCAGGGCAGGCAGGTGACCGGCGTCACCAAGGACCAGGTCGCCGGTCCGTGGAGTCACCACTCCGTAGACCAGCGTGGTGAGCGAGTCGTCGGTTTCGGTGCAGGTGAAGAGCCGATCCAGAACGGTGAGCACGGCGGCCGGATCTGGATCGGCGAACGCCGCCGCTCGCACGGCAGAGCGCAGCCGGCCCATCCCGGCAGCGGCTTCGACTCCTTTGCCCATGACATCGCCGACCGAGAACGCCACCCGGCCGTCATCGAGCAGGAATCCGTCGTACCAGTCGCCTCCGGTCTCGTCTTGGCCGCCGAGGGGGAGGTAGCGCTGCGCCACAAGAAGGCCGGGGATCATCGGAAGCGTCATCGGGAGCATGCTGCGCTGGAGCAGAACGGCCTTGCGATGCTCGTCGGCAAACATCTGTACGCGCTCGGCCGCGATCGTGCATTGCGCGGCGAGCGACTCAAGGAAGGCGCGATCCTCGTCACCGAAGGACCGAGGGGTACGGAACGCGAAGCGGAGGACGCCGATCTGACGCGATGAAGTCACCAGCGGCAGGCCGACCCAGGCACGCTCCTCGGTCTCAGCCAGGAAGCGCTCGGTGTTCGCCGAGGGCAGACGCTTGCGTAGCTCCTCGGGGCTCTCTACGAACCAGGGTCTGCCCTCGCTCATGACCGAGGTGACCAGTGTGGGCCGCTCCATCGGTACCTCGTGCCAGCCTGGCCCTTCCATGCCGAGCGGCCGCGGGAAGGTCATCCAGCCGTTCTCGAGCAACGCGACGCCCGAGTAGTCGGCGTTCAGCGCGACGCTGGCCACGTCGTCCATGACCTTCACCACTTGGTCGAAGGACATGGCCAGAGCGAGTCGTTCGGTCGTCGCCTGGATGAACCGGGTGCGCTCCTCGCTGCGCCGCCGCCTGTGCTCTGCCAGCCGTTGGCGGGTGATGTCCTCGATGCAGGTACCGACCCCGGTGATCTCGCCATCGGCATCGATGATCGGGTACCACGTTGCCCGGAGATCGCGGTCGGCTATCCGCCGATGAGCGAGAAAGTCGTCGTCGGTCTCAGCCCTCCCCGTCGAAAGGACCCGCTGGACGACACGCTCGACGGCCTCCCCCGACTTGCGGCTCAAGATCTCACTTGGTAGCCGGCCGATGTGGGCAGCGACAGGCTGGTCGTTGAGTGCCGCGAAGGCGTTGTTGACGTAGCGATATCGAAGATCAGTGCCGTGGATCGCGATCGCAAGCGGTGCGTCGAGCAGGGCATCTCCGACCTGCTGGCGGTCTGCTTCGACCCGACCCGCCTGCAACGGAAGCGTCATGCCCCGATCCCTCCGCTTTCCGTAGCCGCTTGACCACAGAGAGTACGCCCCTGTGGCGCTTACGTCACCGCACCCGTGGCGACTTGCTGCCTGCGGTCTCCTTTGCCTGCTTCGCCTGTTGCTTGACCTGCTGCTTGTGCTCCCGGACCTGGGTCAGGCTGCGAGCGTCGACAACGTCGGCAACCGATCGGTGAACGCCTTCCTCGCCGTAGGCACCGGCTGCCTCCCGCCAGCCCTCGGGCGTGACCGCCAGCTGCTTGCCCAGCAGGGCGAGGAAGATCCGTGCCTTCTGGTCTCCGAAGCCAGGCAGAGCACTCAATCTGCGGAGTAGCTCAGAACCGGAGTCGGCGGTAGTCCACAAGGCGGCCGTGTCACCGCCGTAGGTATCGACGATGTGTTGGGCCACCGCCTGGATCCTTGCCGCCATCGCGCCTGGGAAGCGGTGAACCGCCGGGGGCTGTGCGCACAGCGCGGCGAACTTCTCCGGATCTGCCTCAGCGATCTGCCGAACGTCGAGGCGGTCACCGCCGAGCCGCTGGGTCAGCTTGTACGGACCCTCGAACGCGCGCTCCATCGGCATCTGCTGGTCGAGCAACATGCCGACAAGCAGGGCGAACGGGTCCTTCGACAGCAGGGCGTCAGCCTCGTCGTTGCCGGTCAGGCGGAGCGTCATGCTCCGACCGTACTCACCGCGACCGACCACCGCACCTCGATCCGCGCCGGACGAGGGTTCGCCGGCCGGCGGGGCACCCTGATCGGCTCAGTCTCCGACGCCTTACCAACTGACGAAGAACGGCCTGATCAGGTGCTTCTGGTCGGAGTCGGTGTTCTCATTGGTGCTGTGGATGGCGAAGGTGCTCCCGTCGGCCGACGGGTGGTCCTCGGCATGATCGTCGCCGGGGCAGCTGGAGTGGTCTTCGGCGACCGGATCCAGTCGGCGATCAACTCGGCCCTCGCGCCGCTCACCGAGAACGACCCCACCGGGTTGACCAGTTTGCTGCCGACTGGCGGGCAGTTCCGGTACTACTCGGTCACCGGTGATCAGCCTCACCGGTCGGAGGAGGCTTACCGCCTGACGGTCGGTGGCCTGGTCGAGCGCCCGGCCACCTACACCCTCGCCGCATTGCGGGCGCTACCGCAGACGCAGCTGACCAAGGACTTCCAATGTGTGACCGGGTGGCGCGTCGAGGACGTGCCGTGGTCCGGCGTGCGGCTGTCGACACTTCTCGATGCGGCAAACGTACGACCGACCGCCCATGCTCTGTTGCTCAGGTCCTTTGATGGCACGTACACCGAATCGCTGACGCTGGACCAGGCGCGGCGCCCTGACGTGCTCGTGGCATTGCAGATGTACGGCAAGCCCGTCACCCGCGCCCACGGCGGACCGGTCCGCCTCTATGCCGCGCCGATGTATGGCTACAAGTCGCTGAAATGGCTCGACGGCATCGAGGTCGTGCCCGAGGTCGTACCGGGCTACTGGGAGCGCCTGGGCTATGACATCGACGCCTGGATCGGCCGTTCCAATGGGCGCGACGATGAGCCCGCGTAATGCGGTACAGCGCTTCACGCGAGCGCAGCGACGGGTTCACCGGGCGGTTGCGCTCCTGATGGGAGTCTGTCTGCTGACAGCAGCGATGCTCTACTTCGGCCCGTTGGCGGTCGTGGTCGGTCGGCGGCACTTGATCGCGACGATCCACCTTTATGCCGGGCTTGCGTTGCCGGTGCCGGTAGTTGCCGGGCTGCTCTCCGGCGCGTTCCGTGCCGACCTTCGGCTGCTCAACAGGTTCGACGCCGCCGATTGGGAGTGGTTTCGACGCAAGGACCGCCGCCAAGGACGAGTCCCCATCGGCAAGTTCAACCCGGGGCAGAAGCTAAACGCCGCCTTCGTCGGTGGGACCATCCTCGTGTTGGTGGGGACCGGAGTTGTTCTCGGCTGGCCGAATCCATGGCCGCTGCGCTATCGGCAAGGCGCGACCTTCGTCCACGACTGGCTTGCCGCCGCGGTTGTCGTCATGACGGCCGGGCACATCATCTTCGCGTTGCGTGATCCCGAGGCTCGACTCGGGCTGCGCACCGGGTATGTCTCACTGGACTGGGCGCGCCGCGAGCACCCGTCCTGGGCGGCAGGCCATGAGAGTCCCGCTCTGCCCACTCACTCGCAAACAGCGCGGGCACCCGATCCAGCCGGCGAAGCTACGGAGGAGATCCCGAACAACCAGAGGGAGCGTGCGTGGCCGAGGTCGGTGGAATAGCGGCATAGCGTTACGCCATGACGTTCATGTACCGGCAACCCGGCCTGGCCTTCACCGACCACGTCATCCACGTACCGCTGGATCACACCCAGCCGGACGGCGAACAGATCGAGGTGTTCGCGCGTGACGTGGTCGGTGCGGAGAAGCTCGACCGGCGTGGCCGGGTGCCAGACGATCTGCCCTGGCTGGTCTATCTGCAAGGCGGCCCGGGTGGAAAGGCCGACCGGCCCGCGGGCGGTCGCACAGGCTGGCTGAACCGGGCGCTCGACGACTACCGGGTCGTCCTACTCGACCAGCGTGGCACCGGCCGCAGCAGTCCCGCGACACGGCAGACCCTGGCCCGGGTCGGTCCTCCGTCGGCGCAAGCCGAATACCTGGAGCACTTTCGTGCTGACTCGATCGTGCGTGATGCGGAGCTGGTGCGGCTCAGGTTGGCCGGCGAAGAAACGCGCTGGACTGCGCTCGGTCAGAGCTTCGGCGGGTTCTGCACGATGACCTATCTCTCGCTCGCACCGGAGGGCCTGCAGGACGCCCTCGTGGCCGGTGGCCTGCCGCCGCTGGTGGCGACGGTGGACGAGATCTACCGGGCCACTTACCAGCGGACTTTGCAGAAGAACCAGGCCTACTACGCGAGATATCCAGACGATGCCGAGGTGGCCACAAGGGTGGCCGCGCACCTGCGTGACAACGACGTCCGCCTACCAACCGGCGAGCGGTTCACACCGCGGCGCTTTCAGCATCTCGGGATTCGTTTGGGTCAGCGCCGGCATTTCGACGATCTCCACTTCCTGCTCGAGGAGGCGTTCCTCCCCGGATCGGATGCGCAGGCGCTATCGGATTCTTTCCTGCATACCGTCTGGTCGCTGGTCTCATTCGCGACCATGCCGCTCTATGCCGTCCTGCACGAGGCCTGCTGGGCTCGAGGACAAGTGACCAACTGGTCGGCAGAGCGGGTACGCGCCGAATATCCGCAGTTCGATCCTGATGCGACACCGCTGCTGTTCACCGGAGAAATGATCTACCCCTGGATGTTCGACGAAGATCCCGCGCTGGTGCCACTCAGGGAGACAGCGGAAATCCTCGCGACGAAGGTCGACTGGCCGCCCCTCTACGACGTGGAGCGATTGCGCACGAACGAGGTCCCGGTTGCGGCAGCGATCTATCACGACGACATGTATGTCGAGTACGCGTTCTCGCTGGAGACCGCCAAGACGGTGGGTGCCTGTCGCTACTGGGTCACCAACGAGCACGAGCACGACGGCCTTCGCAGCGGCCGGGTCCTTGATCACCTGATTGGGCTGGCACGGGGTAGTCGGTGAGGAAGACGCCTCGCGTCGAATCGCCCAGGCACGGGTGTCCGCGACGACAGTGCCCGCGACCACAGCGTTTCGTACCACAGCGTTGGCGACCACAGCGTCCGCGACCGAGGTGACGCCGTGCGTCCTAGAATCGAGAACCGGGCTCCTCCCGTGATCACTCGCGGGCGGCTTGCGCTCGGGCATTGGCAGGCGTGTTATGGACACTCGGAACCTGACCCGCAGGAGGCGCCCGAGGTCCTCCACGGGACGCGAGATGAACGATGCGAAGGGGGCCTCAGTGAACCAGAAGACGTGGACCGTCGACATTAGCCTGACCGAGGATGGTGACGTCACCCGAGCGCTAGCGATCTTGCGCACCAACGATGGCAGAGAGTTCCGCGGAGACGGCGTCGCTCGGCGAAATCCTGCCGACATCCCGTCACCGCAGATCGGCGACGAACTGGCGACCGCCCGGGCGATGTCGGAGCTTACTCACAAGCTGCTCGAGACGGTTGCCAGGGATATCGAAGAAACCCAGGGAGCCCGCCCCGAGCATCTGGTCGGCTGACGCTGAGCGCGCCGAGCCGGAAAGCTCGACGCAGAGAGTCCTGGTCCCGGCTGGGCGGATCCCGCCCACGGCCCGACGGCCCTCCCATGCGGGGTCGGTGGTCGCCTCCCGGCTCACCGCGCCTTCCGGGCCGGAGAACGGTAGCCAGCAGAGTCTCAGGACGGCATTGGACGGGGTCGAGGCCGTCGGCGAGTGCTTGATCGATGAGCAGTGCCAGCGAATAGTCGGGGTCATCGGCGAGCGCGCGCTGAACAGCAATGTTCGCGAGCGCGCCGAAGCCCTGCTGCCACGCAACGTAACCAAGCAGCGTCGCAGGCGCCGCCGCATAGGGCGTCGGGCTGACCCGGACCAGCTCGGTCCACAGGCTCAGAGCAGCACTGCCGTGCTCCCCAGAGGTCCATTGGCAGCAGCGATCGCGTGCGCCGATATCGGCCAATCCGGTGAGTAGCCGTGCCGCACGCCAAGACGACAGCGGCGCCCGTGCACCGAGTTGGCGCTGGTAAACGATCTGCTTGGCCATCTGGACTGTCCTGGCACGGTGGCTTGCCACCGCACTCTGCGTCTGTGATGCCCGCCGGACGGTGAGCCTCGAGATCTCTCGGCTCACGGCCGCAACGGCCCCGGTCTCCGCTGGCTTGAGGGTGTCGGCGAGCGCCTGCCGGCTCGGCAATGCGGACAGCCCGGCGGCAATGGCATGGACCTGAACCAGGCTCGGCGCAGTTGAATCGACCGGCGTGCCTCCCGGCGGGCAGCACGCAGCATCGCCGCAC
This sequence comes from Actinomycetes bacterium, assembly GCA_036560395.1. Taxonomy (GTDB): domain Bacteria; phylum Actinomycetota; class Actinomycetes; order JAKEEW01; family JAKEEW01; genus DASYTV01. The sequence continues at coordinate 4,863 of DATBRJ010000054.1, read as the reverse complement.
AGGCGCGACCGCCACACGTCTTTAGCCACCTGCAGCACATCCCAGAGCTCGACACGAGCAGCGGCGGTGCATCGACCAAGCTCGACAATCAGCTGATCCAGGTCGCACGGAAGGGCTTCGCCGTCCGCGTACAGAACGACGATGGTTGCTCGTGCGCCGGCACGGACGAGATGCCCGGTTATGAACGTGGCACAGTCGGCAACGCCTGGAGCGAGCGGCAGGTCGACCCGCACGGTGAGCCCCAGGCGGGCCGACCGGCTGCCGCCATGGAGCGCGACGGCGACGACACTGCGGTCAGGGACGAACCCGAGCAGGTATGGGATGGCGCCGACGAGATCCGCAGGGCCGGTGATCGGGACGGCAGGGCGGGTGGTCGTCATGGACCAACCGTGGCCAGCTCAGGCTGGCACCGGAAGGAAGACTCTTGCCACTGTGGACGAACCCGCCTGCTTTCTCGACCCTGTGGACAGCCAGTCCAACGGAACGCTAGGACGGATCCCGACCCGAGAGCGCAATCAGGCGGTCCTGCGGCGAGGCGTTCTCGCTGACGGAACCCGCCGGGGCATATGCGCCGGATCCGGACAGAGCGTCCGCGTGCGGAAGGATCCACTCGTACAGATACCGGGCGAGGGCCGGATCGAGCTGGTCGTCGACGCCGACCCCACGGGCGAGATCCCAGGCGTGAATGGCGAGGTCGGAGGAGAGCTCGATGATGTAGTGCCGAGCGGGTACGTCGCCGTAGGACAGATGCACCATTCGTTGCATGGCGCCTGGCTCCTCGATGGCGATGCGTGAGGCGACCGAGGCGGCCTCCCAGACGGCCTTCGGATCATCGCCGAGCTGGTCCCCCTCGAAGGCGTCGCCGACCTCCGCGATCGTCCGGCCTTCCATCAGTGGCGGTACCCAGAGCAGCTCGTACACCAGGTGGTTGACGAGCGCGCGGACATTCCATTCGGCGCACGGCGTGGGGTTGGCCCACTGATCGTCGCCGACGGCATGGACCCGGCTGTCGAACTCATCGAGCGCAAGCGCGTTCACGACGAGCGGATCGGAAAGATCAAGTTGGGCGCCGGGCTCCGGCTCGATGCTCATGGCCGCTCCTCGCTCCACGCAGACCAGTCTCTAAACGACCGCGGACCAATGCCTCGCCCGCGGCCGTGCGGCACTCTAGGCCCTCCCACGATCAGGCGGACGGCAGTTTCCCCAGCTCGCCCGGCCCCAATCGACTACCGATAGAGCTACTCTGGCATGCCGCCTCCCGGACGGCATCACTCCCCGGTCGTTCTGGTTGGTGGAGTGGAATCGGCTTGTCGGCCTGCGCTGGGACGATTGAGGTGTGCGCAGCGAGCCGAGCATCCTGCACGTGGACCTCGACGCGTTCTTCGCTGCGGTGGAGCAGCGCGACAAACCATCACTGCGCGGCAGGCCGGTCGTGGTGGGTGGACTCGGTCCTCGCGGCGTTGTTTCGACCGCGAGCTACGAAGCGCGGGCGTTCGGCGTCCATTCCGCCATGCCGACCAGGGAGGCGCGGTCTCGGTGCCCGAATGCCGCCTACCTGTTTCCTCGCTTCCGCGCCTACTCCGAGGCGAGCACCTCGATCATGGCGCTGCTTCGCGACCTGTCGCCGCTTGTAGAGCCCCTCTCGCTGGATGAGGCGTTTGTGGATCTTGCCGCCGCCCCGCCACCCAGTCCCCTCGATGCCGAGCAGGTGCGCAGGGTCGGCAGCGAACTCAGGGCCTCGATCATGGAAGCGACTGGGCTGACCGCTTCCGTCGGAGCGGGCACCTCGAAGTTCATCGCGAAGCTTGCGAGCGACCTGAGCAAGCCAGACGGCCTGCAGGTGGTCGACCCCGGCAGCGAGCTGGAGCTGCTCAGGCCGCTGCCCGTCACCCGACTGTGGGGGGTCGGCCCGGCGACCGCCGCCCGGCTGCATCGCGCCGGCCTGCATCTGATCCGCGAGCTCGAAAGGGTGTCCATGGACGAGCTCATCCGGCTGGTGGGACAGTCGCTCGGGGCGCACCTTCATCGGCTCGCCCGCGCCGAGGACGACCGCCCGGTCGTCGCCGAGCGGGAGTCAAAGTCGGTCAGCGTGGAGGACACCTTCGACCGCGACATCTCCGATTCCGTACGACTCGCGGCGATCCTCGACATCCTCACCTCCCGGCTTGTCCGCCGGATGACCCGCGAGGGCCTGTCAGGGCGCACTGTCACCGTGAAGGTCCGCCTGCATGACTTCACCACGCTGTCCCGCTCGTACACGCTGCCCGGCCCCACCGACGACCCACGTACGATCGTGCGCGTTGCGCGGCGCCTGCTCGCCGAAGTCGACTCAAGGACAGGCGTTCGCCTGCTTGGCGTAGGTATGTCCGCGCTCGCCGACTGGGTACAGGGTGACCTGTTCGATGTCCTGGCAGACGAGGAGGACACCGACGAGGAGCCGGTCGGTTACGGCGAACAGTTGCCTGCCGGTCCCTATCGTCCCCGCCAGGCCGCCGCCATCGACGCGGTCAGTCCGGGCGCGACGGCGCCTGGACCGCAGGCGGTCCGAGGAGTGGCGCAGGATGCGCACGTGGCCGCCTGGCTCCCTGGACAGGATGTCCTTCATGACACGTACGGTCCTGGATGGGTTTGGGGGTCGCGGCGCGGCTTGGTGACTATCCGCTTCGAAACCCCGCAGACCGGTCCCGGCCCAATCCGCACGGTTCCAGCCGACGACCCGGGGCTCCATCACGTAGATCGGTCCGAGGACTCCGCAGGCTGACACTAGAGGCGGGTCAGGCGGCCAGGTTCTCGAGGACCTCGGCTTTTGGCAGGGCAGCGAGGAGCGCGCCGGGGATGACGAGCTTCGAACCGCGGATCCCGGAGCCGATGATCACGCGCTCGGTCGCCGCAGCCGCCGCGTCAACGAGCAACGGCCAGCTCGCCGGGAGACCGATAGGTGTGATGCCGCCGTATTCCATGCCGGTCTCGGCCACGGCTATCCCCATTGGCGCGAATGACACCTTGCGCGCACCCAGGTGCCTGCGGACAAGCCCGTTGACATCCGCTCTTGTGTTCGCGAGGACGACGCATGCCGCCAGCCACTGCTCGCCGCGGCGGCGAGCAGCAACGACGACGCAATTCGCCGACTCGTCAGCAGTGACGCCATAGCGTTCACAGAACGCCGCGGTATCGGCCACGGCTGGATCGATCTCGGTCACCTCGACCAGCTCACCCGGCCCGTGCCAGGCGCGGAGCGCGGTGGCAACAGCTGGTGCCAGCAGCTCAGGTCGAGTCAGCGCCGGCACTCGGGTCAGCTGATCAATCATCGCGTCTAGCGTCGCGTGTCCGAGGTCCGTTGACGGTGGCGGGACCAGGCCGACGCAACGAGACTTCGGACACGGGACACTAAACCTGGTGGTACTCGGTGCCGACGACCGCACCCTTCGCGACGTGCAGAGCCCAGAACGCACCCTTGCCGAGCGACGCATCGATCGGCGGCGCGGCACCTAGCGCGGCACACGCCCAGGCGACCATTGCCGGTAGTCCCTCACCATGACCGCTGAAGACGACCGGCGATTCAGCGCTCAACAGCTCGCGAAGCTCCTCGACCGCCTGCTGGTACGGAGCGTCAACGGCCAGCGCCGATGTCGCCTCGACCGGCCGTCCCATCAGCGCGGCGAACGGCGCAACCGTCTGGGTGCAACGCAGGGCCGGTGAGCTCAGCACCCGAGCCGATCCATAGCACGCGAGCACCGCGGCGAGGGTGGCTGCCTGCTCGAAACCGGCCTCGTCGAGCGGCCGCTGCGCGTCATCCCCCCGCCAGGCAGCGGGGGAGCCTGCGTACGCATGGCGGAGGAAGATGTAGGGCGCTGTACCGGTGGGGACGTCGAGCAGCGCAGCGAGCACCTCGGCATCGCGAGGATAGGTGAGGCGATCCTGCGCGCGATGCAGGGGGAGCCATTCGATGGCGTCGACCTCTTGGTTGGGCATGAACTGCTCGCCGGCCTCGGCATTGCCCACGCCCAAGCCACGGGCCGAAGGGGCCTGGTGGTGGCTGCTGCTCCCGGCCTGATTGTGCGAATCAAGCGAACCACCATTCCCCGGTGGCTCGCTCACCGTTGCCGCCCAGTAGTCGACCCTTTTGGGGCGGATGGCCCGCAGATATCCCTGCGGCGGCAGGGGTCTGCCTAGCGTGATGGGCAGCCCGGTCTCTTCCTGCACCTCTCGGACCGCAGTCTGCGGCAGCGGTTCGCCGGGCAGCGCCTTCCCCTTCGGCAGCGTCCAGTCGTCGTATTTCGGCCGGTGGACAAGCAACACCTCGGGTGAGCCGACCTCGCCTCGCCAGACCACGGCACCGGCGGCGAGGATCACCTCGTCAGGCATCAACCGTCCTCCATCGGCGGGATTGCAGCAGCCGGCGTTGCATGTCGACGAGTGGACTGCCATCCGGGGCCCTGACCGCACGGTGCCATTGCCCTTCTCCGTCAAGCTGCCACGCTGCGGTCGTCTCCGCCGTCGCCATTTCCATCAACCCTACGAGATCGGCGATGTGCCCAGGATCTGTCACCCGGACGAGCGTCTCCACCCGGCGATCGAGGTTGCGGTGCATGAGATCCGCAGACCCGATCCACACGTCAGGTGTCCCGCCGTTCTCGAAGACGAAGACCCGCGAATGCTCGAGGAAGCGCCCGAGGATACTGCGGACCGTGATCGTCGGGGACAGGTCGGGTACGCCCGGCCGCACCCCGCATATGCCGCGTACACAGAGATCGACCGGCACGCCGGCAAGAGAGGCGCGGTACAGCGTGTCAATCACCACCTCGTCGACGATCGAGTTCACCTTGATCTTGATGCCGCTGGGCCGGCCGGCCTCCGCGTTCT
>DATBRJ010000053.1:0-6962 GCA_036560395.1 Actinomycetes bacterium | reverse complement strand
CCGTCCCGATGATCACAGCGGCGGTTCGTCCCCGGCGGGAGAGGCCGCCGATTCGGGGCCGGCGTGAGGATCGAGGTCGACGACGGGCTGCTCGACGATCCGGAGAGGCTCGCGGCCGCCGATCCTGGCGCGATGCTTCGTGCGGTCGCCACCTCTGGCGCCCAGGTGCGCCAAGCCGTGCATACCGCCGACGAGGCCGGCGTCGGCCGGCTGATGGCCGACGACAGGCCGCGTGCGGTCGTGGTCGCCGGGATGGGCGGCTCCGGGATCGCGGGCAGCGTACTCGCCGCGGTCTGCGGGCCACAGTGCGCCGTCCCCGTTGTCGCCACCCGTAGCTACACGCTGCCGGGCTGGGCCGGGCCGATGGATCTCGTGGCCGCCGTCTCCTGCTCGGGCTCGACCGAGGAGACCCTCGCCGTTGTGGAGGAGGCCCGCCGGCGTGGCTGCCGCCTGCTGACTGTCGGCGCGCCCGGATCCCCATTGGCTGACCTATCCGAGCGTGCCCGTGGCGTGCACGTGGCCGTCGACGCGGGCGGCCGGCTGCCGCGCGCGAACATGTGGGCGCTGTCCGCGCCCCTGCTGGTGGCGGCGGATGCGCTAGGGCTGGCCGCTGTTCCCGCCGGTGTTCTCGCATCAACCGCTGACCTGCTCGATGCTGCCGCGGAGCGCTGCCGGCCGTCCTCCGACTCCTTCGTGAACCCGGCAAAATCCCTTGCGCTCGAGCTCGCCGGCAGCACGCCGATGATCTGGGGGTCGAGCGATATCGCAGATGTCGCCGCCTATCGGTTCGCCTGCCAGCTAAACGAGAACGCGAAGATGCCTGCCGTATTCGGTGGGCTCCCGGAGGCGAATCACAACCAAGTCGTGGCCTTCGATGGACCGTACGGCGTCGGGGCACGGCGCTCGGATGTCGACGACCTCTTCGCTGACCGCGTCGAGCAGGCCGAGCGGACCGTGGGCGCGTTGCGGCTGGTGCTACTGGCGGATACCGAGGAGCATCCGCAGGTCGCTCGCAGGCGCGAGATATCGGCAGACGTGGCCGCGGACCGGGGCGTCCCGGTCAGCGAGTTGACTGCCGAGGGGAGCCACCCGGTCGAAAGGCTCGCCTCCCTGGTGTCGATCGCCGACTTCGCCAGCGTCTACCTCGCGCTCGTGATCGGCGTCGACCCGACGCCGATCACTCCGATCACCCAGCTGAAGACCGCCTTGCGGTAGCTGGGCTGCTATCTGCGCAGAGGGGAGGACATCGCGATGAGCGTGGAAGGCGGTACCAGAGCGATCATCGCCGCGATGTTCGCCAACCTCGGCATCGCATTGACGAAGTTTGTCGCGTTCCTGATCACGACGTCCTCATCCATGCTGGCGGAGGCTGTGCACTCCCTGGCCGACACGGGCAACCAGGCGCTGCTTCTCGTCGGCGGCCGGCAGTCGAGGCGTCGGGCCACGCCTGAACACCCCTTCGGCTATGGCCGCGATCGCTATATCTATGCGTTCATCGTCTCGGTGGTGCTCTTCAGCGTCGGTGGTCTCTTCGCGCTCTACGAGGGCTACCACAAGATCGTCGATCCGCACCCGATCGAGAGGTGGTATGTCGCGGTCGGTGTGCTCCTCGTCGCGATCGCCTTAGAGGCGTTCTCCTTCCGTACCGCGATCGTCGAGTCGAACAAGGTGCGCTCCAAGCAGTCATGGCCCGAGTTCGTCCGCCGTGCCAAAGCGCCGGAGCTGCCCGTCGTTCTGCTCGAAGACCTCGGTGCCCTGATCGGACTGAACTTCGCGCTGATCGGTGTCGTGCTCGCAGTGTGGACGGGCAACGGCGTATGGGACGGCATCGGCACGGTCGGCATCGGTCTTCTGTTGGTGGTCATCGCGGCGGTGCTCGCGGTCGAGATGAAAAGCCTGCTGCTCGGCGAGGCCGCCTCCCCGGTGGCGCAGGAGCGGATTAAAGCCGCACTGATCAGCCAAACCGGTGTGGACAGCATCATCCACATCAGGACGCTGCACCTCGGCCCGGACGAGCTGCTCGTCGCGGCGAAGATCGCCGTCAACGGCTCGGCCACTGGGGCCGAGGTCGCCGCGACCATCGACGCGGCCGAGGCCGCCATCCGTGCTGTCGAGCCCACCGCTCGGAACATCTACATCGAGCCCGACATCCGGCGCGTTCCCGCCGACTGATTAGTGGTCGCGCGCGGCCACTAGGGTTGCGAGCATGACTTCACCTGACTACAAGCCCGACTTCAAAGTTGCCGACCTGTCCCTTGCCGAGTTCGGCCGCAAGGAGATTGAGCTGGCCGAGCACGAGATGCCGGGTCTGATGGCCACCCGGCGGGAGTTCTCCGACAGCCAGCCGCTGCGCGGTGCCCGGATCACCGGTTCGTTGCACATGACGGTGCAAACCGCGGTTCTCATCGAGACGCTCGCGGCGCTGGGGGCCGAGGTCCGGTGGGCGAGTTGCAACATCTTCTCCACTCAGGACCATGCGGCCGCGGCTGTTGTCGTCGGCAAGGACGGGACTCCTGACGCGCCACGCGGCGTGCCGGTGTACGCCTGGAAGGGCGAGACGCTCGACGAATATTGGTGGTGCACCGAGCAGGTGCTGCACTGGCCCGACGGCGGCGGGCCGAACATGATCCTCGACGACGGGGGCGACGCGACCCTGCTCGTGCATAAGGGCGTCGAGTACGAGAAGGCGGGCGCCGTGCCCGACCCGTCCACGGCGGAGTCCGCGGAGTCCGCGGTCGTCCTCAGGCTGCTCGGCCGGTCCTATGCCGAGGATTCGAGCCGGTGGACAAACATCGCCGCGGAGATCAAGGGTGTCACCGAGGAGACGACCACCGGCGTACATCGGCTGTACGAGATGGCCAAGGCCGGGACGCTGCTGTTCCCGGCCATCAACGTGAACGACTCGGTGACCAAGTCCAAGTTCGACAACAAGTACGGCTGCCGCCACTCGCTCATCGACGGCATTAACCGCGCCACCGATGTGCTGATCGGCGGCAAGCTCGCCCTCGTCTGCGGCTACGGGGACGTCGGCAAGGGCTGCGCGGAGTCGTTGCGCGGGCAGGGTGCCCGGGTAGTCGTGGCGGAGATCGACCCGATCTGCGCTCTCCAAGCTGCGATGGACGGCTACCAGGTGGCTCGGGTCGAGGACGTGGTGGACACCGCCGACATCTTCATCACTGCCACCGGCTGCCGTGACGTCCTCACAGCCGACCACATGGCGCGGATGAAGCATCAGGCCATCGTCGGCAACATCGGCCACTTCGACGACGAGATCGACATCGCCGGCCTGGCGAACGTCTCAGGGATCCGCCAGGAGAACATCAAGCCACAGGTCGACAAGTGGGTCTTCCCGGACGGCCACGCAGTGATCATCCTGTCGGAAGGGCGGCTGCTCAACCTCGGCAACGCGACCGGACACCCAAGCTTCGTGATGTCCAACTCGTTCACCAACCAGGTGATCGCTCAGATCGAGCTGTTCACCAAGACGGCGGACTATCCTCTCGGCGTCTACACCTTGCCCAAGCACTTGGACGAGAAGGTGGCCCGGCTGCACCTGAATGCCCTTGGGGTCAGGCTCACCGAGCTGAGCGAGAGCCAAGCACGCTATCTCGGTGTTCCTGTCGCGGGCCCCTACAAGTCCGACCATTACCGCTACTGAACTTCACGACGGCGGTGCGAACGGGTTGTCCGCCCCGGCCGGGGCCGGTTCGCCGGCCCGGTCGCCTGCCGGCCGAGTTCGCTGCGCCTCGGCCGGCACGGATCCAGGCGGGCTCGCAGGGTCGGCCACCGGCTGGCGGGTATTGGGGTTCAGCCGGGCGAGCTCACGGTTGCGGCGTTCGGCGAGTACGGCGGAGAGGAACACCCACGCCGGCGCTCCCGGCGGCACCGGCTGGCCGATGTACCTGGAGACTTCCGCGGCCAGTCGCAGGCCCATGTCGTCGCGTACGGCAGGGGTGAGTTCGGCTATCCGGGACAGGTATTGCCTGACGGCAAGCGCGAGGTCGTTCGGGATCCTGGACAGATCAAGCCCGGCCGCCCACTGGGCGAGGTGCGGAGGCATCTGCGCGACCGTCCCGCCCCGCACTGGGATGCGTTCTCGCACGACCACTGTCCCGGCCAGGTAGTCGCCCACTCGCTTGCCGCGGGAGGAAGCCAGCGAGGTGATCAGACCGATCCCAAGCCATCCCAACAGCCACAGGTCAACGAAGAAGGCGGCGAGCGCCCGAACCAGCGCGTGCCTGAAGCGGATCGGTCCGCCGTCGTCGCGGACCACACGCAATCCGAGAGCCAGCTTGCCGAGCGATCTGCCGTGGCTGAGCGTCTCTATGGTTGCCGGCATGATGACGAAGATCGATGCGATTCCGGCGATGAACAGCGCCGTCGTCAGAGCGAAGTCGGTCACCCCGCCGACCGCGGCGACCAGGGCGATCAAGCCGACCAGAAGGAGGATCTGGACGAAACCGTCCATGAAGAAACCGAGCCCACGGCTGGGAACCTTGGCAAGGCGTAGCTCGAGGACCACTGCCTCGCCCGTTACCAGATCCCGTTCGGTCACCCGACCTCCTTTGCTCGCGCGGCGCCCTCGGGGACCCCAGAGGTGCTCGGCTAAGGCAAGTATCCTCGCCCTCGCGGGACACTGGCAGCTGCGTTGGCGGCGGTTGCGACGCGATGGAGGATGAGTGGACGTCGACGCCTTCGTCGCAGCCCATGGGGGCGAGTGGGATCGGCTCGACGCCTTGCTGCGCCGCGGGCGGTCGCTCACCGGGGCCGAGGCTGACGAGCTCGTCGAGCTCTACCAGCGGGTGGCAACCCACCTCTCGACCGTCCGCTCAGCGACGCCGGACCCGGCCCTGGTCGGCACGCTGTCCTCACTTGTGGCGAGAGCACGGGCCGCGGTGACCGGGACCCGGGCACCTGTGTGGCGCGAGGCAGCGTTGTTCTTCACCCGCCGGTTCCCCGCCGCGCTCTATCGCACGCGGTACTGGTGGCTGTCGACGGCCACCATATTCGTGGCGGTGTCGACCGCACTCGGTGCGTGGATCGCCAGGACGCCGTCGGTGCAGGCGACGATCGGCGCGCCCGACGAGATCCGGGAGCTGACGCGTCCGGGTGGGCGGTTCGAGAGTTATTACTCCAACGAGCCGGCGGGATCCTTCGCCGCCCAGGTCTGGACCAACAACGCGTGGATCGCCGCGGGATCCCTGGTCCTCGGCGTCCTCATCGTTCCAACGGTCTACATGCTCTTTCAGAACGCCGTCCACGTCGCGATCGGCGGCGGACTCATGGCGGCGACCGGTCGGCTCGACATCTTCTTCGGCCTCATCACCCCGCACGGCCTGCTCGAGCTCACCGCCGTCTTCGTCGCGGCCGGCGCGGGGCTGCGGCTCGGCTGGACTCTGATAGATCCCGGGCGTCGAAGGCGGGCTGACGCACTGGCCCAGGAGGGCAGGGTCGCCGCGGGTCTCGCTCTCGGCCTGGGGTGCGTCCTCCTTGTTTCCGGTGCGATCGAGGCCTTTGTGACGCCGTCCGGCCTCCCGACGGCAGGGCGCATCGGCATAGGCGTCGCCGCCGAGGTGCTCTTCCTCGCTTACGTTTTCGGCGTTGGCCGCCGCGCGGCGCTCGCCGGCGAGACCGGTGACGTCGGCGAAGCCGCCATCGCCGACACCGCTCCCGTCGCCGGCTAGGTCCCCGAGACCAGTGAAGCTAAAGGCGGCCGGCGGCTTTCAGGGCCAGGTATCTGTCGGCGAGCCGCGGCGGAAGGTCCTCCGGTGGCGCGTCGACCACTTCCGCGCCGTGCCTGGTGAGCTGCTCGGCGACGCGCTGCCGCTCGGCCCGGGTGCGTTCGGCCGCGGCCGCGTTGTACACCGCTTCGGCGTCGCCTCGGCCGGTCGCCATGTCTTCCACCCGGGGATCGGCGACGGAGGCGACCAGCAGCTGGTGGCGGCCGACCAGCGGGTCGAGCATCGTCAGCAATCCTTGTTCGGCGGCAGCCGCATCGAGACTGGTCAACAGCACGACCAGGGCTCGATGCCGGGCTCGGGCGACGATTGCGCTCAGCAGGCCGCGTGCATCGAGCTCGACCAACTCGGGCTCGAGGGTCGCCATCGCATCGACGAACGCGGGCAAGAGCGCGGGCGCCCCGACTGCCTGGACGCTCGCGCGGACCTGCCGGTCGTACGCGAGCAGGTCGACACGATCACCCGCACGTGCCGCGAGAGCGGCGAGCAGCAACGCCGCATCCATGGCGGCGTCCAGTCGAGGGGCGTCACCGACCCGGCCGGCTGCGGTCCGGGCGGTGTCCAGGACGATCAGCAAGTGGCGGTCACGCTCCGGCCGCCAGGTACGGACAACCATGGCCTGCCGCCGAGCCGTGGCTCTCCAGTCGATCGCTCGGACGTCGTCGCCTGGCACGTAATCGCGCAGCGAGTCGAACTCCGTACCCTGGCCCCGGATCAGCGCCAGCTTCTGCCCGTCGAGGTCCCGCAGCCGGGCCAGCCTCGAGGGGAGGTGCTTGCGGCTACCGAAAGGGGGAAGCACCCGTACGGTCGAGGGAAGGACGCGCGACCGTTGCCTCGCTGCCAGGCCGAGCGGTCCGATGGACCTCACCGTTACGCTGGCGGCGCGCCTGTCGCCTCGGCGCGTTGGCCGCAGCACCGTGGTCACGATCCGGCGATCACCGGGTGGAACGTCCATGCGGTGTCGATCTGCTGCAGCACCCGCGCTTGGTGGCCAGGCGTCTCGTAGCCACCCGCGCACGCGACGATCGCCCCTGTTGGTCAGGATGACCCGGCTGTCGGTGGTCTCGCCCAGCCGGACCGTACGGTCGCCGCCTCGCTCGATCCGCAACCGGTCGACTCGTCCCGCGAGAACCAGATCGATGCCGGCCGCCACGGCCAGAAGTGCCAGGACTGCGAGGATCCCCCACCACGACGGCGCGAGCACACCAACGAAGACCGACGCCA
>DATBRJ010000052.1:0-6696 GCA_036560395.1 Actinomycetes bacterium | reverse complement strand
GTGGCGATGTCGCGAGCATCAGCGAGTAGACGGGGGCGATAGCTCGCCCGAGCCCGGGCAGTCCGGCGGTGTACCCCTCGGTGGCACGGACAACCACCTCGGCTCGCACGCGTCCGTGCGGCGTCTGCACCGACGGTCCGGGCGGCCCGGTGTGGATCGCGGTCACCGGAGTCTGCTCATATACCGCTACCCCGCTCGCCTCGACCGCTGCGGCGAGTCCGCGGGCCAGTCGAGCCGGGTGAATCGCGGCACAGTGCGGCGTGTATGTCCCGCCGAGCACCGCCGTGGCACCGGCCCGATCCTGTGCCTCCTGGGAGGTCAGCAGGACCAGGTCATCCTCGCTCTGGCCGAACGAACGGGCCTCCGCAACCTCCGCCCTGGCGCGCTCCATCTGAATCGGCGTCCGAGCGAGAACGACCGTTCCACCCTTCTCGTAGTGGCAGTCGATGCCCCGCTCGCCCGAAACCTTGCCTACCTCGTCCACCGTGTCACGCATCGCGCGGGTGAGTGCGATCGCAGCGTCCCGGCCGTAGAGCTTCGCAATCTTCGATGGCGACGAGGGGAAGAGGGCCGAGCACCATCCGCCATTACGGCCAGATGCGCCAAAGCCGGCGATCTCCCGCTCGATCACGGCGATACGCAACGCCGGGTCGAGAGCCGAGAGGTACACGGCTGTCCACAGCCCGGTAAAACCCGCGCCGACAATCGCGACATCGACGTCACGATCACCAGGCAGCGGCAGCCTCGGTCGCAGCGGATCGGGGACCGAGGCGTGCCAGAACGACAGCGCCTTGTAGTCGGTGCCGCTCATGCCGTCAGATGCGAGCCCACGCCTCGGTCAATACACCGCGCAGGATCTGCTCCATCTCGTCAAAGTGCGGCTGCTCGCAGATCAGCGGTGGCGACAGCTGGATGACCGGATCGCCGCGATCGTCTGCCCGGCAATAGAGGCCGGCCTCGAACAATGCCTTGGACAGGAAGCCGCGCAGCAACCGCTCCGACTCGTCGTCATCGAAGGTCTTCTTGGTGGCCTTGTCCTTCACCAGTTCGATGCCGAAGAAGAAGCCGTCCCCCCGGACGTCGCCGACGATGGGCAGGTCAAGCAGCTTCTCGAGGGTTGCCCTGAATGCCGGGGAGTTGGCGGCGACGTGCTCGTTGAGCCTCTCCCGCTCGAAGATCTCCAGGTTGGCCAGGGCGACCGCCGAGGACACCGGGTGTCCGCCCCAGGTGTATCCATGGGCGAACATCGCTGTGCCGCGGGCGAACGGCTCGAACAGCCGGTCGCTGGCGATCATCGCACCGCCGGGTGCATACCCCGAGGTCAGTCCCTTCGCGCAGGTGATGATGTCGGGCTGGTACCCGTACACGTCGGAGCCGAAATAACGTCCGAGCCGGCCGAAGGCGCAGATGACCTCGTCGGAGACGAGCAGCACGTCGTACTCGTCGCAGATCTCCCGCACCCGCTCGAAGTAGCCAGGAGGCGGTGGGAAGCAGCCACCCGCGTTCTGCACGGGCTCGAGGAAGACGGCCGCGACGGTGTCTGGGCCCTCGAACTCGATCACCTCGGCGATCCTGTCCGCCGCCCACCGGCCGAATGCCTCGATGTCGTCCCCGTGCTCAGGCGCGCGGTAGAAGTTGGTGTTTGGCACCCGGAACGCGCTTGGCACCAGGGGCTCGAACGGCGCCTTGAGCTCGGGCAGTCCAGTAAGGGACAGCGCGCCGTGCGGAGTGCCGTGATAGGCGATCGCCCGGCTGATCACCTTGTGCTTGGTCGGCTTCCCGGTGAGCTTGAAGTACTGCTTGGCGAGCTTCCATGCCGACTCGACCGCCTCGCCCCCGCCCGTGGTGAAGAAGATCTTGTTCAGATCACCGGGGGTGAGCTCGGCCAACCGGTCGGCGAGCTCGACCGCCTTCGGGTGGGCGTAGGACCACACCGGGAAGTAGGCGAGCTCCGCCGCCTGCTTGGATGCGGCCTCCGCGAGCTCGCCCCGGCCATGGCCGACTTGGACCACAAACAGCCCCGCCAGACCGTCGAGATAGCGGCGGCCGTTGGCGTCCCAGATGTATGGGCCGTCGCCGCGGACAATCGTCGGGACCTCGGCGTTTCGATACGCCGACATCCGGGTGAAGTGCATCCACAAGTGGTCGCTCATCGGGTTCCCCATGCGTAGGTCTGCTTCTTCAGGCGCAGGTAGACGAAACTCTCGGTGCCGCGAACCCCAGGGATCGCCCGGATCCGCTTGTTGATGATGTCCAGCAAGTGCTCGTCGTTTTCGCAGACGACCTCGGCGATCAGGTCGAACGACCCCGCGGTCATGACGCAGTAGGTGACCTCGGGCATCTCGATCAGCTTGTCCGCCACCGGCTCGAAGTCGCCGTGCACCGTGATACCGATCATGGCCTCCCGGCTGAATCCGACCTGGAGTGGGTCCGTGACCGCCACGATCTGCATGACGCCCGCGTCCAGCAGCTTTTGCACCCGCTGGCGAACGGCTGCCTCTGACAGCCCGACTGCGCGGCCGATCGTGGCGTAGGGTCGCCGACCGTCTTGCTGAAGCTGCTCGATGATCGCCTTGGAGACGTCGTCGAGTGATACTTGGTTTGCGGATCCACGACGTGCCATGTGTGGCATCTTGGCCCGTCTGTGGGCCTAAGAGCAAGTGAATCCGTGGAATCAACCTGGATTTGAAACTGATTCCCTCGTGAAGGGACTCCACATGGGTTGCTTTTCGTACTAGGGTCCCGTTGGGGAAAGTGCCCCTCGACCCAGTCGGCCGTGTCCAGTCAGGAGATCTCGTGGGTGAACTGAGAACGCTCAAGAACTTCATCAACAACGAATGGGTCGAGCCGGCCTCCGGCCGGACATCGGATCTCGTCAACCCGGCCACCGGCGAGGTCTTCGCGACGGCACCCGTGTCTGATGCCGAGGATGTCGACCGGGCCGCGAGGGCTGCTGCGAGTGCCTTCGAGACCTGGCGGGAGACAACACCGAGCGAGCGGCAGCGAGCGTTGCTGCGGATCGCCGACGCGATCGAGGCTCGCGCCGACGAGCTTGTCGCAGTGGAAAGCGAGAACACCGGCAAGCCGATCGGGCTGACGGCGTCGGAGGAACTGCCACCCAGCGTTGACCAGGTCAGGTTCTTCGCCGGGGCTGCTCGCGTCTTGGAGGGGAAGGCAGCGGGCGAATACATGGCGGGGCACACCTCCTACGTGCGCCGCGAGCCGATAGGTGTCTGCGCCCAGGTGACGCCGTGGAACTACCCGCTCATGATGGCGATCTGGAAGTGGGGGCCCGCGCTCGCAGCAGGCAACACGGTCGTCCTCAAGCCGTCGGACACCACTCCGGTCAGCACCCTGCTGATGGCCGAGATCATGGCCGAGTTCCTGCCGCCAGGTGTGTTCAACGTGGTCTGTGGCGACCGGGACACCGGCCGCGCCGTTGTCAGTCACGAGATCCCCGCCTTGGTGTCGGTGACCGGCTCTGTCCGCGCCGGCATGGAGGTCGCCGAGTCCGTTGCCCGCGACCTAAAGCGAGTCCACCTCGAGCTCGGCGGCAAGGCTCCGGTCGTCGTCTTCGACGACGCCGACCTGGAGAACGCGGCGGAGGCGATCGCCACCGCGGGCTACTTCAACGCGGGGCAGGACTGTACGGCGGCCACCCGGGTGCTCGCCGGACCGAAGGTGCACGACGACTTCGTGGCCGCGCTGACCGAGCAGGCCAAGGGCACCAAAACCGGGATGCCCGACGACGAGGACGTGCTCTATGGCGCGCTCAACAACCCCACCCAGATGGAGCGGGTGAGCGGCTTCATCAACCGGCTGCCCGACCATGCCATGGTCGGCGTCGGTGGCACGACCGTCGGGGATCGGGGCTACTTCTACGCTCCGACGGTGGTCTCCGGTCTCAACCAGGATGACGAGATCGTCCAGAACGAGGTCTTCGGTCCCGTCATCACGGTGCAGCGGTTCACCGACGAGGACCAAGCGCTCCGCTGGGCCAATGGCGTGCAGTACGGCCTTGCGTCGTCGGTCTTCACCAAGGACCACGGCAGGGCGATGCGGATGGCCAAGCAGCTCGACTTCGGCTGCGTGTGGATCAACACCCACATCCCGATCGTCGCCGAGATGCCGCATGGCGGCTTCAAGCACTCCGGCTACGGCAAGGACCTCTCGATGTACGCAATGGAGGACTACACGCGGATCAAGCATGTGATGCACAACGTCGAGATCTGACCGCCTGCCGCATGTACACGGCGGCCTGCGCTATCCGCTCTGGGACACTTCAGCGCATGCATCCGTACACGAGCTTCGTCGCGCTGGGAGACAGCTTCACCGAAGGGCTCGACGATCCGGGGCCCGACGGCATGTACCGAGGGTGGGCTGACCTCGTCGCGGCTCGGCTCGCCGCGGAGGCGCCAGGCTTCACCTACGCCAACCTCGCGGTGCGCGGGCGGCTGCTGGCGGAGGTCGTCGACGAGCAGATCCCACCGGCGCTGGAGATGGGCGCGGACCTCGTGAGCTTCGCGGCCGGGGCAAACGACGCGATGCGCCGCCATTTCGACGTGGGCGCGATCTCAGCTGGGCTCGACGACGTGGTCGCCAGGATCAGAGCCACCGGAGCGACGCTGGTGATGTTCACGACCGCGGCCGACCTTGCCGACCGGCTTCCTGCCGGTCGGGTACTGCGCCGGCGGCTTGAGTCGCTCAACGACCTCGTCCGGAGCACGGCAGCCCAGCATGGCGCGCTGGTCGTCGAGGGCGTGGGCGAGCATCGGCTGGTCGATCCTCGGATGTGGAGCATCGATCGCATCCACCTCAGCACCCACGGCCATCGGCTGGTGGCAGCGAAGGTCGTGGATGCTCTCGGGGTCACGGCCGATCCAGCGTGGACCTCTGCGCTGGATCCACTCCCACCGGTGCGCTGGCTCGCGAGCCGCACCGAGGACTTGCGGTGGTTCTGGCAGCACGCCGGACCATGGGTCAGGCACCGCGTCACCGGCCAATCATCCGGCGACGCCGCGCGGCCGAAGCGGCCGGCTCTCGAACCAATGACCGGCGCCGGCGACTCGCCTGACATGGCGGGCTGACTCGCCGGGGACGCTAGCTGCTCCTGACCGAGTCCAGCGCAAGCAGGGCGACGTGCAGCGAAAGGCAGGACTCGACGGAGTCGAGGTCCACCCCGAGGACGTGCTCGATCTTGCGCAGCCGTTCATAGAAAGCAGGCCTGGACAGGTGGGCTTTGCTCGCGGCAGCCGACTTGTTGCCGCCGTTGCTCAGATAGGTCTCGAGTGCCCCGACGAGATCGCTGCCATGTTTGGCGTCGTAGGCAAGCAGCGGACCTAGCTCGCGCTCTGCATAGGTCTGCAGCCGCGCGTCATCTCTGAGCAGGTGAAGGAGCCCGCGCAGCCGTACATCCGGCAATCGGTACCACGCCCGGGGCTCACCGCCAGTCCGGTGTGCGGCGTCGGCGACCTGTCCCGCCTCGAGCAGCGTACGGCGCGCATCTCGAACCCCAGTCACGACAGAGCCGGCGCCGACGACCACGCCATCAAGGCCTCCGCTGCGCTGCAGTGCCTCGGTGAGCCCGTCGAGCGCGGCCTCTTCCTGTTCCCGCCCGCCAAGTGAGAGCAGGATGCCAACGGTGGTGTCGTCGATGCCGCCGATCAAGGCAGTGAGGCGAGCTGCTTTGACCGCCGCGGCCGCCCGGTCCGTCGCGTCCCGCAGCCGGGCTTGCGCCTCGAGCGCGCCGGCAGGTCTGGCTGCGCCCGTCTTCGCTGAGGTGGCCAGCCGCAGCACCACACCGACGAGGCGCCGGTTCTCCAGCGTGACGCCGAGAGCGCGCGCCCGTACGGCAATCTCGGCGGCGGGATAGGCGTGGCTGAGGATGCCGGTCAGCAGCGTGCGATGGGTCTGCCGTTCGAGCGACTCCCGGTCACGCTCGACGAGGACGTTCAACGCGAGCGTCGACGCGGCCCGCTCGAGGACGACCGTGAAGCGAGGCGGCGGGGTATCGCCGAGCACAAGGACAAGCCGCCCCCAGTCGTGTCCGCGCGCTCCGACCATGGTGACGAGCCAGCCGCTCGCCTCGTCATAGGCAGTCCTGGTCGCCGGGAGCACGGATCGCGACCGTGTTTCCCAGTTCTGCAGCAGGCCTTCCGATCCACCGCCGGCCGTTTCATAAGCCAGCACCTGATGCGCGAGGTTCTCGAGGACGACTGGCACCGCCGTCATCTCGTTGACCTGGCGCAGCACCTCGGCCGCCGATGCACCCTCCACGGAGAGCTCGGTGAAGATCTGGTGCACCTCGTCGGAGGCGCGCAGCTCCGCAAGCTGCGAATCCACGATCAGCGAGTGCACGGATTCGGTGATGTTGACGAACGGTGTTCCGCGATGCAGCTCGACGAGGACGACGCCGCGTCGGTCTGCGGCGGTCACGAGCGCCGCTGGTAGGGATGTCGAGTAGCGCCGGCCAAGCTCAACGGCAAGCCCGACGACCCCAACATCCGCCAGATCGCCGAGATAGCGGGACAAGCCGGAGGCGTCGTCGGGCAGGGCTATGCCAGTGGTCAGGACCAGCTCGCCGCCGCGTAGCTCGCGGGCGATGTCGATCACTTCGCTGACATGGACCCAGCGCACCGGATTCGACAGGCCGGCAGAACCGGCGACGACCCGTGGGGCTCCCTGGCGTACCGGCTC
>DATBRJ010000051.1:0-16504 GCA_036560395.1 Actinomycetes bacterium | reverse complement strand
GCGATCTTCCAGCCCACCAATCTGACGGAGTGGTACAAGGAAGGATTCAATACCGTCGAGCGGGACGCGATCCTGTACGAGAAGCACCCAGGCAAGTTCATCCTCAACACCCGCTGGGACCCGCGCGAGGGCGATGACGGCCTGAAGAAGCTGCGCCAGGATGTCGAGCGGTACGGGTGCCGTGGCGTCAAGCTGTACACCGCCGAATGGCGGCAGGGGTCGCGCGGCTGGAAGCTCACCGATCCGGAGGCGTACCGATTCCTGGAGGCGTGCCAGGAGCTCGGCATCAAGAACATCCACGCCCACAAGGGGCCGACGATCTGGCCGCTGGACAAGGACGCGTTCGATATGACGGACGTCGACCACGCGGCGACCGACTTCCCGGAGCTGAACTTTATCGTCGAGCACTCAGGGATCCCGCGCATCGACGACTTCTGCTACATGGCGACACAAGAGCCCAACGTGTACGCCGGCCTGTCCGTGGTGATCGGTGCGCTGATGCACGCCCGCCCGCGGTTCTGCGCCCGGTGCATCGGCGAGCTGATGTTCTGGGTCGGTGAGGACAAGATGACCTTTGGCAGCGACTACGCGATCTGGGAACCGAAGTGGCAGGTCGAGGGGTTCGTCGACTTCGACTATCCAGACGACACCTACTCCGACTACCCACCACTGACGACGACCGCCAAGAAGAAGATCCTCGGCCTGAACGCGGCCAAGCTGTACGACATCGAGGTCCCGCCGGACTACCGGCTCGAGCCCGGGCAGGGCACCCCGGCAGCGCGCGACGACGCGGTAGCGGTGTCCGCGGACTCCCCGACGGCTACGGCATGACGACGACCACCCTTGACGGGTCGCGCATCCTCTCCGCGCTCGGGAGAGTGCGCGACCCCGAGCTGGACGAGCCGATCACATCGCTCGGCTTCGTCACCTCGTGTGCCGTTTCCGCGGCGGGGCACGCGCAGGTGCGGCTGCGGCTTCCGACGTACTTCTGCGCGCCGAACTTCGCCTTCCTCATGGTCGCCGACGCGTACGACGCGGTGTCGGCGCTGGAGGGTGTGCGCAGTACCGAGGTGGTGCTGGAGGACCATTTCGCTGCCGACGTGATCAACGGCGGGGTGGCCGCGCACGCCGGGTTCGCGCGGTCGTTCGACGGCGAGGCGGTCGGCGAGCTGCACGAGCTGCGCACCGACTTCCTCCGCAAGGCCGTCATGGCCGGGACCGACCTGGTCTGCCGGCCGCTCGTCGCCGCCGGCGTCGATCCGGCGGCACTGGCGCGGCTGACCCTCGGAGAAGTACCCCCCTCGCGCGACGTGGACCGGCTTCGGCAGCGGCGCGCCGAGCTCGGCCTGCCAGTCGGCGACGACGCCCCGCTGCTGATCGACCCGGCGACAGGCGTACCGGTCAGCGAGGATGCGCTGCCGCTCCACCTGCGGCGGGCGCGGACGACGTGCATCAGCACGGAGGCCAACGCCAGCATTTGCCGTGGCATGCTGCGACAGCGGTACGAGACCGGAGGAGAAGGCGAGGAGGACCGATGAAGGCCGTGCGGCTGCACGCCTACCACCAGGAGCCCGTGGTCGAGGACGTACCTGAGCCGACCGTTAGCAGCCCACTCGACGTCGTCGTGAAGATCGGCGGAGCCGGCGTGTGCCGCACCGATCTCCACATCATGGAGGGCCAGTGGGCCGAGGCGATGAGCCCGACCCTTCCGTACACGCTCGGCCACGAGAACGCCGGGTGGGTCCACGAGGTCGGCTCCGCCGTTACCAACGTCCAAGTGGGCGACACGGTCATCCTGCACCCGTCGCCGACCTGCGGACTGTGCCGGGCCTGCCGAGCCGGCAACGACATGCACTGCATCGACAGCTACTTCCCCGGGTTGTCGGACAACGACGGTGGGATGGCGGAGTACCTGCTGACCTCGGCCCGGGCCTGCGTCAAGCTCGACCCGCAGACCCGACCACAGGACGTAGCGGCGCTCGCCGACGCAGGCATTACCGCATACCACGCCGTGCGCAAGGCGATCCCGCTGCTCTACCCGGGCACCACAGCCGTGCTGATCGGCGCCGGCGGTCTCGGCCACATCGGTGTGCAGTGCCTGGCCGCGCTCACCGCGACCAGGATCATCGTGGTCGACCACAACCCCGACGCGCTCAAACTCGCAGAACAGCTCGGCGCGCACCACACCGTGGTTGCCGACGGCGGCCAGGTCGAGGAGGTCCGCCGGCTCACTGACGGCGGCGGTGCCGACGTTGTGCTCGACTTCGTCGCCGAGCGGGGCGCCGAGCAGGACGGGTTCGCGATGACAGCCGCAGCCGGCTCGTACTTCGTCATCGGCTACGGCGGCACGTTGCACATCCCGACGCTCGACATCATTTCCACCGAGCGCAACATCGTCGGCAACATCGTCGGCACCTATAACGACCTCGCCGAGCTCATGGTCCTGACCCAGACCGGAAAGGTCACCCTGCACACGAGGACCTATCCGCTGAGCAACGCCGTGGAGGCCATCCAAGACCTCGACGCCGGCCGCGTTCGCGGCCGTGCGATCCTCGTCCCGTAAGGTCGGGACGTGAGTCAGCTGAAGTTCGATAGGCGCCTCGTCGAGCGGTTGGAGACGCTTTATACGACGCGCGACGTGCTGCGCCGACGCGAACTGGTGCGAGCCGCGCTCGGCGCACGACCCGGCGACCGCATCCTTGACGTGGGCTGCGGCCCGGGCTTCTACGTCACCGAGCTCCTTGAGGCGGTCGGGCCTGAGGGCTCGGTCGTCGGTCTGGACATCAGCGCGGACATGCTCGCCGTAGCCGCAAAGCGCGCCGAAGGGCGTGGCAACGTCACGTTCTATGAAGCGGACGCGAGCTCGCTCCCGGTTCCAGATGCCGGCTTCGACCGGGCGGTCTGCGTTCAGGTCCTCGAGTACGTCCGCGACGTACCGACGGCGCTCAGAGAGATGCACCGAGCGCTTCGCCCGGGCGGCCGCGTGCTGGTGTGGGACGTCGATTGGGCCACCGTGTCCTGGCACGCGATCGATCGGCAGCTGACTCGACGCGTGCTCGCCGCGTGGGACAAGCACCTGACGCATCCTTCGCTGCCTCGGACACTCGCAGCCCAGCTACGCAATGCGGGCTTTGAGGACGTCCGGATGGACGCTCACGCCTTCGCGACGACCGAGCTGATCCCCGATGCCTACGGCGGCTCGCTTGTGCCCCTGCTCGAGCAGTACGTGGCCGAACAGGGCGGGATGAGTCAGCAGGAGGCTAAGGCCTGGGCCGATGAGCAGCGCGAACTCGGCGATCGTGGCGAGTTCTTGTTCACGGTCACCCAGTTCTGCTTTACAGCAACCCGCCGCAGCTAGCCGACCCGAAGAAGCTGCGCGACGCCTCAAAGGCAGCTGGATGTGCTGCGCTGTGTCGCACTCGGGATGAGCAACGACCAGATCCCCCCACTGGTCATCACGCCCGGCACCCTGGTCACACCGGCGCAGTGCCGTATCCACGGTCCGCGTGATGTTCGGCTCGGCTTGCTTCCGGGTACGGAGGGCACGGGTGGGGTCCGTACATCCGTCGAGGAGGACCTTTCATGACCTACAAACGCTTAGCGCAGCGACTTGGCCTCGGTGCCGCCTGTTTTGCTGTCGCCAGCCTGGCGGTCGGCGCTCCGGCGGCCACGGCACAGCAGGACGGATACTCACCCGGCGCGAACGGTATCGGCGATCCCTACTTCCCGCTTGAGGGCAACGGGGGATACGACGTCCAGCACTACGACCTGCGCCTCTCGTACGACCCGGCCACCGATCAGCTAGATGCGCTGAACAAGATCACGGCGACCGCAACGCAGAGTCTCTCGCGCTTCGATCTCGACTTCCAGCAGCTCATTGTCAAGGGAGTCGAGGTGAACGATCAGAACGCGACTTTCACCCGTGACGGCCAGGAACTCGTGATCACGCCCTCAAAAGGAATCGCGCATGGCTCCACGTTCACCGTGAATGTTCGCTACGCCGGAGTGCCCGAGACGATCGTGGGATCGCCGGTCGTGTTCGGTTCGCCCTACGGCTTCATCCACACCGATGATGGGGCCTTCATGGGCGACGAGCCGAACGCCACATCCACGTGGATCCCGCTCAACGACCATCCCAGCGACAAGGCCACGTGGACGTTCCGTGTCACAGTTCCCGCAGGCCTCGAGGTGATCTCCAACGGCCGGCTCGTTGAGCACACGGAGTCGGCCCAGAAGTCCACGTGGGTATGGGACGAGGCCCATCCCATGTCCAACTACCTGGCCACGGTGGGGATCGGCCAATGGCAGTTCAAGACCGGCACGACGCCAGGGGGGATACCGGAGACCGTGGGCCTCGACCCCACCCTGCTCCAGAGCAACCCGGCCTCGATGGACTTCTTCTATGACACGACCGCCGAGGCGACCGACCTCTGGAACGACACCTTCGGTCCCTATCCGTTCGACTCGACAGGTGCCATCGCGGACAACGCCACGTACAACGGCCAGACCATCGGCTTCTCGCTGGAGACGCAGACGCGACCGCTCTACTCCGCGGTGCGCAGCACCAGCACGATCGCGCATGAGCTGGCGCACCAGTGGTTCGGCGACTCCGTGTCGGTGCGCACATGGAAGCACATCTGGCTCAACGAAGGGTTCGCGAGCTTTGCCCAGTACCTGTGGAACGAGCACCTCGGGATCCGCACCGCGCATGAGGACTTCCTGCGGGATTACAGCCGTCCTGCCAGCAGTCCGTTCTGGCAGATCGTGGTGGCCGATCCGCAGCGCGACACGATGTTCGCGAGTGCGGTCTACCGCCGTGGAGCGATGACGCTGCAGGCCCTGCGGGAGAAGATCGGCGACGATCCCTTCTTCCAGATCCTGCGAACCCGGGCGGAACAACATAAGTACGGCACTGCCACCACCGAGGAGTTCATCGATCTGTCCCAGCAGATCTCCGGACAGGACCTGTCG
The DNA here is from genome assembly GCA_036560395.1 of Actinomycetes bacterium. GTDB lineage: Bacteria > Actinomycetota > Actinomycetes > JAKEEW01 > JAKEEW01 > DASYTV01. Next base: position 11,533 of record DATBRJ010000051.1, on the reverse strand, counting down.
AACTTCTTCCAGGTGTGGCTCTACACACCACAGAAGCCGACGAGCTGGTGACCTAGCTCAAGGTGGTCACCCTGCCCGGGCCGGCGGCTCTGCTTGAGGCTGTGCCGCCGGCCCCGGGCAGAGGCAGCTCACCGTCGCGCACGTCGCCGAAGCACTCGTTTTCGTCCGCCGCCGCTTGTGATTCTGCGCCGTGGAAGGCGGCGCGTGCCTACCTTGACTTCCGATGGGCTGAGCGGGAACGTGGCGCCACCCAGGGGCGTCCTCGGTCGACGAGGCCGAGCGGGCAATCGGGAGGGCGGTTCGTAGGCATCCCGCCAGCGCAGGCTCCGCAGCGACGGCCACGCGCCATCGTTGCCGTGCATTGCGCGGGTCGGCGAGACCGGGTCGCCCCGCTACGGCGCTACCAACCGACGGAGGCCGAGATGAGCAGCGACTACGACGTGATTGTGATCGGCGGGGGCTCGCCCGGCGAGCACTGCGCGGGCGCTCTGGCCGAGGGCGGGCTGCGGGTGGCCGTGGTGGAGCGCGAACTCGTCGGCGGTGAGTGTTCGTACTGGGCCTGCATCCCATCGAAGACGCTGCTCCGACCGGGCGAGGCCGTTCAAGGGGCACGCGAGGCGGCCGCGACCGCCGACGTCGATGTCGAGGCGGCGCTTGCCTGGCGCGACTTCATGGTCTCGGACTACTCCGATGCTGGACAGGAGCGCTGGCTGGAGGATCACGGCATCGATCTTCTGCGCGGCAGCGGCCGCCTCGCCGGCCGTGGTGTTGTCGAGGTCGACGGCGCGCGCCATACCGCCGACCACGTGGTCCTCGCGAACGGAGCCGATCCGGTGATCCCCCCTGTTCCTGGCCTGCTCGAGCTCGATGGCATCTGGACCAACCGCGAGGCAACCGCCATGAAGGCCATTCCGCGCCGCCTGCTCATTCTGGGCAGCGGACCGGTGGGGGTGGAGATCGCGCAGGCCGTACGGCGGTTCGGCGGCGAGGTGGCGGTTGTCGACATGTCCGACCACGTGCTGGCGAGGGAACCGGCACCACTCGGTGAGGCGCTCGGCGAGGTTCTGCGCCGCGAGGGCATTGAACTCGTACTGTCGACGAACGCGACGGCCGCGCGACGCGACGGCGAGGACTATGTCCTCGAGCTCGACGACGGACGCGAGTTGCGCGGCGACCGGCTGCTCGCCGCCACGGGCAGGCGACCGCGGGTCAGCGGGCTTGGCCTCGAAACCGTCGGGGTTGAGCCGGACGCGCACGGAGTTCCGGTCGACGCACACCTGCGCGCGGCGGAGCACCTCTGGGCGATCGGGGACGTGAACGGCCTCTGGCCGCTGACCCACGTCGGCAAGTACCAGGGCGACGTGGTCGCCGCAAACATCCTCGGGGAGCCGCGAAAGGCCAATTACGAGGCCGTTCCGCGCGTGGTGTACACCGATCCCCAGGCAGCGGCGGTGGGCGCTGAGGCCGGCCGCTTCAGCGCCACGGTCCCGGTGTCGGAGGTGGCGAAGACCGCCACCTATACGCGCGCATATGCCGAGAAGAATGGTTTCTGACGCTCCTCACCGACGGCGAGCGGCTGGCAGGCGCCTACGCGCTCGGCCCCGAGGCAGGTGAGTGGCTGCAGCAGGCCACGCTTGCAATCCGCGCCCACATCCCGCTCGACGTCCTGGCCGACACGATCCAACCGTTCCCTACGTTCTCGGAGATCTATGTCGCCGCACTGAAGACGCTCCGCGAGCACATCGCGGCTTCGCGCAAGCCCGTCGGCGCGGGACCGCCCATGGCGACCTGACGGAAGGAGCGACGATGACCTTCGAAACGGCCGGCCCCGCCGGTCGAGCGCGAGCCGGCGCTGCTGGGCAAACTGTCGTGGTGATCGGCATGGCGCACCGTGACAGCACGCACCGACCTGGATACCGGTCGATCCCGTAACGTCAGCCGTGCGGGCCGCTGGCACCGTACGCCGAGCGAGGAAGCCCGTGGCCTAGCGGAGTCGACGTGAGTACCGCGCAGGTCGCGCCCACGACGCAGGTGAGAGGCGGTCATCCCATGCGCTCCGACATCGTTCCCGGCGGCATCTTCCCCGACTACGCGCTGGTGGACCACACCAGCACCGTCCGAACGCTCAGCGAACTCCAGGGCAGCGATCCGCTGATCCTCACACTCGCACGCGGCCACTACTGCCCGAAGGAGCACCAGCAGCACCTCGAGCTGGCGGCCCACTACCCGAAGATCGCGGTGGCCTACACCCAGATCGTCACCATCTCCACCGACGATCACCACACGCTGCAGGAGTTCCGCTCCTCGGTCGGCGCCCAGTGGACCTTCCTTTCCGATCCCGAGCGGACGATCCAAAAGGACCTCGACATCAAGGAGTACACCGACCCCGAAAACGACCCGATGATCCCGCACACGCTCGTGCTCAAGCCGGGCCTGGTCGTCCACAGCATCTACAACGGCTACTGGTTCTGGGGTCGCCCGTCGTTCTACGACCTGTGGCGTGACCTGCGCGCCGCGACGAGCGAGATCCGCCCGGACTGGGACCTGAGCAAGCCGGGGCTCCGCGCGGCCTGGGACGCGGGCGACTGGTCGCCGTTCCACGGATGGGACCGGAAGGCCGGTGAGGCCCTTACTGACCCGTCATGACCACTCGACGTCGTCGTTCCTCGTGCCGCTTTAGGTCGTCGTACGCACGACGAGTTTGACACCAAGCGTTACGTGTCGCGCCGATCCACGTCGGCCGTTGATGGCCTCGCGAAAGTGGCGGAAGCCAAGTCGCCCGGATTCCTCGAGTGGTTGACGAACGGTGGTGAAGTCAAGGCTCTCGGCGAGCTCGCCGTCGTCGAACCCCACCACCGCCAGGTCGTCAGGCACTCGTATGCCCTGGCGCTTGCATTCGAGCAGCACGCCGGCGGCGAGGACGTCCTGGTGGGCGAAGATGGCGTCCGGCATGCGGTGCTCGGCGAGCAACTCTTGCATTGCCGCTCGTCCACCGGCGATGTCGTTGCTGGTGCGGACGTGACGCACCTGGTCGGGGTCGATGCCGGCCTCAGTGGCGGCCCGGCGAAGTCCGCTGCGCCGCAACTGGCCCTGCGACAGATAGGCGTCTGAACGTTGTGCCTCGGAGAGGTAAGCAAACGTGCGGTGGCCGCGATCGATCAGGTGCTTGCCGACGAGGTAGCCCGCCGCATGGTCATCGATTGTGATCGAGTCGAACTCGGGACGATCGCTGTCCACAAGCACGGTCGGCAGGCCTTGCTCGAGAAGCCGCTCTGCCAGGCGGTCATCGAGCGGCAGGCCCATGATAAGGAGCCCATCCAGACGCCGGGCGACGGGAAGCGCGCTGAGCAGCGGCGACGTTGCGGACGCAGCGGACTCCTGGTCGTAGAGAACGATCTCGGTGGTGTCACCCTGGGCCTCCTGCAGGATTCCCCTAAGGCGGCGCCCATAGGACTCATACGAGCTGAACGGTGCAAGCACGCCCACTCGGCCAACCGCCTTTCTGGCGTGCGCCATCGCGGTCGCCTTGGGTACGTAGCCGAGGTCATCGATGGCGTCGAGCACACGCTGGCGGGTGACGGCGTTGACGCGCTGCGGCCGGTTCAGTGTGTGCGAGACCGTCGAGATGCTCACGCCGGCACGCTCTGCAACGTCGTAGATCGTCGCGTGCTCAACGGCCACGTTCGTCACTCCCATCCACTGCGGGCTGCCCCTCAACGCGAGCCAGGTATGTATGCCCCGCGTGTCGGAGGGCGCAGCGCTGCCCATCGGACGCGCTCATCGCAACGGCACCAACCTGGATTCAGCAGATTCCATCGCCCAGTGCGCCCGCCGCAGTGCGTCGACGGCATCGCGCTGCCACCGCCGGGCCCCCTCCCACGTCCTGGTAAGCATGGCCGTGCCGTGCAGTGCACCGGGGTAGCGCTGGTGCGTCGTCGGCACTCCGGCGGCCGCGAGGCGCTCCGCATACAGCTCCCCTTCAGTCCTAAGCACGTCGAATTCCGCGGTCATCACATGCGCGGCCGGCAGGTCGCTCAGATCCTCGGCGAGCAATGGAGAAACGAGGGGATCACGCGCCTCGTCCGGGTCCGTCAGGTAGGTGCTCGTCGCGTCCTCCATGGTCGGCTGCGGGACGTCGGGAAGGACGCCGGACGCGAGCGTCGCGTGCGCCGTCTCGCGGGTGAGGTCCAGTGCGGGTACCTCGAGCAGCTGAAAGCGCAGCCGTGGGCCGCCCTCATGGCGAGAGCGCAAAGTGACCGCCGCGGCGAGGTTGGCGCCGGCAGAGGAGCCGCCGATCGAAAGATTGTCGGCGTCTAGCCCCAGCTCACCCGCGTTGGCCACCGTCCACGCGACAGCGGCATAGCAGTCATCGAGAGGCACGGGGAACCGATGTTCGGGCGCGAGCCGATAGTCGACGCCGAGCACGACGCAGTCGGCCTGTCGGCAGCGCTGGCGCGCCATCGCGTCGGCAACGCGCTCGGTCACCGAGCCAAACTTCCACCCCCCGCCGTGCAGGGTCAGGTGGCCGGGCAATCGGTCAGCGTCACGCGGCCGATACACCCGGACCAGGATGGTCCCGCCGGCCACGGGTACGTGGTGATCGCGTACGGAGTGAACCCGCGGACCCGGCAGCCCGTAGCGCAGAAAGACCAGTTCGCTCAGCAGGTAGGCGTATTCACGTTGCTCCGCCGGAGACAGGTAGTCCGGGATGCCCCGCGGCGTCTCGTCGATGAGGCGCTGTATGGCGGGGGCGAGGCTCACAGTGCTCACTGGACTCCTTGGATCAGCCGGGGCGCGGGTCGAGCACGCCTCGAGGCGGCTCTCTCCGCTACCCGGCATCGGCTGCGGTGCCGAACGGGTTGCCTGGCCCATTCGACCCTCGCATTTGCCTCTTGTCAAGAACTTTGCAGAAAACTGTTTGTAGGCATCACGATACGCGCACTGCTGCGTCGTGCCGCTCTTCTCTCAGGTGATGAGCGCGGTGCCAGCTGAGAACACGTGGTAGCAAAGTGCTTTACAACAACCCCTTGACAAGTGCGTGAACAGAGAGTTTTCTATGCGGCACGGCCCCTCCCTGGCCGACCACCCGTACGAGTGCACGCGCAGACGACAACGAAAGCGTTGGAGTTGCCAGCCCTGGTGAGCCAACAGGAGGAAACGTGTCTGAACAGATCAAAACGGACGGTCGCATCGGGGGACGCGGCATCGGGCCGACGCGAAGGTTCCTGGGCATCGCAGCCGCTGGGGCGATGCTCGCTGCCGCCCTGACGGCGTGCTCGTCGAACACCAGTGGCGAGAGCCAGCAGGGGAAAGCTAGCGGCGTCGTCGGTGACACGCTGACCATCGCCTACGCCTCCGTGCCGCAAACGCTCGACCCGGCGAAGACGGTGCAGAACAACTCGCTCTACCAGGCGCTGGCCTACCAGCCACTGATCGTGCGTCGCTCCGACGGCAGCCTGCAGCCCGGGCTGGCGACGTCGTGGCGCTACGTTACCGACGACAACACCCAGCTCGAGCTGCAGTTGCGGTCCGGGGTGAAGTTCGCCGACGGCTCGTCGCTGACGGCCCAGGGCGTCGTCGATCACTTCACGTACGTGGTCAAGTCCGGTGGACAGTTCGCGCCGCTCTTTGCTGGAAACACCTTCACCGCCACTGGGCCTCTCACAGTCGTCATCAAGACGCCAAAGCCCAACCCCGACCTGCCAACCCTGCTGACCCAGGACGACGTAGTGGGCGGGATCATCAGTCCGCTCGGCTTGAAGTCCACCGCCAAGCTGGGCACCCGAACGTCGGGCGCTGGTCCGTACATGCTCGACCCCGCGGCCACCGTCGCCGGTGACCACTACACCTTCGTGCCCAATCCCAACTACTACGACAAGCCGTCGGTGCACTGGAAGAAGGTCGTGGTCCGAGCGATTACCAGCCCACAGGCCACGCTGAACGCCATGAAGACCGGCCAGGTCGACTTCGCGGTCGGCGATGCAAGCACGCTCGCGGCAGCGAAGCAGGCAGGGCTCACTGTCGCGATGACGCCCCTGCTCTGGACCGGCCTCACCCTGGCAGACCGCGCAGGCAAAATGTCCAAGCCGCTAGCCGATCTCCGGGTGCGCCAAGCCCTGAACTACGCGACGGACCGCAAGTCCATCGCCTCGGCGCTGTTCCCCGACGGCGGCCGGCCGACGGCGCAGCTGACCGTTCCAGGCGGCTACGGGTACGACGAGAAGCTCGACGACGCGTACCCCTACAACGTCGAGCAGGCCAAGCAGTTGCTCACCCAGGCCGGCTACCCCAACGGCTTCGAGCTGAAGACCGTCACCGCGCAGTATGGGTCGATGAACCTGGTCGCGCAGGCGCTCGCGCAGCAGTGGAAGAAGGTCGGCGTCACCCTGCAGATCACCGACCGCGCCAACGCCAACCAGTATTTCTCTGACGCGTTCGGGCCGAAGTACCCCACGTTCATGACGATCTTCGGACAGCAACCGATCTGGACCGAGGGGCCGTCGCTGTTCCTCCCGTCCGCGCTGTTCAACCCCTTCCACACTGCAGATCCGGCGCTGCAGTCGCTGTACGACCAGGCGGCCAAGGCAACCGGCTCGAACAAGGAGAAGGCCGATCAGGCAGTGAAGGCCTACCTCGTCGACCAGGCATGGTTTGTCCCGGTGGTGACGACGGGCCTGCCGTTCTACTCGGCAAAGAAGATCACCGGCGCGGCGGTGTCGCCGAAGGCGCCCCTCGCCCCGATTTACGAGATCCAGCCCGCCGCCTAGCGATGTCGCAAAGTGGGGCGATGAAATAGCTGCCCCACCACGATGACCTGGAGCCCCACGGGAAAGGAAACCAGCCATCACCATGGGTGCGAGAAGCTGGCCACGTCCCACGGGCGACGTGGGAACGATCCGCCTAGAGGGGACCGAGGGAGGAGGAGTGTAGGTGATCCGGGCAACGGGGCGGTGGCTGGCATCCTCGATCGCGTTGCTCTTCGCGGTCACGGTGCTCACCTTCGTGCTCAGCGCGCTCGCTCCCGGCGATGCCGCAAAGGCGATGCTGTCTGGCCAGACCACCAGCTACACCCCGGAGCAATATCAGCAGCTGCGACACGAGCTCGGCATCGACCAGCCGCTTCCCGCGCAGTACTGGCATTGGCTCGACGGGCTGCTGCACGGCAGCCTAGGGACCGACCTCTTCAGCGGTCAGCCGATCACACAGGCGCTCAACGGCCGGCTCGGCGCCAGCCTGTCGATCATCGTCGGCACGGTCATCCTTTCGGCGTTGGTGGGCGTCGCCGTCGGCGTCTTCAGCGCGGTGCGTGGCGGCCTGCCAGGGAAGCTGGTCAATGCCGTGTCCCTGCTCGGCCTGGCCGCACCGAACTTCTGGCTGTCACTCGTGCTCGTCGAGCTGCTTGCGGTCCGGTACGCGGTGTTCCCGGCAACCGGATACACCGCCTTCGGCGAGGATCCCCTTGGCTGGTTGCGAAGCCTGGCCTTGCCCGTCATCGCTTTGTCCGCCGGAGGCTCCGCGTTCATCGCACGTCAGACCCGGGATGCGATGGCTGACGTGCTCTCCCGCGACTTCATCGTCTCGCTCCGGGCGTACGGGCTGCCCCTGCGCTCGATCATCTTCAAGCACGCGCTGCGGAACGCGGCGATCCCGGTGGTGACGCTGCTTGGCCTGCTGTTCGTCGGTCTGCTCGGCGGCACGGTGCTGATCGAGACCGTCTTCGCCATTCCCGGCCTCGGGCAGCAAGCCGTCGCGGCGAGCAGCACCCACAATCTGCCGATGATCGAGGGTGTTGCTTTCTACTTCGCCGTCATCGTGATCATCGTGAACCTGCTCGTCGACCTTTCGTACGGTTGGCTCAACCCCAAGGTGCGGAAGCCATGACGGCGATCACCACTGCCACGACCGACACCCTGGCAAGCGTCCGCTTCGGGCGCACCCTCCCGCGACGGCGAATTCGCACCGCCCTGGCAACACATCCGCTGGCGGCCGCCGGCGCTTTCTACCTGCTGGCGCTCATGCTGGCGGCCGCCGGCGCAAGCGTCATCGCGCCGGCGGACCCGGAGCAGCAAGACCTGGCGCGCGCCCTCGACGGACCTTCCGGATCTCACTGGCTCGGCACCGACCGGCTCGGCCGCGACGTGCTCAGCCGCCTGCTGTTCGGGGCTCGGGTCACGCTGTTCGACGTGGCCGTTGCGACGGTCGTCTTCCTGGCCGTGGGTGTTCCGCTCGGCATTGCCGCCGGGTATCGCGGCGGCTGGCTCGATCGGGGGGTCGTACGCCTCGCGGATCTCGTGCTCGCCGTGCCGGGCATCGTCGTCCTGCTGATGGTCGTCGCCGTCTTCCCCGGAAACGACGCTGCCACGATGGTCGCGCTGGGAATCCTCGGCTGCCCAGGGCTCCTGCGGATTGTCCGCGGCTCGACGATGGCGATCAGGGGCGAGCTCTACGTGAAGGCGGCGCGGCTGTCCGGGCTGAGGACGCCTGCGATCCTGCGCCGCCATGTGCTCCCGCGCATCTCCGGACCGATCATCGTTCAGACGTCGTTGTTCTGCGCGATGGCGCTGCTGGCCGAGAGCGGCCTCTCGTTCCTCGGCCTCACTCGGCCGGAGAGCCAGGGCCCCAGCTGGGGCAACATGGTCGGCGAGGCCTCCAACGCCATGAGCCAGGACCCGTGGCTGCTCGTCCCGACCGGGGCCGCGCTCATAGCGACCGTGATGGCCTTCGGGCTGGTCGGCGACGCAGTTCGGGACTCGGCCATGAGCCGCGGGGCCACGGCGCCGCCGCTGTTTCCGAAGCGCCCGCGCCACCAGGTCGCCGATGAGGCCCGGCAGCAGCCCGGCAACGGGGTGGTGCCGGTCCTCTCGGTGCAGGGACTCAAGGTCACCATCGGCGGCACGACCGTCGTGCAGGACGTGTCGTTCGACGTGCCACCAGGCAAGGCGATCGGGATCGTCGGCGAGTCCGGCTGTGGCAAGAGCGTCACCGCCCGGGCCATCCTCGGGCTGTTGCCGGCGGGTGGCACAGTCACGGCAGGCCAGGTCGTCTTCGACGGCACCGATCTCACCGCGCTCAGCGACAAGGAGCTCAACCGAGTCCGCGGCCCTGGCATCGCCTTCATCTCGCAGGATCCCGCGAGCAGCCTCGACCCGACGTTCACCATCGGCAGCCAGCTGCGGGAGGTCATCCGGCGCCACCACCCGCAGTCACGCCATGAGGCGCAGCGTCTCCTGCGTCTCGTTCGGTTGCCCGACCCCGACGCCGTCCTTCGCCGCAGGCCGGCCGAACTGTCCGGCGGCATGGCCCAGCGCGTCTGCATCGCCATGGCCCTTGCTGCGAAACCGAAGCTTCTCATCGCGGACGAGCCGACAACGGCCCTGGACGTGACCGTACAGGCGGAGATCCTCGCACTGCTGCGTGACCTGCAACACCGGCTCGGCATGGCCGTGCTGCTCATTACGCACGACTGGGGTGTGCTTGCGGACGAGTGCGAGCGGGCGGTCGTCATGTACGCGGGCGAGGTGGTCGAGACGGCAGGCGTCGACCAGCTCTGCGCGCAACCACGCCACCCGTACACCGCCGCACTGCTCGCCGCCAACCCACACCGGGCACGGACCGGTCAGCCGCTACCGTCGATTCCCGGTGCGGTACCCAAGCCGGGCGAGTGGCCGACGGGTTGCCACTTCCAGTCACGCTGTCCGATCGTCCAACCTGCCTGCGGCAACGGACCGATCGCGCTCACCCGCGTAGCGTCGGGCCATCTCTCCCGGTGTATCCGAACCGAGGAGCTGGTGAAGCGATGAGTGCGGTCGAGCCGCTGCTGGAGATCAGCGGCCTTACGGTCACCTACCGGCGCGGTCACGGGCGGCCGCCGTTGACCGCGCTCAACAATGTCGACCTCACCGTCGCACCAGGCGAGACCCTCAGCGTGGTTGGCGAGAGCGGGTCAGGGAAGACGACCCTCGGCAATGCCGTGCTCGGTCTCGTGACACCGACCACAGGGTCCATCTACTTCGCCGGTGAAGACATCACCGCAGCCTCGATCCGGCGCCGGCGGCAGCTAACCGAGAACATTCAGGTCGTCTTCCAGGACCCGCACGGCTCGCTCAATCCGGCGCGTACCATCGGCCAGACTCTCGAAGAGCCACTGCTGGCCCATCGAACGATGAACCGCGCTCAGCGCCGGGCCGAGGTGGCCGCTGCCCTCGATCGAGTGGGGCTGGACCGCGACGCTGCGGCGCGTTACCCGGCAGAGTTCTCCGGTGGTCAGCTGCAACGCATCGCGATCGCACGAGCGCTGATGCTGTCTCCCCGCTTGCTGGTCTGCGACGAAGCGGTCAGCGCGCTCGACCTGTCCATCCAGGCACAGATCCTGAACCTGCTGCGTCAACTCCAGCACGACCTGGGGCTCAGCTACCTGTTCATCAGCCATGACCTCGCCGTGGTACGGCACGTCTCCGATCGGGTCGCCGTCCTCTATCACGGCCGGTTGATGGAGACCGGCACCGCGACCGACGTCTGTGACCAGCCAGTCCATCCCTACACACGTGCGCTGCTCGCCTCCGCGCCGGTACCTGATCCGGTCGAACAGCGCCGTCGACGCGCAGACGAGCTCGCGGCAAAGCACACCGACGCCAGCCCTCGTACCGACGCAGGTTGCCCGTTCCGCGACCGCTGCTCCTACGCACTGGACCGATGCGCCGACCCGCTCCCGGTGCACCACCGGCGAGCCGGACTGGTGGCGTGCCATAGGTACGGCGAACTAGCCAGCGAGGGATCGGACGAACTCGCTGAACGCCGGGGTGAGCGCCCGGCAAGTGAACCACTTGCCCGGACATCCGCTCAGATAACGGAAGACCGCGACGGGCTCGACACTCCTGCACGGTCCGACCAGGTTCGGCAGACTCCCATGCCGCGAACGACGCCGGCCCGATGAGGCTCGATCCTGCCGTCCAGCAGCTCACCGGGCTCAATCTCGCCGGCGTCCCCGCCAGGCTGGTTCATCACCCCGGTGCCGTGCACGGAAGCGCCATGCCACCCGCACCTGGGAGCCCGCCGCCGCATGGCAAACGCGAAGCCGTGGCCGCACTGCGCGCCGCTCATTGCAGCCACGTCGGCGCCGCCGCCGGGGCGAGAGCGAGCACTGCCTCAGGTGTTGCACACGCGAGGCAGTGCTTTCTCCGGCCCCTGAGAACGGGGCGGCTCGACCTGGGTACCTCAGTGGTGTGAGACGGACACCAGCTCGAAGAACTCGTTCCCGCCTGCCACGTCCTGCTCCCGGATGATCCCCAGGCCGGCTGCGTAGAACTTCACCGACACGACAGGGGATTCGAGGCGAGTCCACTCGAAGCTGCGGACTACGCGGTGGAAGGTGCCCAGGGGAACCCTCACCACTGCGTTGTTTTGCACGATCCAGGCCTGGTCCTCGGCATGACCGGCGAAGAACTCCTGGCGGTAGGCGTCGGTCGGCTTCGGATCGGCCGGCATGATCAGCCCGGCGACCGCGCCTTTGACTCCCGCCTGCCAGGAGCCCTCT
>DATBRJ010000050.1:0-5781 GCA_036560395.1 Actinomycetes bacterium | reverse complement strand
CCCACGACACCGATCGACAGCGACTCCATGCGCTCGAGGGTCGCGGGGACGTCGAGGATCGATTTGACGCCGGCGCAGACCACGGTGATCGGGGTTTCTGCCAGCGTATAGAGGTCGGCCGACTCGTCCCAGGACAGCGCGGCTTCCCGATGGACACCGCCGAGACCGCCGGTGGCGAAGACGTGGACGCCTGCCCGGTGTGCGAGGTACGCGGTGGCCGCCACCGTGGTCGCGCCCGCGCGATGCATCGCCAGGGCCGGTCCAAGATCCCGGACGCTGACCTTGGCGACGTCGGCCCGAGCCGTGCCATCCATCTGCAGATTGGTGGGTTCATCGGAGATGCCGAGAAGCCCCGCCTCATCGAGCCCGATCCGGACCTCACCATCGAGCAGAGCGATGGTGGCGGGAGTCGCGCCATGTTTGCGCACGACGGCTTCAATCTCCCTTGCAATCCGCAGGTTGTCTGGCCGGGGCAGGCCGTGGCTGATAATCGTGCTTTCCAGCGCGACAACCGGCTGGCCGCCGTTGAGCGCAGCAGCGACCTCAGGATCGACCCTTGTCAGGTCCGTCACGTTGCTGACGCTACCCGGAGGTGGAGGCCCGGGGCGGAACGCTCGTCCTGGCAGCCGGAGTCGCCGTACGGTTGACTCGTGGACGGCTATGCCGACCGCGCCCACGCCGGCCGGGTTCTCGCCACGCACCTTGCGGACGTAGGGATCGACGGTAACGATGCCGCCGACATGGTGGTGCTCGGCCTGCCCCGCGGTGGCGTGGTGGTGGCGGCCGAGGTCGCTGCCCGGCTCGGCGTTCAGGCCGATGCGTTCGTCGTGCGCAAGCTCGGTGTCCCCGGCCACGAAGAGCTGGCGATGGGTGCGATCGCCACCGGCGGCGTTCGAGTCCTCAACGAGGACGTCGTCGCAGACCTGCGGATTCCTCCGGAGATCGTCGACGCCGTCACCGAGCGGGAAGAGGCGGAGCTCGCCAGGCGGGAGCGGTCGTACCGTGGTGGCCGAGAGCCCCCCAAACTCAGCGGTCGCACTGTCGTGCTGGTGGACGACGGCCTGGCGACGGGGGCGACAATGCGAGCCGCGGTAGAGGCGGTGCGCGCACAATCGCCGGCTCGGCTTGTTGTCGCGGTGCCGGTGGCCCCCCCGGATACCGTGGCGCGCTTCAGCGCGGAGGGGGTCGAAGTGCTCTGCCCGCTCATGCCGCGGTTGTTCGGCGGCGTCGGGCAGTTCTATGGGGACTTCTCCCAGACAACAGACGACGAAGTGCGAGCGATCCTCTCCACCGCCGACTGATCATCTTGTGCTCGAAGGCGCCGGTCGACGAGCGGCGGTGCGACGGGTCCTAGGGAAATCGGCGGACCGGCTCTGGTCAGAAAGTCGTTCGTGACCTGTCGGGGTCGTCTGAGATCGTCGAATCATGACCGCCGCGACCGTGCCCGGAGTTGACTTCAAGCTGCCACCGTCCGCCCGCCGGTTCCTGCTTGGAGTCGCCCTCTCCGCGCTCGGCAACGGGCTGGTCCTGCCCTTCCTAATGGTCTACCTGCATAACGCGCGTGGCATCGCCACCCTCACGGTCGGGGTTGCACTCGCGTGGATGGCCGCCTTCCAGCTCGCATTGGCCGCTCCGGCGGGATCGCTCGTTGACAAGATCGGCCCGCGGCGGGTGCTCATGATCGGCGTGACCATCATGGGCATCGGCACATTGCTGCTGGCTTTTGTCGAGGCACCCTGGCACGTCTTCGCTGCGACCACAGTCATGGCAGTCGGCGGTGCCGGCCTGTGGTCGCCGACCTCCGCGATGCTCGCGTCGATGGTGCCTGCCGAGCGACGCCAGCGTGCGTTCGGCATCCAGTTCGCGTTGCTCAACCTCGGCATCGGCGTGGGGGGATTGATCTCTTCCGCGATCGTCGATGTGGATCGGGTGGGCAGCTTCCAGATCTTGTACGCCCTCGATGCGCTGACCTTCTTCGGTTACGCCGGCATCTTGCTGACCATGCGAGGCGTCGGCGGCCCGGTGTGGCGACAGGAGGCCGCGAGCGGGACAGCATCCGATCTCGACGCCGCGCCGGAGCAGTTGACCAAGCCGGAGGGTGGCGGGGGCGAAGCGGGCTGGCGGCTGGTGCTGCAAGATCGGGTGCTGCGCCGGGTTGTCTTCATGGCACTGCTCGCCATCACCTCCGGCTATGCGCAGCTCGAGGCCGGTTACACGGCTTTTGCCACACAGCAGGCCGACCTGCAGCCGAGGTTGCTCGGCATCGCCTTCGCCGCCAACACAGGAATGATCGTGGCGAGCCAGATGCTGGTGCTCAAGCGGCTCGAGGGTCGTTCCCGGACCGGTGCGCTCACGATCGTGCTGGTCATCTGGGCCGCATCCTGGCTCTTCGTCGGGGCGGCGGGGCTCGTGCCCGGCACCGGCCTTGCCACCGCGCTCCTGATCATCGCACCGGCGATCTTCGCGATCGGCGAGACCATGTGGGCGCCGATCACCCCGGCGATCGTGAACGATCTGGCTCCGGCCGAGCTTCGCGGCCGCTACAACGCGACCGTGTCGATGATGTGGAGCATCTCGTTGATCGTTGGCCCGGTGCTTGCCGGTTTCCTGATCGGCAATGATCTGGCAGCGCTGTGGGTGGCTGTGATCGTCGGCGGCAGCCTCACCGCCGCGGTGATGGCTGCGCGCCTGCGTGCGCACCTCACACCCGAGCAGGACGGCCGGCGGCCGGCCGCCACACGTGGGATGGACGTGGCGGAGGCAGGGGAGGAGCAGGCGACCGCGGAGGCATGGGCCTGACGCAGCGGCCCTGACGTCGCTCGGCTCCGAGTGCAAGGATGGGGTGCATGGCCGACACCACCACGTCGCCGGCGAAGCTACGGATTGCTATCGACCGCGCGGGCTACTACCCGGCGTTCGTCGCCGAGTCGATCGAAACTGCTGCAGGCGGGGAACGCATCGACTCGTACGTCGTCCACCTCGAAACGACCTTTGATCAGGACGAGGTTCGCCGGCACGTCACTGTCCTCGCTTTGACCCCGACCAGGTTGATCATCGCCCACACCGACGAGCACCCGCCGGAGGAAGCGGAAGCCACGTCGTTCGCGACGACCTCGACCGAGGCGATCCGTCTCGACCGGATTAGCTCAGTGGTTCTGACCAGGACTGTCGACGACCCGGCCCGGCATGTACGAGGAGCCCCGCCCCGTGAGGTGGTGCTGACGATCGGCTGGGGTGGGGTCAGCAGGATCGATCTGGAGCCGGCGGCATGCTCGGACCCCAATTGCGACGCCGACCACGGTTACACCGGCACGCTAAGCGCCGACGACATGTCTCTGCGGGTGAGCGCCGCCGCCGACGGCCCGGAGATCGTCTCACAGCTGCTCGACTTCGCGTCCGCTCTGTCCGCCGCGACGGGACGTAGCTAGCCGCCAACGGGCCGCAGCGAGTCGGCGACGGGCCGCGGGGAGTCCGCGACGCCTGCGCGGCTGGTCCTGGTCATGCGTCGCTAGGGTCGAGGCGTGCGGAGCTCAGATCCGGCTCAGGCAGCCCGGTGGCAGCCACCGTGGCCGCTCCCGAAGTACGGCCGGGCCTCGCTCGCCGAGGTACTGCCATCCGTCCTGGCCGCCATGGCCGTTCCCGGAGAGTCGAATCGACTCGGGCTCGATCCGGCCCGTCGCACATGTGTGCTCTTGGTCGACGGAATGGGCCTGAGCTTCCTCCGCAGCCACGCAGCTGACGCGCCCTTCATGGGCGCACTCCTGCGGGCCAGGGAGCTCACCGCTGGATTCCCGACGACGACCGCGACCAGTCTCGGCTCGCTCGGGACCGGGCTCCCTCCCGGTGGGCACGGCCTCCTGGGCTACCAGCTGTTGGTGCCAGGTGACGGACGACTGCTCAACTTGTTGAAGTGGGACGTACCCGTTGCCCCGGAGAGGTGGCAGC
Source organism: Actinomycetes bacterium (assembly GCA_036560395.1). Taxonomy (GTDB): domain Bacteria; phylum Actinomycetota; class Actinomycetes; order JAKEEW01; family JAKEEW01; genus DASYTV01. The sequence goes on along the minus strand of DATBRJ010000050.1, from coordinate 1,836 downwards.
CGCGACAAACGGTCTTCGAGCGCGCTGCACTCGCCGCGGTGTCGACCACGCACGTGGCGCCGGCGGCATTCCGGGACGGCGGGCTGACCCGGGCCGCACTGCGCGGTACACAGTTCCTCGCTGCGGAAACCCCCGAGGAACTCGCCGCTCGCACAATTGAGGCGCTGGCAGTCCCCGAACCCGCTCTTGTCTACGCATATTTCGGCGCCGTCGACCGTGCCGGCCACGTCAATGGATACGGCAGCGACGAGCAGCTTGGGCAGCTCGCCATCGCGGACCACGTTGCAGCCGCGATCGCCAGGGCGATACCAGCGGGCACGGTCCTCTACATCACGGCCGACCACGGCATGCTCCCGATCCCCGCCGACCGACGAATCGACGCGGACAGGACGCCGGAGCTACTCGACGGCGTCGCTGCGCTTGGCGGTGAGGGTCGAGCACGGTACGTGTACGCCGTCGACGGCGCTGCAGCGGACGTCCTCACCGCCTGGCGCGAGCTACTCGGTGACCGCGCCTGGGTGCTTCCCCGCGAGCAGGCGGTCGAGGCCGGCTGGTTCGGTCCAGTCGCTGAGTGGGCGTTTCCACGGATCGGTGATGTCGTCGTGGCCTGCCGCGAGGACTGGGCCGTCGTCGCAACGGTTCGGGAACCGCTGGAGAGCATGTTGCAGGGGATGCACGGATCCCTCACCCAGGCCGAGCTGGCCGTGCCGCTCCTCGAGTTTCGCCCGTGAGCTACATCGTTGAGCGGCCACCGGCGACGCTATTGAGCGCCGCCTGGTCACCCGGTCTGGCCATGGAGCAGGTTGAAGGTCGCTCCGCAGCAGCCCTGGACCACGGCCATCCGACCGTACGGACAATCTTGCGCTGACACGACAACCTCCCCGCCGTTTGTCCCTCACTCTCGCGACCGCGGCGCCGGTGTCGTCCACCTCAAATAGACCGACCAATGTGGCGGCATCTCCGGCATGCCTTCCATCTGTCCCAGAGGTGACTTCGAGCTCATGAGGCGATCGGTCGCCGGCCGCCGAACCCGTGGTCGGGGCGATGCCACCAGCCGAGGTTTGACTCGCCCTCCAGCCAGCAGAGCAGGGCCGGCTCGCCGCTTATCTCCGACGGGAAGTCGAGGAGGAGCGGTGCAAGGCCCTTCGGCTCCAACCCCTTATCCACGAACCACTCGATCAACTCGTGGACCCGCGCCTCCCACCCCTTGACCTCAGGCATACCGCCGAGCGACGAACGGATGCCGGCGTTTATGGCTGCCGCCACCTCGGTGATGTCGGCACGCAGGCTGATGAACTCTCGCGCCTTGTCCTGTACGTCGGGCAGCAGGGCGCGGGCTTCCCTCAGGGTGAATGTTCGGCTCACCGGCCCACCAGACTTTCTCTTCGCGCGCATCGTCGAGGTGCACGCCGAGCGGCTCGGGTCGATCAGCCCACCCAGCCGATCGTGACGCTACCGGTACTGCTACCTAATACTGCCGCCAGCCGCCAACAGAGCGAGCTAGCGCTGCCCGTGCCAACCTCTGAGTCTGCGCGGCGGCTTGGTCACCCGACAGTCACGCCTGGCGGGAGGCCGGTTCGAGGTGGCGAGGCGGAACGACGTGGATCAGCCCCAGCGAACACGGGTGGTTAGGCCGCGCCGAGCGCCAGGAAGGCAAGGCTCGTCGCGTGAGCGACCGGGTCGCCGGCGGTCGCCTGCCGTGCGCGGTAGAGAGCATGGGCGAGGTCGGCGCCGGCGCGGAGGTGTTCGTGCACGATAAGCGAGACCTGTACGGCGGCATCATCGTCGACGATCACAGTGCTGCCGAGGAGCCCAGCAGTACCGAGTGAGATGACG
>DATBRJ010000049.1:0-6614 GCA_036560395.1 Actinomycetes bacterium | reverse complement strand
GATTTTCCCGCCGAACACTGGATCCACCTACGCACCTCGAACCCAATCGAGTCGACCTTCGCCACCGTGCGCCATCGCACCCGTGTCACGAAGGGGCCGGGCAGCCGCGCCGCCGGGCTGGCCATGGCGTTCAAGCTCATCCAGTCCGCCCAGGACCGCTGGCGGGCAGTCAACGCACCACATCTCGTCGCGCTGGTCCGCGCCGGCGCGACCTTCCACAACGGTCAACTCGTCGAACGACCCGCCGAACCCATAGCGGCGTAACACCAACCCATCCACAGGTCTTGAGTGCGCCACGAACGAGGAAGGTGAGGTCGATGTAGGTAGACCCCACTGGATGCGGTGCTGTGTAGGAGATGAAGGTTGTGGCCCTTCGGCGTCGCCCTGCGGGGGGAGGCGTCAAACCACCTCAAGCTGCGTTGGCTGAAGACCGTCGTGGTGAGCGTTGAGGAAAAGGCGCACGTGATGCGTCAGGTGGGGACCGGGAAGGCGAGCGTGAGCGAACCGCTGACGACGTGTCGAAATTTGTAGCTGACATCGAAACCGGGGCATTCAAGAAGTCCCGGGATCAGCCTGGCGGGTGCCCGCCTATTGGCCAGGCGGTGTCCGGCATGGAGGCGGCGCGAGCCCGGTCTGCAGCTTCTACATGGAACGTGGGAAGGCGAGTGCCGACACTGTCGCCCAGGTGCACTTGACCGGGGTGGCGAGAGGGAGCGCGCCCGGCGGCAGAAACCGCGAGGCGCCGAGTACCGTCGCGGCACGCGCTGGCGGACCGGCTCGTAGTAGCGCTGATGCTCCCGGAAACGGGTGCGGAGTGAAGGGGCCGGCTCATCGATGAACTGTTCGCACGAACAACCGGACGTTCTCCGGGAGGAAGCGGGTGAGCATGTCAGGTCCGCAAGACAAGCCCTTCGACATTGCCAAGTCACTGGTGTGGGAGGCGTACAAGCGAGTCAAGGCGAACAAGGGTGCCGCCGGTGTGGACGGGTGCTCGATCGAGGACTTCGAGAAGGATCTGAAGAACAACCTCTACAAGATCTGGAATCGCATGTCCTCGGGCACCTACTTCCCACCGCCGGTCAAGGCGGTGGAGATCGCAAAGGCCGGGGGAGGCACGAGAACACTCGGCGTGCCTACCGTGGCCGATCGCATCGCCCAGACGGTGGTCGCGCTCGCGCTAGAGGCCCGCACGGAGTCCATCTTTCACGAAGACTCCTACGGGTACCGGCCGGGTCGGTCGGCGTTGCAAGCGGTGGAGCGGTGCCGAACACGGTGTTGGAAGAAGGACTGGGTTTTAGATCTTGATGTCCAGAAGTTCTTCGACTCCGTCGATCACGCTCTCATGGTCAAGGCGATCGAGGCGAACACCGACAAGCGTTGGGTGGTGCTGTACGTCAAACGGTGGCTTGTCGCACCGTTGGCGCAACCTGACCGAACCCTGCAAGCGCGGGATCGGGGGACTCCACAAGGGTCATCGGTCTCGCCCGTGCTCGCCAACCTGTTCATGCACTATGCGTTCGACCTGTTCCTGGTCCGGGAGTTCCCGACCGTCCAGTTCGAGCGGTACGCGGACGACGCGGTGGTGCACTGTGCAACCGAGCGGCAGGCTCAGGCCGTGTGGGCGGCGCTGGCCGAGAGGATGGAATCAGTGGGGCTGCGGCTGCATCCCGACAAGACCAGGATCGTGTACTGCAAGGACAGCAAACGTCGAAGCTCGTACGAGCACACCTCGTTTCGGTTCCTCGGCTACACATTCAGCTCTCGCAAGGCCCGCAACGCTGACGGCAGGTTCTACGCGGGCTTCCTACCCGCGGTCAGCCGCGAGGCGCTCAAGGCGATGGGCCAACAGGTCCGCTCCTGGCGACTGCACCTGCGCACCGGGCTCAGCTTGGACGAGCTCGCCGAATGGATCAACCCGATCGTGGCGGGCTGGATGAACTACTTCGGCCGGTTCTACCGGTCGGCGTTACATCAACTCCTGCAACGCATCAACACCTACCTGATGCGGTGGGCGCGCAAGAAATACCGGAGGCTGCGCTCCTTCAAACGGTTCAAGGCGTGGTGGACCGGGGTCCTCGATCGAGAACCCGGCCTGTTCAAGCACTGGACCTGGGCGCGCGAGTTCGAGTGGACTCGATGAGAAGAGCGGAGTGACGGGAGACTGTCACGCTCCGTTCTGTGGGAGCCCCGGGGTGAGATTCCCCGGGGCCACCCGACCAATTGCTCGTTGCGGAGACGAATCAGCGGTATGTCATCGCTGGCATCGGAGGGACAACCCGCTATGATCATTTGTACCGGTCACACTCACCTCTCCACTGACGTGCGCGTTGAGTTTCGTATACGACGTCTTGCGTAGCAACGGCCGACTGCACCATGCCGTCCACGGAGACGGTCTGCGGCAGGCGTGGGTGGCGGTGCGTTCGCAACAACGGCGCGCCGGGCATTGACGCACCACCGTGGACGAGGCCGAGGAGGACGGGGTGGCCCGGCTGCTCGACGAGCTGGCTAGCGACTTGAGGAGCGGCAGGACGGATGGACCGGACCCGGAGACAGCGGCCCGCGCCGTCTTCGCCTAGTTGGCCGCGACCGGCGCCGCGGTGGGCCGACCACCGACCTCCGCGGCCTTCCGAACCGGAACGTCATCGGGCAAGGCGGACGATGGCGACCGGCGTTGCGGCGTCACGAACCAGGGCACGCGCCACCGAGCCGAGCCGCAGGCCCCGGTAGCCGCCGTCGCCGCGGCCGCCGACCACTGTCAACGCCGCCCAGCCGGCGACGTCGACCATCGCCCGGGCAGGGTCGGTCGCCGGGATCAGCTGTGTGTGCACGACCAGGCCGGGATGCGTGACGCGGCACGGGTCGCTCAGCTGCGACAACAGCTCCAGCGCGTCGAGCATGTCATGGCGGCACCGGCGCCACCCGGTCGCCGGCACGCGGTGGGCGTGCGCAACGACAAGCGACGCGGCCCGTGCGGCCGCCTCGTCGACCGCGAACCGCACCGCGCCCGCCGCATGATCCGACCAGTCGACACCCACCAACACCGGGCCACCACCGCCGACGCGATGATCGACATCGCCCGACTCGGCGCGCGCCACGATCACGGTGCTGTGCGCGCGAGCGGCTACCCGGCCAGCCACCGAACACAGCATCATCCCGCCCACCGTCCGCGAGCCGCGCGAGCCGACGACCGTCACCGCGGCCAGCCGCGACGCCGCGATCAGCACCGCCGCCGCCCGGCCGACACACGGCTCTATCGTGACCGAGGACAGGCCGGGATACGCCGCGCGCAGCTCCTCGGCGACCGTGGCCAGTGCGGCGCTGGCCTCGTCGCCCGCCTGACGGCTGCCGACAGCGACGTAGCCGGCCAGACCGAGCGCCGGCCACGAGTACGACGCCGGCAGGTAACCGCAGACCAGCCGCAGCGGCAGCCGGTGTCGGACGGAGTACCCCGCCGCGACGCACGCGGCAGACCGGCTCGACAACGAGCCATCCACGCCCGCCACCACCGACGGCGGGCCGACCGGGTACACCATCGCCTGCTTCTCCGCGCCACATTCACATATACCCCGCTGACGGCACGAGCGCCTGCCCCCGCTCGACCGGTACGCCGGAACCGTCGAGGCGTCACCCCTGACCCGGGCCTGGTCGTCGCCGCAAATCGACGGGTCGGCCCGTGCCCGCGCGACGCGGAGGCTGAGGACTTCCGGACGTCCGCCTGCAATGCGGCACCCAGAGGCCATCAGCTACCCGTGTCATACGCCGAACGCCGGGCCGGGGTCGACGAACATGTCGTCACGCCGATTCCCATGTCGCGGACGCATCGCCCGCCGCGCGGCCCTGCTTCGCCAGCTGCGCGCGGCGCCTCAGCGGGAGATGCGCGGAGACGGAGCGGTGGACGGCCGCCCCGGCCCCGCGCTTGAGGAGCCGTCGGTCAGCGCGCCAGCTCTTCGCCGTGTTCGCGGACGCGTTGGACGACGGATGGGAGTACGTGCCGTTGCTCGACGGTGTCGGATCTGTGGCGATCGGGCCGCCAGATCAGGTCGCTCGGCGCCCCGGTGCGTTACCGGCGTGGACCGTTCATCCCCGGCGCCAGGCCCTTCCGACATCATGATCGAGTTCGCTATGTGGCCCGGGGCCGCCGGCGCGACCAACGCCCGACGCGGCGAAGGTGCACGCCGGCGGCCGCGTGGGGTCAGGCCGGGTGTGCGGCGGCGGGACCGGCGGTGGGGGTGACCGGTCGGGTGGTGGGCGCCATCAGCGGCTTGCCGGCGACGAGCACGTCGTAGACGTAGATGGCGACGAGGCCGCCGACCAGCGGGCCGACAGCGTAGATCCAAAGGTCGCCCCAGGCGGCGTCGCCGCCGCCCACCGCGAGCGACACGTCCGTGCCCAGCGTGCGGGCGAAGTTCGCCGACGCCCCGGTGATCGGCGCGAGGCCCAGGATCGCGGCCCCGTAGGCCAGCCCCACGCCCAGGCCGGCGACGCCACGGCTGGTGTGTTCCTCCACCACCAGCGCGTAGTACGCCATCACGAGCAGGAAAGCCGCCAGCGCCTCCGCGACCAGGCCTACCAGCACGCTGTATCCGGATTCGATGCGTGCGGCGCCGCCGAGGCCGTGAACAGGACCGGAACGACATTGCGGTGAGGGTGGCACCCGACTCGGTCTCCTCATAACCCAGAGGTCGCAGGTTCAAATCCTGCCCCCGCTACAAGGGAAACCGCAGGTCAGAGGCCCTCTCCGTCTGGAGAGGGCCTCTGACGTTTGCTGCGACCTGTAGCCATGCTGTGTAGCCACATCTCGACGAAGATCGCTCCTCGACGAGACGAGGCAGGATGGGCGGATTTGGGGAGAGTTGGCGCATAACGGCACGGTCACCTTGTCGGCCTATGTGGGGCGATGGAGAGCACGATGAAGCGTGCCTTCGTCGTTGCACCCGCAAGCTTCAAGGCCTTCAAGCGCGCTGAGCGCGTCAGATCCGTACGTCAACTGAAGACGTAGCAAGCTTCGCGACCATTTCGGGTCAGCACTCAGGAGATCCTCGTGCAGCGTGTCAAGAGACTTGTTGCCGTTCGGCACCGGCAACTGCGGAGTCCATGAGGTCTGCCTCCGCCTCCACCCGCCGTGGGCGCCGCTCCTCTCCGGCGCCTACTGAGGACATGGGGCTTCCGCCTAACCGCAGGCGGTTCGGGCCTGTGTTTCGCGCCCGCTTCGTTGGTGTGCCGCACCTCGTGTACGTCGCGACGCCCGCACTCGCGGAGCGAGTGCTATGCACCGACCGCGACATCGGCCAGGCCGGCACCGCGCGCAAGGATTTCCTGGAGCCGCTGGTGGGCCCGGAATCGGTGCTTTGTCTCGAAGGAGAGCCGTGGAGGCGCGAACGCCGGCGGCTGGCGGCGGCGTTCCACGGGCAGCGGCTCGGCTCCTTGACCGACACGATGGCTGACATCGTTGCTGCCGAGGTCAAGACCTGGCCGGTGGGCGAGCCCTTCGCGCTCCGCCCCCGGATGCAACGCATCACGCTCGAGGTCATCTCCAGTGTCGTGTTCGGCGCCGCCCGGGGGAACGGGCGCTGCCACGAACGGGAATCTGGACGCGTTCGGTGCTCGGCGACGGCTGCGCGCGCTGTTGCCGGAACTGCTCGACGTCGCCGCGTCCCCCGCGCTCGCGCTCGTCCCGCCGCGGCTGGCGGTGTGGTTGCAGCAGTCACCGGGGGCTCAGCGGCTGCCTCGTAACACGATCGCAGGGTTCTACCGGATCAAGGCGACGGTGGACGAACTGCTGATCGCCGAAATCGGCCGCCGCCACCGCTCGCATGCGGCGCTCGACGATGGCGGCGTGCTCGGCATGCTCGCCGCCATCCCCGACGCCACCGACTCCCAGATTAATACCTCCGGCTACCGGCGCTACGACGCCCGCGCGGTGGTCGAACTGATCCGGATCCGCACCCTCGCTGACGCGGGTGTCCCGCTGTCCAGGGTCCGTGAACTCCTCGGGGCGGACCCCGAGGACTTCGCCGTTGCCGTTGCCGAGATCGACCGACGCCTGCGCGCTGAGATCCGGGAACGGCAACGACACCGCGAGCGGATCGCGAAGCTGGCCGCCGGCGACAGCATGGCGCTCCCTCAGGTCGTGGTGGACTATCTGGCGCGCATGCGTGAGGTCGGGCTTTCCGAGCGCGTCATCGAGATGGAGCGCGACGGCTGGATCCTCGTCTCCGCGCATTCACCCGACCGGGTGCCCGAGTGGATCGCGGAGAAGTCCCGATCACTCGACGACCCGGACTACCTCGCCCTTTACAAGGCATTCGGCGAGGCCGCCTACTTGAGTCCCGACGATCCGCGCCTGGTGACCCTCGCCGACGACCTCAGCGCATACGTTCACCGCATCGTCGACCGTCACACTTCCGACTCCACTGAGTTCGACGCCGATGACTTCGACCCGATGTTCGTCCGGTTGCTCGACGCGATCGCCATCGAAGCCGCACCGTCCCTCCGGCGCCTCGGGGAACTGCTCGCCGAGCGTGGCTGGACAGGCTGGAACCGGATCGAGCCGGGCGACGGAGCGGCTGACCTCAGCGCCTGATGTGGTCAGCCGCCCACATGCACCTGGGTCG
>DATBRJ010000048.1:0-13065 GCA_036560395.1 Actinomycetes bacterium | reverse complement strand
AGCCGGGAGGGCGATCGGCTCCGTCCCCAGGGCGGGTATGCGGAGAGCAAGCTGCTCGTGGAGCGCATCTGCGACAGCCGCATCGAGGCCGGCGGTATGGCGACGGTTGTCAGGCCGTTCACGGTCGCCGGCGAGGGCCAGCGGCCCGACATGGCGCTCGCTCGCTGGATCGCCGCCGCCCGCGCGGGCCAGGCGCTGGTCGTCTTTGGCTCGCGCAGCCGCAGCCGGGATGTCACCGATGTGCGTCAGGTCTCCGATGCCCTGATCGCGCTCGCCGCGCGCGGACACCGCGGGCCGGTCAACGTCGGCACCGGCACCGGCCACAGCCTCGCCGCGATGGTGGCCGCGATCGGTGAAGCCCTCGATCTCGACGTGGAGACGGTTGCCGGGCAGGCGCAGCCGGCTGAGGTAGCGGACACCCGCGCCGACACCCGGCTGCTGCGCCGGCTCATCGGATGGGCACCGGAGACCGATCTGCTCGCCCTGGTGCGCCGCCAGATCGCGGCGACGGTCGCACCGACCGCCATGCCGCCCATAGAGGCGGTGCCGTGACGGTGCACCCTGCCGCGCGGACCGTGACACTGTCCACGGCGATGGTCGCCGTCGCCGTGGTCGCATTCATCGCTGCCGCCCTCGGAATCGGCGTACGTGCGACGTTTGGGGCGCATGTGGCCGTCGACGAGACGCAGTACGCCCTGAGCGCGTTGTCGCTCGCCGAGGACGGCAACCTCGACATCAGCGACGAGCTCGCGCAGAAGCGCTGGCGGGACTTCGCGGACGTCGAGCCGCCTGTCCAGACCCAGGTCCTCGGCGACGGCCGGCAGATCAGCCCGCACGACCCGCTGCTTCCCGTACTCCTCGCGGTCCCGGTGGCGCTTGGCGGTTGGGTGGCGGCGAAGCTCACGCTCGCAGCCCTAGCCGGCCTGCTCGCGGCGCTGACGCTATGGGTTGCGGTCCGGCGGCTGCGGCTGTCCCTTCCGCTGGCGGCCACCGGAGTCGGGATCGCGGCCGCGTCCGCGCCGCTGGCCGTGTATGGCCAGCAGATCTATCCCGAGCTGCCTGCCGCCCTCGTCACGATGGTCGGATTCGCCGCCCTGACCGGACCGCTCGCGACGGCAGAGGGCGCCGATGGGCCGGGCGGGAAGCATCGGGGCCGCATTCGCAACGTTGCTGTCCTGGCTCTCGTCGTGGCCGCACTGCCCTGGCTGTCCATCAAGTACAGCGCCGTCGCCGCGGCGCTGGCGCTCCTCGGGGTCGTGCGGTGGTGGCGCTCAGGTCACCACCGGGAGGCAGCGGGGCTCGCCGCCGGCCTTGCCCTGGCCGCAGGCGGCTACCTCGTCGCTCACCGGCTGGTCTGGGGTGGCTGGACGGTGTACGCGAGTGGGGACCATTTCCAGCAGTCCGGGGAGTTCGGGGTGGTGGGCTTCCACCCCCACTACGTCGGCCGCGCCCTGCGGTTGGTTGGCCTGTTCGTCGACCGCGAGTACGGCATCGCGACGTGGCAGCCGGCCTGGCTGCTGATCCTCCCTGCCGTGGCCGCGCTGATCGGTGCGACTGTGGCCGCGCGTCGCCCGCTTGCCCTGCTGCCGCTGCTGCTTGCCGGATGGCTGGTGGCCACCTTCGTGGCGGTGACGATGCACGGCTTTTGGTGGCCGGGCCGCCAGCTCGTCGTCGTGCTGCCACTGGCGTTGCTCCTCGTGCTCTGGTGGCTCCAGCGGTCTCCCCCAGTCGTGCGCCGGGTCGCGTTCGGGCTGGGCCTGGCCGGCGTCCTCTCGTACACGATGCTGCTCGTCGACGGCTACCAGGGCGAGATCACCTGGGTGTCCGGGTTCCAGCGGGTCGACGATCCGGTGTACTCGCTGATCAGGCACGCCCTGCCTGACTATCGCGGCGACTTCTGGCCGCTGCACATCGCCTGGATCGTGGCCTTCGCCGCGCTCCTCGTCGCCGGCTACCGCTCCGCCCGCTCCGATGCCGCCACGGCCACGGCCAGAGGCGCCACGCCCTCGGCGCCGGTCATCGGACACCGGGCACTTGTTTCTCCGAAGGGATCACCACGATGACCCGCACACGCTCGAAGGGGCTCGCACTCGCGGCCACGGCGCTTCTCGCCGCCGTCTCGCTCGCGCTGGGCGGCTGCAGCGACGACGGCGCGGGGGGTGGCGGCGGTTCGGGCTCCGGGTCTGGACCCGGGTCTGGCTCGAGTCCGAGCACCGGGCCAAGCTGAGGCGGCGAAGCATGCTGACCGCTCTGCTCATCATGCTGCGCGAGGGCTTTGAGGCGGCCCTTGTCGTCGCGATCATCTATGCCTACATCCGGAAGATCGACCGGCCCGACCTGCTCCGGCCGATGTGGTACGGCGTCGGCGCGGCGGCGGCGTTGTCGGTGCTGGTCGGGATCGTGATCCATCTGAGTGTCGACTCGCTCGAGGGGGCCGCCCGACTCCGTGCCTTCGCGGCCATCTCGCTCTTCGCTGTGGTCGTTCTCACCTGGATGATCTTCTGGATGCGCCGGCACGCCCGCGCGATCCGCGGAGAGCTGCACCACAGCATCGACGTCGCGATGTCCAAGGGGCGCGCAATCTGGTGGGCGGTCACACTCGCTGCGTTTTTCGCGGCCGCTCGGGAGGGCCTCGAGGCCTCGCTCTTCCTTATCGCCGCGGCGACCACAGACTCGGGAGCGAAGGTGTTCGTCGGCGGTCTGATCGGGTTGGCGATCGCCAGCATTGCGGGATACCTCGTCGTGCTCGGGGGGAAGCGGCTGCCGATGGCTCAGTTCTTCAAGGTGACCGGCCTCTTGCTCATCGTCTTCGCCGCCGGTCTGCTGTCACGTACCGTCCTGTTCCTTCAAGCGGCAGGCGATCTGGGGATTTCCTGGAACAACGTGTACGACCTGACGCGGTACTCGTGGCTCACGACCGGCACGGAGGTGGGGAAGTTCCTGGGTGCCATGTTCGGCTGGGATCCGCGCCCGTCGATCGAGCAGATCGTCGCCTATCTCGGCTATGCACTGACCGTCGGCTATCTGTTCCTCCGTCGCCCCAGGCAGGCGCAGCCGGCACCCGCTCCGGCGCCGAAACCAGAGCCGGCCGCCAACCGCTGACTGGGACGGGCCCCAGGGCTGAGTGGCCGCGATAGCCTGCGGCGGTGCCGAGCCTTGCCGACGCCATCCGGTGCCTCGACGAGCTTTACGAGCCCGCGTGGGCGCAGCCATGGGATGCGGTCGGCCTGGTCTGCGGTGACCCGGCGGCGGCCGTACAGAGGGTTCTGTTCGCCGTGGATCCGGTGGGCGTCGTCGCCGCCGAGGCGGTCGAGTGGGGGGCCGATCTGGTGGTCGCGCATCACCCGCTTTTCCTGCGCGCCGTGCATGGCGTGCCCGCCACCACACCAAAAGGCCGGGTCGTCCACACGCTGCTGACCAGTGGCGTCGCGCTTTATGTGGCACATACCAACGCTGATGTCGCGAGTCCCGGCGTGTCGGACGCCCTCGCCCGGGCGCTCGGTCTCACACCCATCGCGCCGCTCGTCCGGACCGACGCGACCGGGGAGGTGGGTACTCCAGGCGCCGGCCGCGGTCTCGGCCGCGTCTGCAAGCTGGAGGTGCCTGAGCCCCTGTCCGCGTTCCTCGAGCGGGTACGGATCGGCCTGCCCGCCACCACCCAAGGGATCAGGGTCGCGGGAGACCTCGATCGCGTCGTCAGGACAGTGGCCGTCTCCGGAGGTGCGGGTGACGACAACTTCGCGGCCGCCCGAGCCGCCGGCGTCGACCTTTACCTGACCGCGGATCTCCGCCATCACCCCGCGTCCGAGTCACGCGAGAGCGGCGACCTCGTCCTCGTCGATGTCGCGCATTGGTCGAGCGAGTGGCCCTGGCTCGGGGAAGCAGCAACGCTTCTGCGGGAGCGGCTCGCAGCCGTGGGGGATACGGTTGAGATCCGGGTTTCGCAGATCATCACCGATCCCTGGTCCGCCCATTTCGCATACTCGACCGGCCACTCGATCTCATGAGGGAGCAACCCTGAACGCCTCGGCTGCCGACCAGCTGCACCTGCTCGAACTGCAGGCGCACGACTCCCGCCTCGACCAACTCGACCACCAGCGCAGACGACTGCCTGAGCATGAACAGATCGCGACCACCTCGGCCCGGCTCGCCGAGCTGAAGGACCTCCTCGTCGCCGCGGAGACCAAAGAGACCGACATCGCCCGCGAGCAGGCAAAGGCCGAGGCGGATGTTGATCAGGTCACGGCACGCGCGGCGCGCGACCAGGAACGCCTCGACCGAGGCCAGGTCGGCTCGCCGCGCGAGCTCGAGAACCTCCAGCACGAGATCGGCTCGCTGGCCCGCCGCCAGTCTGACCTGGAGGACGTCGTTCTGGAGATCATGGAACGCCGCGAGTCGGCCCAGGCGAGAACCGTGGAACTGCGCAGCGAGACCGAACAGCGGCAGGTCGAGCTGGCGGCCGCCGAGTCCCGCCGTGATGAGCAAACCGCAGTGATCGACGCCGAGGCCGGTGAGCTGGAGGAGAAGCGGAAGGCCCTGGCCGCTGGATTGCCTGTCGACCTGCTGGCGCTCTACGAACGGCTCCGTGCACACAGTGGTGGCGTGGGTGCTGCGGCGATCAAGCAGCGCCGATGCGAGGGCTGCCGCCTCGAGCTCGGGGCAACCGATGTGCAGCGGTTCAGGAACGCACCTGAGGACGCCGTGCTGCGCTGCGAGGAATGCGGCCGGATCCTCATCCGTACTGCCGAGTCTGGGCTCTGATGCCCGGAGATCAGCGCCTTCCCGGCGAGGACTCGGATGGGCGCGGTCCTACGCTCATCGTCGAGGCCGATGGTGCCTCGCGCGGGAATCCGGGCGCCGCGGCCTACGGTGCGGTGCTGCGTGACGCGGCGACCGGCGCGGTCCTGGCGGAGACCGCGGACATCCTCGGCGTCGCAACGAACAACGTGGCGGAATACCGAGGGCTGATCGCCGGTCTCCGGCTCGCGAAGGAGCATAACCCTCAGGCTCAGGTTGAGGTCCACATGGACTCCCGGCTCGTCGTCGAGCAGATGTCGGGCAACTGGAAGATCAAGCATCCGGATATGCGACCGCTCGCCATGGAGGCGGCCGCCGTCTACCCGCCCGACCAGGTCACGTACCGCTGGGTGCCCAGGGACCAGAACGCGGCGGCCGACCGGCTCGCCAACCTCGCCTTGGACAAGGCCACCCGCGGGGACCGGGGCTCGGGCAATCATGGAAGGGTGCTGTCGGCGGTGGCAGCCATAGCGCCCACCGCACGGACAACCGTTCCTGACCGGCCGACCCCGGCAACTGGCGGACCCGGCCGAGGAACCTCCTCCGCGGCGGCTCCCGCGCGAGCGCCGGCTGGCGTCGGGCGTTCTGGCCAGGAGGTATTGCGTGGGTGGGCGCCGGCCGACGTCGGATCGCCGACCACACTCGTCTTGCTGCGCCACGGCGAGACAGCACTGACGGCGCAGAAGCGGTTCTCCGGCATCCACGAGGACGTCGCTCTATCAGAGCGCGGCCACCAGCAAGCGGCCGAGGCGGCAGCGGCCCTTGCCCAGCAGGGGATCATCGACGCGATCGTGTCCTCGCCGCTGACCCGGTCCAGGGAGACCGCTAGCCGAGTGGCCGCCAGCCTTGGGCTCCCGGTGGAGATCGACGACGACCTGCGCGAGTGCGACTTCGGCGAGTGGGAGGGATTGACGTTCGCCGAGGTGCAGGGCCAGTGGCCGGACGAGCTCACCGCGTGGCTCGCCTCTACCGAGGTAGCTCCGCCGAAGGGCGAGAGCATTGCAGACGTCACAGCTCGGGTACGCCGCGCTCGCGACCGGGTGCTGCGCCAGCATCCCGCCCGGACCGTTCTCGTGGTGAGTCACGTGACGCCCATCAAGCAGCTTGTCTGCCTGGCGCTTAACGTCGAGCCGGCCGCGGTCTTCCGGATGGAGCTTGCCCCGGCGTCCATCTCGGTCGTCCTCTGGTTCGCCGACGGCAATGCGTCCCTGCGGCTCTTCAACGACACCAGCCACCTGCGTCCAGCCGGGACCTGACCCGCCCGATCCTGGAGGTGGAAGCCACCGTCCGCCCCAAGAGTGCCGCCTCGATGGGTGGCGGACGCGTAGTCTGCGGCAGTGCCCCATCGCGTTCTGACCTACAGGCCGGCTGATGGCGCTCGGTTACGGGCCGGGTTCGATCTGATCCGCAAGCAGATGGAGGTGCCGGCCGGGTTTCCCGCTGCGGTGATGACCGAGGCAGACCGAGCCGTCGCGGCGCAGCGCCGGGACGCCGAGGATCGCACGGATATCCCGCTGGTCACCATCGATCCTGCGACCTCCCTCGACCTCGACCAGGCGGTCTACGTCGAGCGGCGAAAGCCCGGCGGTTACCGGGTCTACTACGCGATTGCCGATGTGGCCGCATTCGTCACACCCGGCGAAGCGGTGGATAAGGAGTCCCACGAGCGCGGCACGACGCTCTACCTTCCGGACAGCAGGGCACCGCTGCATCCGCTTGTCCTCTCCGAGGGTGCGGCAAGCCTGCTGCCCAACCAGGAACGACCGGCGCTGCTGTGGGCGCTCGACGTGGACGCCTCGGGGGAGGGCGTGAGCGCCGAGGTGCGACATGCGCGTGTGCGCAGCCGGGCAAAGCTGTCGTACGAGGACGTGCAGGCCGCGCTCGATGCCGGCACCGCGGACGAGTCGCTCGAGCTGCTGCGTGACGTCGGCCTGCTCCGCCAGCGGCGGGAAGCGGAGCGCGGGGGACTGAGCTTGCCCGTTCCGGAGCAGGAGGTCGTCGACGACGGCGGCTCGTACTCGCTCACCTTTAGAGCGCCGCTGCCCGTCGAAGGCTGGAACGCGCAGATCTCGCTGATGACCGGCACCGCGGCGGCAGAGCTCATGCTGTACGGCGAGATCGGCATCTTGCGGACACTTCCCGAGCCGCCGCACAGCGCCATCAGGCGGCTGCGGCGAGTCACTCACGCACTCCATGTCGCCTGGCCAGACGGGATGACGTACGCCGAGATGATCCGGGGCCTCGACCCCAGCAAGCCCCGGCAGGCTGCGCTGCTCCAGGAGGCGAGCGGGCTGCTACGTGGCTCTGGCTATACGGCCTTCGTGGGAGGGGTTCCGGAGCGGGCGGAGCACGCGGCGGTGGCTGCGCCCTACGCACACGTGACCGCGCCGCTGCGCCGGCTTGCTGACCGCTATGCCGGCGAGATCTGTGTCGCGCTCTGCGCAGGCGCTGAGATTCCGGCTTGGGTTCGATCAGGCCTCGCGGCCCTGCCAGGAGTCATGGAGAAGGCCGATGCTAAGGCCAACGCTGTGGAGGGCGCCTGCGTGTCACTGGTCGAGGCAGCGCTCCTCTCCGGCCGAGAGGGCGAGACGTTCGAGGGCGTGGTGATCGATGTGAAGCGGGACCGCGACGGCGGTACGGTCCAGCTCGCCGACCCCGCTGTACGAGGCCCGCTCGACGGCAAGGCTCTGCCGCTCGGTCACAGGCTCCCGGTCCGGCTCGTCACAGCCGACGTCTCCACCCGGCAGATCCACTTCGTGCCCGCTTGACTGGATCTGATAGCCGACACCTTCATCCTCCACGGGTCGATGCCGTCCGGTCCGGGATCGGTGGACCGTCAACCCGATGGATCGGTTCATTCGGCCGAACGGTGGACAGCCACCCCGTCACGTCGGGGCCGTGGCGCTGGGCAGGTGTCCATTGATCTTGAGACTCGCCGTTTCTCTTGCGGGTAGTAGTCCATTGATTGCTGCCCTGTCCGCAGCTTGCTCGGTTGGAACAATCGCAGGTCGGTGGGCGTTCCCGTAGGCTGATAATCACGGCGGACGAGCCGGCCGGGCGGCCGCGTCGGTCCGGGAAACCGGATCGCCGAGGAAAGTCCGGACTCCACAGGGCAGGGTGGTGGGTAACGCCCACCCGGGGTGACCCGCGGGACAGTGCCACAGAAAGCAAACCGCCGGTCGTGGCTTCGGCTACCGGCCGGTAAGGGTGAAACGGTGGTGTAAGAGACCACCAGCGCCCGAGGTGACTCGGGCGGCTCGGCAAACCCCACCCGGAGCAAGGCCAAGAGGGTCGCCGAACACCGCAAGGTGCTCGACGGCCTGTGCAGGCGCTCGAGGGCGGCCCGCCCAAGCCTGCGGGTAGGCCGCACGAGGCTGCCGGCAACGGCAGCCCTAGAGGGATGGCCGCCGGTGCCGCGTCTGCGGCACCACAGAATCCGGCTTACAGGCCGGCTCGTCCGCCCCAACCCTCTCACCTGCGCGAACATGACCACGCCGCCTCCGAGGGCACAACGAGGGGCACTCGGAGACGCGCCTAGCACACTGTCAACCGCAACCCGCGTACGGTCGTCGCTGTCCGGCCATAGCGCGCCATTGCTCTGCTGTTAGTCGGTATAGGACGTGCCGCTTCAGCGGGTGGCCGTCTGGCACCCGCGGGTGGTCGAAGTCGTCGGCCGGGTTGTGCCTCATCCCGAGCTTTCTCATGACCGCCTGGGAGCGAACGTTCTGGACTGCGGTCATCGAGACGATCTCGGCCAGTCCCGCCTGCTCGAAGCCGTACCTGACCGCCTCCTTTGCCACCTCGGTGGCATAGCCCTTTCCCCAGGCGTGCCGGGCCAGCCGGAAGCCAACCTCGACCGCCGGCGTGAAGTGCGCCTCGAACGTCTGGTCGATCAGGCCGGTGAAACCGATGAACCTGCCCGCCGCGATCTCTTCCACCGCCCACAGCCCGAACCCACGCTCGGCGAAGCCGGCCTCGATCCGATCACGAACGCGTCGCTGTCCTCGCGCGTCAAGGGGGAGACGAAGAACTCCATCACCTCGGGGTCGGCATTCATCCGAGCGAACGGCACCCGGTCGTCCGCTCGCCACGTGCGCAGCAGCAGCCTGTCTGTCTTCAGCACGGGGCCAGCATGCCGCACAGGCCGGCAGCGGTGCCGGGAGCGGCTTGGGCTTGGGTCGTCAGGCAGGGATGAGCTGCAGGGGTTGGTCGGCGTGGTCGGTGAGGGGCGATCGGCCGCCGCGCGTACGGCGTCGATGTCGCCTGGTGTCAGGGCAATGTAGGGCCGCCAACGCCCCGCCCAGAACCCCGGTTTTCAGGCGGGGATGGTCCGGGGTGCTGCAGCGGCCGCACGAGACCAAAAGCTGTCAGCCTTATTCGGCGACCGCCGAGCACTGACGAAGCGGTTTACGGCGTTTCGGAGCCCGGCTCGTTGCGTTCGATCACGGGCTGCCAGTGACTCAACGCAATCCATTGACAACCAGCTGTCGTCTGCTCGATGATCACGCCAGCGTTGGAGCAACACGCGGGGACGGAACGGCTACGGTGCAGCGCGGGCTGATCGATTCGGCTTCCTTAGGCCGAATGCTCAGCGCCGCCGGCGTCGGAATACTGCTCTATCGGCTTGCCGGCGTAGTAACGCTGACCTGCTTCCGGGGGTAGGGAGGGGAATCGATCATGAGCTTTCCCGGGTGGGCTAACCCAAACCACTGGCTCGCCGCCAACCTCCGCGGCGCCCTCGACGAGAACGAGGTAGTGGTCCGGACGTCTCGGTATCTCCGGCTCGGAATGATCGGGCTGGTGCTGGGACTCGCCGCATCGCTGTTCTTCGAGCTCAACCGGGTGCAAAACATCGACGGCAAGTGGTGCCTGCTCGGCTCGATCAGCGCGTACTACTACACCCCTGTCCACGGGTTCTTCGTCGGCACGCTGGTCGCGATCGGGATATCGCTGTTCGCGATCCGCGGCAACACCGTGGCGGAGGACACACTGCTCAATTTCGCCGGTGTGCTGGCGCCCTTCGTAGCCCTGGTGCCCACCGAGAAGGCGCCGACGGCCTGCCACCCGGTGCTGGACACCACCAACCGCAACCTCAACATCGCGAACAACGCCGGGGCGTTATTCGTCGCGGTGGCGGCTGCGTTTCTCGTGATCGGCATTCTCTCCATCCTGGGTTACCGTCCAGACAAACCCAGCTTGATCGCGTCCTTGGTAGCGCTCGCGTTCTACATCGCCGCACTCGTGCTGTTCCTGAATGGCCGCACCTGGTTCACGGAGTTCGCACACCCGATCTCGGCTATCGGGATGTTCGCGCTGCTCGGCATTAACGCACTCGTCAACGGCTACAACCTCTATCAGACGCGTAAGCACCAACCCCCACCGCCGGCCCCGCAGAAACGTGGCGTCTGGCGCTTCAACACCTACACCGCGATCGGCACGTTCATGCTGGTCGCCGCGCTCGTCTTCCTGTTCATCGTGCGGCCGCACTGGGACCAGTGGGTCTTCGGACTCGAGGCCATCGAAATTGGGCTATTCGCCGCATTTTGGCTCGTTCAGACGGTCGAGCTCTGGACCCCAGGACTCCGGCCCGTGCCGCCGGCCACGGTGCAGGCCCTCCAGGCGGCTTGACGTCGAGACAGTTGTGTCCGCGCGATCCTAAGCGAGATCACAGTCCGGCCGAGCCATACCAATGATCCGCTGATTAGCCTGCCGGAATCACGGCCTCCCCAGATCCGAAGATTAGGACTGGGGTGTCCGGCATGGAACACGTGAGTTCCACACGCCGGCCTAACCGTCGTGGTCGAGTCGGCCGATCACACCTTCGGCGTCTACGAAGGCGACCGAGTACTCGCCGAGGTTGCCCGAACTACACCAAGGACATCGCCAGATCGCCCGGTTCAAGGTCCGCAAACCCGAGCCGCCACGCTCTCCTGCCACCGCCAACCGAAGTGCCACCCGGTCGCCGCCAACCGCAAATTGCTGCCGCGGCTACCTAGCCATCGATGCGACGCTGGCCCGAAGTCGACCACAAACAGCGCAACGCGGTCGAAGCCGTCAT
The DNA here is from genome assembly GCA_036560395.1 of Actinomycetes bacterium. GTDB lineage: Bacteria > Actinomycetota > Actinomycetes > JAKEEW01 > JAKEEW01 > DASYTV01. The sequence goes on along the minus strand of DATBRJ010000048.1, from coordinate 2,210 downwards.
CGCCGAGGCCCACCACGAGCTGTACTCGGGCGGATGGGCCCTTCGCGGAGGGCGTGCGGCGCTCTAGGCCGGGCGGGATGCGCCATCCGGCCAGGCGGCGATGCAGACACGGTTGCCGGCGCGGTCGGCGAGGATCCAGCTGATTGGGCGTTGGAATCGTCGACGATGTGGCCGCCGGCTGCCAGAGCCGCGGCCAGGCGCTGCTCGGCCTGTTCGCGGGCGACGGATACGTCGACATGCATCGCGTGACGCAGGGACTTGGCCGGGTCGAGGCCCTGCATCCAGACCGTCGATCCGTGGCCAAGGGGGTCAACGGCGTTGTCGTCGGCCAACTCGGCGTACCCGAGGACCGCCCGCCAGAAGCCGACGTCGATCGCATCGGGCTGGGCCGCGATGGCGAGTTGCACCTCTTGCGCCAGGAGGTCGGCCGTGGCTCCGTGTTCCCGGGCCACCGCCGAGACCGCTTGGGCCAGCTCAACATGCCGCTCCTCCAGCCGGAAGACGCCGCGAGTCAGCCGCACGGTGAGCTGGCCATCGGTGAGCGTCATAAGCGCGCCGTCCAGTCCGGAGATCTGCGCCACCGCCTCAGCCAACCGGGCCGCCTCAGCGAGCGACGGTACGCGGAAGACTGCCATCGCGCCGCCATGCAGCACCACCCAGTCGGCGACACCCTCTGCGGCGAGGAACCGCTGCCATCCCTGCTCGCTCATGGCCACAGCCAATCGCGAAATCGTAGCCAAGCTTTGCGCGTCGGCGCTGGACGGGCATCGGTTGCGCCACCTATGCCGATCCTCGGCGGTGGCCGCAAGAGGAAGGCTCTACGTAGCCCGCCCCGCAACCGTAGCTTCACATCCGGAATCAAGTCGGAATGTGCCAACCAAGACCAAGACCACTCGGGTGGGCCGTAGGCTCAAGTCCCCTAGCTGACACCCAAGATCGTCTACTCGGACGTGTCACCCGCTTCCCGAGCCAGATCCGTCACGGACGTCATGAGACTAGGCAAACCGCTGGAACATTCGCCAAATCCTTGTGAGCAATTCCCCCCAGGCTCAAGTGCGGCCTGCTTGGTGGCATCCAACCGGTGCTGGTCCTGGCTGACCAATGCTCCGGCGCGACCGGGGGTGCATCGCAGGCCAACCGGGTCGACCGGAGATCCCGGATCCTCGATCTTGAACCTGCCTAGCGCGACCTAGTCCCTGGTTCTAGGCGGGACGCGTCATTTCGAGGAACGGGTGGATGCCGCCGTTCGTAGCGTGATCGAAGGTTCTCAACGGTGAGAAACCAGCCCGCTCGTAGACGCGGATGGCACGCTCGTTGAAGGTCGCAGCTGACAAACGAAACCGACCTGGCGCGAACCGCTGGGTAGCGAACGCGAGCCCAGCTTGGAGGTACGCCAGCCCCAACCCCCTGCCAGTGAGGTCTGGCCGAAGCCCCAGGCCGACACCAACGCAGTCCCCCTCGTACGAGAAGGCGAACCAACCAACCAGCTCCTCGTCCGCGCCAACGGATGAGAAGTACTTCCCCTCGCGTGTCTCCTTCCTCAGGAGCTCCGCGAGGTCGTCGGCATCGGCTGTCCAGTCATAGAAGGAGTACGGAGGCTCGTACTGCCAGGCAGCGACCACGAGCGCTTCACGCGGGCTCATCGGCCGGATGTCGAGCTCCACGAATCCAAGCTAGGTATCTGTCCCCGAGCTCAGCAAGCTCGCCAGTGCGCCAGAGGTCAGAGCTAGGTGGGCCATGCGAGGCGGCGGGCGAGCCCATGAGGGCGAGTCTTCCGGGAAGCTCACCGGGCGGCAGCAGATTTCGCCGCCCAGTGGCGAAGTACGCGGCCCGACGGCTTGCTGCCCGCCATGACAGCGGAAGATCTGCGAGAGGCGGCCGACGGCTACGCCCCGGGCGCAAGACGAGCTCGTCAATGCCCGGAACCGGGTAGTTGTTACCACCCTTTGCCAGGTTGATTTAGGCGCTTATGAGCGAAGCCTCTTCCGGAAGACTGCTCCGTCGCGCGTGTACCCCATCCGTTCCTCGTAGAAGGGCATCGACAGCGGACTCCGCAGGTTGGTGCGCAGGGACACGCTGGTTGCGCCCTGTTGACGGGCCCAACGCTCCATCTCCGTCATGAGAGCGGTACCGACCCCTTGGCGACGGTAGCGTTCGGCGACAACGAGGGCCTCCACAAACACTCGCGACTGGCCGAGATGGCGAATCAA
>DATBRJ010000047.1:0-9041 GCA_036560395.1 Actinomycetes bacterium | reverse complement strand
TTGAACTCCGACTCGAAGACCTCGGCGAACAGGTCCTTGAACCGCCCGTCGTAGGCCTTGAGGATGGTGTTCTTCGTCGAGAGGTAGACCGGGTAGCCGCGGTCCAGGCCGTACCGGAACGAAGCGCGCGCGAAGTCGCGGATCGAATCGTCGAAGTTATACATGCCCAGGGCGACTCCACCGCCACCGAAGTCGGCGACGGTCATCTCCATCGGTGCGCCACCATCGGCCGGCGTGTAGGTGATGGTCACGCGGCCCGGACCCGGCACAACGAAGTCCGTGGCCTTGTACTGGTCGCCGTGGGCGTGACGTCCGACCACGATCGGTTTGGTCCAGCTCGTGACGAGCCGCGGCACATTCGACATGATGATCGGCTCGCGGAAGATGACGCCGCCCAGGATGTTCCGGATGGTGCCGTTCGGCGACTTCCACATCCTCTTGAGGCCGAACTCTGCCACCCGCGCTTCGTCGGGCGTGATCGTCGCGCACTTCACCCCGACGCCATGCTCCTTGATGGCGTGAGCGGCGTCGATTGTCACCTGGTCGTCGGTCGCGTCGCGATTCTGGATCGACAAGTCGAAGTAGCGCAGGTCCACGTCGAGGTAAGGCAGGACCAGCTGCTCCTTGATGAACGCCCAGATGATCCTGGTCATCTCGTCGCCGTCGAGCTCAACGATCGGGCCGGCTACCTTGATCTTGCTCACCATTTCTCCTCATCGGTGACTGGGTTGGGGCGCGATAACCGCCCGCAGGCCCTCGACGGTCGTCTCCGGGCTGGTGCCTCAGCAAGGGCGGGACACTAGAGGTTTTGCACGTCGGCTTGCTTCGCCCGAACCGCCTCGGCTGCTTCGGCCAGTCCCGCACGCTCATCGTCGGAGAGATCCGTCTCCACGACCCGGCGCACGCCCGAAACGCCGACCTCGGCCTCGACGCCCAGATAGACGCCGCTGATGCCGTACTCCCCATCGACCCAGGCGCAGACCGGCAGCACTGCACCGGAGTCCAGGGCCACCGCACGCGCCATCCGAGCCGCGGCGGCGGAGGGCGCGTAGTAGGCGGAACCCGTCTTGAGTAAGGCGACAACCTCGGCGCCACCGTTGCGTGTCCTGGTGACCAGCTCCTCGATCTCCTCGGCGGGGAGCAGATCGGTAAGCGGCCGGCCGTCGACCGTGCAGTGCGACGGCACGGGCACCATGGTGTCCCCGTGCGAGCCGAGCGTCAGCGTCTGGACGCTCGCAATCGGCACCCCTAGCCTCTCCGCGACGAAATGGCTGAAGCGCGCCGTGTCGAGCATCCCCGCCTGTCCCATGACCCGGTTCTTGGGGAACCCAGTCACCAGCTGGGTAAGTGCGGTCATCTCGTCCAGCGGGTTCGAGACGACGATCACGACCGAGTTCGGGGCGTATTTCGCCACGTTCTCCGACACCTGCCGGACGATCTTGGCGTTGACCTCGATGAGGTCCATCCGGCTCATGCCGGGCTTGCGTGGCAGGCCGGCAGTGATCACGACGACGTCTGAGCCCTCGATGGCCTCGTAACCTTCACCGTCCTGGCCGGTCGTCTTGCCGACCACCGTCGTCTCGAACCTCTCGATCGGCCGTGACTGGTTCATATCAAGCGCCAGACCCTCGGGCTTGCCATCAATGATGTCGATGAGCACGACGGTCTCGAAGATGTCGTATTCGGCCAGCCGCATCGCCGTCGTCGAACCGTAGAACCCGGCACCGACGACGGTCACCTTCCCCTTGCGTGCCATGCAGTCGCCTCTCCTTGTCGCGTTCGATGATGTACGCCCGACGCCCGGCACATGGTCACCACGTCGAGCCCAGATCTCTTGGCATCAAGAGAAATCCGGGTACGAGCCTAAACCACCCAGGTCACCAGTACGCCGGACAGCGGTCGAAGAAGGGCGCATTGCGCCGGGAGCTCTCGGGGAGGTGTCCTCTTCTTCGAAGCCCAGGGCCCTCTTCATGATCAGTGGACTGTCACCTAGATCGTCGAGCGAACAGTATCCGGTCACCCAGACGACGTTGGGTCGAATCAGTGGTCGTTGGACTGTGAGCTGGAACAAATCGTCCATGCACACTGGCTAAATGTCCAACGATCGTTCGAGTGCGTGGCGCCTCGAGAGGACCCGCCCTGGGGCCGGCGATCAGCGCCGAATCGGGGGGCCTTCTCGCGTGGATGGGCTGTGCGGGACCAGCAGCGCGGCTCACGACGGTGGCGGGACGATGAGGGCGAAGAAGAGCAGCGCGGCGCCAAGACCGCCCAACGTGAGGACGTCGATCACGCGGCTGCGAACCGCAAGCAGGCCGGCCTCACGCGCCGGCAAGACCAACCGGAGTGCCCCGGCAAGAAGGACGAAGAGGGCAAGCAGGACCGTACCGCGACGGAAGTGGTTCAGCGCGACGACGAGCAGCGATGCCACGACCCCGAGGAGGATCAGAGTTATCGGCCACTCGCGCGGCAACGGCAACGAGCGCCGGGATCGCTGCGCGTGCCTCGCTGTCTCCGGAGTCGGGTGGGCAGCCGGAGGTTCACTCACCGAGCCTCGATCGGTGTCCACTTCTGGTCCCGCTCTCCGATGTATTCGCTGTCCGGCCTGATCAGCCGGTTGTCCAGGTGCTGCTCGATCACGTGGGCGGTCCAGCCCGACATGCGCGATATCGCGAAAACTGGGGTGAAGAGATCGGTCGGGATCCCCAAGTAGTAATAGACCGTGGCGGCGAAGAAGTCGACGTTCGGCCGGAGCCCTTTGACGTCGAGGACGACTTGCTCCATCCGTCGTGACATTTCGTAATAGGTACGGTCACCTCGCAGATCGGCGAGTTCCTCTGACATGCGGCGCAGGTGGCTGGCCCGTGGGTCCTCAGCCTTGTAGACCCGGTGCCCGAAGCCCATGATCTTCTGTCCACCGTCCAGGGCTTGCCTGACCCACGGCTCGACGCCGTCGACGCCGCCCGGTATCGCCAGCAGCGTGTTCATCACCGCCTCGTTCGCTCCGCCGTGGAGCGGTCCACGGAGCGCCCCCATCGCGGCTGTAATCGCCGAGTGCATGTCCGAGAGGGTGGCCGCGACGACGCGTGCGGTGAAGGTCGACGCGTTCATCGTGTGATCGGCGTGCAGGACCAGGCATTCGTCGAAGATCTCCGCTGTCCGCGGCTCGGGTGGGCTCCCGGTGATCTGAAGCAGGAAGTTGCCGGCGATACCAAGGGAAGGCTCTGGCTCGGGAAGGTTGGCCGCGTCGCCGCTTGTCCTGGTCGCGTGGTACTTGGCTACGAGGATCGGCATCTGGGCGATCAGGCGCACCGCCTTACGCTGATTCGCCTCGGGCGACGAGTCGGCAGCATCCGGATCGTCGGTGGAGAGCGAGGACACCAGCGTTCGCAGCGCCTCCATTGGCGTGCCCGACGTGACCACATAGGGCAGCACGGCCTCCGGCGTCGGGCCGATTTGCCTCGCGGCCGCCAATTCGGCGACGAGTCCGTCCAGCTGCTCGCGAGTGGGGAGGCTGCCGCGGACGAGAAGATGGATGCATTCCTCGAAGGAGATGCGCCCGGCGAGGTCGTGGATGTCGTAACCGCGGTAGGACAGGCGTCCGGCCGCACCGTCGATGTCGGACAGAGCAGTCGACGCCGCCACGACATCGGCGAGACCCCGAGTCGGCTTGTCGGCCATTGGTGTTCCTCCTGGCGGTGAGAGACAGCTACCCGCGCGCGTCGGCGTGCTTTTCTGCAGCTTCGACGACGTTCGTGAGAAGCATCGCGCGGGTCATCGGTCCAACGCCACCGGGTACCGGGGACAGCCACCCCGCGATCTCGGCCACGGCGGGTGCCACATCCCCGACAAGCCCGCCCGTGGTCCTGGTGATGCCGACGTCGACCACGGTCGCGCCCGGTTTGACCATGTCGGCCGCGATGAGTCCGGGCGAGCCGGTGGCGGCAACGAGGATGTCCGCGCGGCGGGTGTGAGCCGCCAGATCCTTCGTCCCGGTATGGCAGGCCGTGACCGTCGCGTTCTCGCTGCGCCGGGTAAGCAAGAGACCAAGTGATCGGCCGACCGTGATGCCACGCCCGACGATGACCACATCCGCGCCGGCGATCGTGACATCGAAACGGCGCAGCAACACGACGATGCCGCGCGGGGTGGAAGGCAGCGGCGCCGGCACGCCCAGAACGAGCCGGCCGAGGTTGACCGGATGCAGGCCGTCGACGTCCTTGGCCGGATCGATCAGCTCGAGGATCCGATTGGCGTCGAGATGGTCAGGGAGGGGCAGCTGGACAAGAAAGCCCGTACAGGCCGGATCGGCGTTGAGCTCCCGTACCACCGCGTCGACCTCGGCCTGGCTGGCGTCACCTGGGAGTTCGCGGCTAATGCTGGTGATGCCGACCTCGGCGCTGTCGCGATGCTTGCCGGAGACGTAGACACGGCTGCCCGGATCATCACCGACCAAGATCGTTCCCAAACCGGGGGTGGCGCCCATCGCCGCCAAGCGGGAGATCCGATCCTTCAGCTCGCTGCGGATGGCGGCGGCGGTCGAACGACCGTCGAGAATTCGGGCTCCCACAGCTATCCAGTCTTCCATGCAGGCGACTGCAGGCCGTCGATCGCCTCAGCGGCTCGGCCCGGCGGCCACATCGTGTCTCTGTCACCCGTTGGCCGAACTCCGCTCCGCCATGCATCAAATCCGGCCCGAAATGTCCGCTTTCTCGATGCACCCAGGAGCGAAGTCAGGCCTGGCGGAGCGAAGTGAACGAAGGGACCGCGATGGGCTGCGTGCTGTCCTCGCCGATGGCACGGGACTCTCCCGCCGCACCTGGGCTAGTGGAGGAAGTGCCGCGTTCCGGTGACGTACATAGTGAGGCCGGCGGCCTGGGCGGCTTCGATCACCTCGGCGTCGCGAACCGAACCGCCCGGCTGTACGACGGCCCGTACGCCGCCATCGATCAACGCCTGAAGGCCGTCCGCGAAGGGGAAGAAGGCGTCTGACGCGGCGACCGACCCTTTCGCGCGATCGCCGGCCCTGGCAAGCGCGAGCCGTACCGCGTCAACCCGATTGACCTGACCCATTCCGATGCCGACCGACGCACCGCCCGCCGCGAGCAGGATCGCGTTGGACTTCACCGACCGGACCGCCCGCCAGGCGAAGTCGAGGTCTCGCATCGTGTCGTCATCGGCAGCGGCTCCGGCCGCCAGCACCCACCTCGCCGGATCATCGCCGGCCGCGTCCACCGTGTCCCGCTGCTGCACCAGGAGGCCACCACCGATCGGCCGCCCCTCGACCCCGGCTGAACGAGGGTCGGGGACCGGGCAGCGAAGCAGCCGCAGACTCTTCCTCGTCCTCAACCGGTCCAGCGCCGCGGGCTCGAATTCGGGGGCGCAGACGACCTCGGTGAAGACCGCAGCAATCTGCTCGGCAAGCGCGACGGTGACCGGCCGGTTGGTGGCGATAACTCCCCCGAAGGCCGACAGCGGGTCGCCAGCGAGCGCCTTGCGGTGGGCGTCGGCGACATCGGATCCGATCGCGATCCCGCACGGATTGACGTGCTTCATGATGGCGACGCATGGCTCGGCAAAGTCCGCAACGGCCCACCGTGCGGCCTCCGTGTCGAGGTAGTTGTTGAAGGACATCGATTTGCCGCTCAACAGCGCGGCCTGGCTGAGTCCGGCCTGGGCGTTGTCCTCGGTGTAGAGAGCCGCCGGCTGGTGCGGGTTCTCGCCGTACCGCAGAGCGCCCGCAAGCCGGTAGGTCCTGCCAAGAAATCTCGGCCATGGCGAACCAGGCGACTCGTCCCGTTCGGCGAACCAGGAGGCTACCGCGACGTCATAGGCAGCCGTATGCGCGAACGCATCGGCCGCCATGGTCCGCCGCGCGCTCTCGTCGAAACCACCGGCCGCAACCGCAGCGAGCACGTCCGCGTATCGCTGCGGTGTCACCACAACGGCGACTGTGCCGTAGTTCTTAGCCGCCGCCCTGATCATCGCCGGTCCACCGATGTCGATCTGCTCGACACACCCGGCCGGGTCGGCACCTGACCCGACCGCTTCGCTGAACGGATACAGGTTGCTGACGAGCAGGTCGAACGGTTCAATGCCGAGCTCGGCCAGCTGGCGCCGGTGGTCCCGGTTGGCGGCATCGGCGAGCAGGCCAGCGTGGATGGCCGGATGCAGCGTTTTCACCCGGCCGCCCAGGGCTTCAGGGAAGCCCGTCAGCTCCTCCACCCGGGTGACAGGTACATCGGCCGCCTCGACCGCCTCCGCGGTCGACCCGGTCGACACCAGCCGGACCCCGTTCGCGTGCAGGCCGCGGGCCAGCTCGGGAAGCCCAGTCTTGTCGTACACGCTGAGCAGCGCGCGGCTGATTGGGCGCCGTCCGGATCGGTCCAGGCTGCCATCGGGTCGGGTCAGCGGTGCACTCACGGGACGAACACCTTCCTTCCGTTCACGGTCCAGCCCTCGGTCGCCAACCTGCGCACCGTGTCGACGAGGAGCAGACGCTCGACCTCTTTGATGCGCTCATGCAAGCGGGCCTCATCGTCATCGGGCCTGACCTCCACCGGCGCTTGGGCGACGATCGGCCCGGTATCGATGCCCGCGTCGATCAGGATCACGGTGGCACCGGTGACCTTGACCCCATGATCGAGCGTGTCCTTGACCGCGTGTGGGCCGGGAAATGCCGGCAGCAGTGCGGGATGAGTATTGATCGTCCGGCCACCGAAGCGCTGCAGGAACGTGGGCCCGACCAGTCGCATGAAGCCCGCCAGCACCACCAAGTCCGGGTCGTGCGCGGCCACGGCCTCGGTGAGGGCCGCGTCCCACGCCGGCCGGCCCGGATAATCCGCGAGTCGCACCACAAAGCTTGGGATGGCCGACTTCGTGGCCCGGTCGAGGGCCGGAATGCCCTCGTGGTCTGAGCCGACCGCGACCACCCGGGCCGGGTACGCGGGCTCGCCCATCGCCTCGATCAGTGCTTGGAGGAGCGAACCCACCCCTGATGCAAGGACGACCAGTCGTGCCGGCAGTTCGATCGATCCGGCCAACAGTCAGCCCCTACTCCTCGTCCATGCCGCACCGACAGTTCCTAGTGTCCCGTGTCAAGAGTCTCTTTGCGTTGGCCCCAGTGACGTCTCGCCACGATTCGAGGTCCAGCCTCCAAGCTTGTGAGATGATCATATTCTGAGAGGGATCGAGCAGCGGTGTCCGCGATTGCCTCAGCTGTAGCGCTCCGTCGTGATGAAGGGGGCAAGATGACCACCTCGAGCTCCGAGCCGAACGACGACGCCACCGGCGGCACTGCTGACGGTCCAGGCGCCACCCGCCCGCCGGACAAGGAACCTCCGAGCATGCCCGGGGATCCGTTTACGGCACCGCCGTACGATGCGCCACAACAGCAACCGGCACCGTACGGCCAGGGCCCTGTCGGCCCCGGCGAGCCGCTGACCCGCGACGGCGGCGGCTGGCGCCCCGGCCCGCGCAACGGCTTTGGCATCACTGCCCTGGTCCTTGGGATCGTCTCGATCCTTCTCTTTCCAGGGCTTGGGATCATCCTCGGACTGCTCGGCCTCATCTTCGGCATCCTCGGCATCCGGTTGGTCTCTAAAGGCGAGGCCACCAACAACGGGATGGCCATCGCGGGCGTTGTGCTGTCGGCGGTCGGGCTCGCGTTAGGTGCCCTCCTCGTCGGTTTCGCCGTGACGTACTGGCCAAGGGTGGACGACTGTCTGGACAGGTTTTCGACCTCGCAGCAGCGCGAGGATTGCGTCAAGGACAAACTCCCCGACTGGATGACGACTGACGACACCTAGCCGTCGAGGTCGAATCTTTGCACGCGCCGGAACGGGCGGTCGTCGAAGAGAGCCGATCCGGGGGAGCAAGAACTGACGTCTAGCGGACGAATCCGGGCGTGCGGAAGCCGCGTGGAGGCCGGCGCCTTGTGCAGCCGCCGGGCGAGGCCAAACCGGTCACGGCCACGACATTTGTCGCCGCCATACCCGCTACCGTCCTGACTCCCGAGACCAGTACGGTACCGACGAGCGCACCAGCGCCGGCCGTTCAGACCACGGCGGTCACCCCCACGGCGAGCGCCAAACGCTGATGACGGCCGGCCGCTGGTTCTCGGCGCCGGGGCGGTTGAGCAGTTCGACGACCGGCCCGTGGTCACAGCCGGCCCCCCACCGGCCGGATAGCGACACAGGCGCCGAGACCGTTGGCCCCGCAGCGATGACTCCGGGGACCGGAGGGTAAGGAGAACGGGCCGATGGACTGGCGGGATCGCAGGATCTACTTTGCGCTCGGCGCCGCGGCAGCGGCTGGGCTCGTCTTCGGCATGCTGCTTGGCGTCTTTGGCGGAAACGGCGGCGACTCGACCGGCCAAGCTGCCGAGCAGAGCCAGCAACCTCCGTCAGAGTCGGCCACGCCAACGACCGCCACCCCGACGGCGTCCACCGTGCCCACCGTCAATCCGGCCGACTACCCGGACAACGACTTCGGCTTTCTCCGCGCCATAAAGAACGAGAGCGGCCATACGGTGCTCGTCTTCGACCGCGCCATCCTGCTCACCGGAGACGCCGCCAAGGCCGAAGCGGAGAAACAGGGGATCGAGCTCACGAACGATTACCTCATTACCAACGACAACAAGCGCCTGCGCGATCGGGTCGTCGCCGCGAAGGTGACAGCGACCGGGAGTCAAATCCTGACCGGGCAGCCTGCCGCGACCACGATCGACCCACAGCAGGTCTTCGACTATGTCGGCAGCCATCGTGAGCCGCCGCTGCCGGTCTATCTCCGCTACGACAAGGCGACTGGTGAGGTCACCAAGATCGAAGAGGTGTACTTCCCCTGACCTATCCGGTCATGACAGAACGCATGAGACGGGCGGTCTCGGACGGAGTCTTTCCCACCTTCACCCCCACCGCCTCCAGCGCCTCCTTCTTGGCCTGCGCGGTGCCGGCCGAGCCGGAGACGATCGCACCGGCGTGGCCCATGGTCTTGCCTTCCGGTGCGGTGAAGCCAGCCACGTAGCCGACGACCGGCTTGGTCAC
>DATBRJ010000046.1:0-6948 GCA_036560395.1 Actinomycetes bacterium | reverse complement strand
ATCAAGCTGCCCGAACCCGAGTTGCTTGGGAAACACTTGCTCGAACGTGTTCCGGCGCCCGGGCACCGCGGCCAGGCTCACCTGCGGCGGCCCAGGCGTGGTCCTGCCGAGGTGCGCCCCGACCCCGACGAGGCAGAGCGGACACAGGCGCGGCCAGCGACGGAACCACGTGCGCCGATGCCCGGGGCGGCGCGTGACTGAGCAGTCAGCTCCTTCCGGCCGAGCGGCCGGGCGCGCTGGCTACGCCGCCGCCGGAGTGGACATCGCCGAAGGCGAGCGGGCGGTCCGGCTGATGAAGGCCTCGGTAGCAAAGGCCGGTCGCCCCGAGGTGGTCGGCGACCTTGGCGGCTTCGCCGGCCTGTTCCGCGGAGATGCGCTGAAGGCGATGGCTCGTCCGATTCTTGCCACCTCAACCGACGGGGTCGGTACGAAGGTGGCGATCGCCCAGATGCTCGACCAGCACGACACCATCGGCTTCGACCTGGTCGGCATGGTTGTGGACGACCTCGTGGTCTGCGGTGCGGAGCCGCTTTTCATGACCGACTACATCGCGTGCGGCAGGCTCGTCGCCGAGCGGATCGCGGCGATCGTCCACGGCATCGCGGAGGCATGCCAGGTCGCCGGCTGCGCCCTGGTGGGGGGCGAGACCGCCGAGCATCCCGGCCTGCTCGGCGTTGATGAGTACGATCTGGCAGGCGCCGCGACCGGAGTCGTCGACGAGCCGTACCTGCTCGGCGCGGCCAGGGTCCGCCGCGGCGATGTCGTGATCGCGATGGCGTCGAGCGGATTGCATTCCAACGGATATTCGCTCGTCAGGCGTGTCCTGCTCGATGCAGGGGGGTGGTCGCTCGATCGGCCAGTCGCCGAGCTCGGCCGAACCCTGGGGGAGGAGCTCATCGAGCCGACCCGCATCTACGCCAAGGATTGCCTTTCGCTGGCGGCAGCCGTCGACCTCCACGCGTTGGCGCATGTGACCGGTGGCGGGCTGACCGCGAATCTGGCTCGGGTACTGCCCGCGAACCTCGACGCGGTCCTCGATCGGTCGACATGGTCGCCACAACCGATCTTCGGTCTCGTCGGAGCGGTCGGTGGTGTCGAGCGCGCCGAGCTGGAACGCGCGTTCAACATGGGCGTCGGCATGGTGGCGATCACCGCGCCGGGCGAGGCCGATCATGCGCGGCGCCTGCTCGAGGCTCGCGGGCTGATCGTGTGGATGGCGGGCGAGGTGGTTCACGGCGACGGCCGGGCACGCCTCACCGGCCGGTATGCCTGATCCGACCCTGAAGAAGGGCGCCTCGGTCCACGAGAGTGCCGCAGCCAAACGCTGAGAGCGCCGCCCGCGGGTGCCTACGTCGACTCGCCTCGGGCACCATGACCCCGACCGTGGAGGGTGTGCCTCGTGTCCCTTTAGCGGGACCGGGCCGACGCAAAGAGACTCCGCTAACGGGACACTAGCGGCGGGACTCCTCGTCCTCGTCGTCCTCGGCTAGATCGGCGTACCGGGCGTAGAGGTCGTCGTACCCGTCGGTGGGCTCGTCGGTGCGGTCCTCGGTGTCCTCGCCGATCAGCTCACGGCGCAGTGACTCGAGATCGGTCCCACCAGAGTTGTACTTCAGCTGGCGAGCGACCTTGGTCTGCTTGGCCTTTGCGCGGCCGCGCCCCATGGCTCGACCCCCTTCAAAGAGGCGGACGCCTCGATGTGGTCACACATATCAAAGCCGACGGCTAGGTGCCGAGCCGCCAGCCGGTTTGCTTGCATCTACGGTACCCGCTCCGGCGGCTTGACGGTAACGGGCGACCCACCGCAAGACAAGCGGCCTCCTACCGTCCGGCCGGCAGCCACACGCCGCGCAGCCGTCCGATTTGTGCCATCCTGCGCTCAGCGAGCCGGTCGGCGGCAACAGCTGGTGGAACGCCTTCCTCGGCGGCGATTGCGAAGACCCGCTTCGTCGTGTCGAAGATCCGCGCCGCCTTCTTCTTGGCGCGTTCGAAGCTGAAGCCCTCGATCTCGTCGGCTACCTGGACGAGACCGCCCGAGTTGACCACGTAGTCCGGCGCGTAGAGGATGCCGCGCCCCTCGAGGATCTTCTCGATCCCGGGGTGTGCGAGCTGGTTGTTCGCAGCGCCACAGACGATCTTGGCAGTAAGGACTGGCACGGTTTCGTCATTCAGCGCACCGCCGAGCGCGCACGGCGCGTACACGTCGAGATCTCCGGTCACGAGCGCGTCCACCCTGGGCACAACCTCGACGTCCGGATGGTCGTGGCGCACTCGGTCGATCGCCTTGTCGCTGACGTCGTTGATCACCACTGTCGCGCCGTCCTCGATGAGGTGGCTCACCAGGTAGTGCCCGACCTTGCCGACGCCCGCGACTCCAACCCGCCGGCCTCGCAGGGTTGGCTGCCCCCACAGCTGCTCGGCGGAAGCACGCATGCCCTGGAACACTCCGAACGCGGTGAGGATCGACGAGTCACCCGCGCCTCCATGCTCGAGAGAACGGCCGGTCACGAAGGCACACTCGCGCGCAACGACGTCCATGTCCTCGGTATAGGTCCCGACGTCGCAGGCCGTGATATAGCGGCCGTTCAGCGACTGGACGAAGCGTCCATACGCTCGCAGCAGCGCCTCGCTCTTATCCCTCGTGGGATCGCCGATGATCACTGCTTTGCCACCGCCGAGGTCGAGTCCAGCCATGGCCGCCTTGTACGCCATCCCCTTCGAGAGGTTGAGTACGTCGGCCAGGGCAGCCTCCTCGCTGTCGTATGGATAGAAGCGAGTCCCGCCGAGCGCGGGGCCGAGTGCGGTCGAATAAATGGCGATGATCGCCTTGAGCCCACTGGCGTTGTCCTGACAAAAGACGACTTGCTCATGGCCGGTATGCCGGCCGAAGACTTGAATACCGCCCGGGTGGAGCGGTACCCCGCCTTGGGTGGTGTCGGTCACTGTGGTGACTCCCGGATCGGCCCGCGCGTTGTGGCGTGAGCGTTCATGGCCACTTTAGTGGCGCAGACGCGAGGTCCCTCGACGCTGTCTGCGGGTTGATCCATCCGGGCGGGCCGCGCGTGCGAGGATTCAGGTGTGAGGACCTCTGTAGTGACGCCGTACGCCGCTTATCTGCGCGTGTACGAGCCTCTGCATGCCTTCACCGAGCCGCACCGGCGCGTCTGGACCGACTATGTGGCGACCGGTGACGCGCCTGACCAAGTGCTCGGCCCGCTGGTCGAGCATCGCCGCGCGCTGAGCGGGCTGCTGGCAACCCCACCGGCCGTCGTCCCGGCGCACGAGAGCACCGATGCGTTCCTCCTCACGATCGACGGCACCGCACATGTCTGCCCCCTTGATACCCGGCTGCGGGCCTGGGTGGCCTTGGTGGAGTTCCAGCAAGAGGTTCCCGACGGACTGGCCGAGGCATTCGTTCCGAGGATCGTGCTGGACGAGGCTCTCGCTGATCATCAGCGCTGGCTCGAGAACTCGACCTTCGCATCCCCGCATATCTTGACCAACACGTGGTTTGTGCCACTGCGCTGGTTCATCCCGTTCCTGCAGGACGAGCGGGTCGTACAGCTCGGCTGCCCGAGCGAGCCTCGCAGCCTCTTCTTCCGTACGCCGATGGTCGAGGCACGGCGGCGGATTGCCCGGGCGCTGCGGGTGCTGGAGCGGGCGATCGAGGACGGACCGATCGTGGATGGTGTGATCGACCTCGGTCGTTGGCTGGAGGAATTCCACCCGCACTCGTGGGTGGAACTCGACTACGGCGGGCTGGTCCACCTGATCGACGATGTCTCGCTCGCTGAAGACAACTCGGCGTCCGACGTCTCTGAGGCCCTGGGGGCGCTCGCGGCAGATGACGCACGCGCGGCCGCTGCAGCCTATAGCCGGCTGATGGAGCGGTGGCGCATTGTTCAGGCTCTGGAACACGCGAGCTAAGCATTAGCGAGATTTCGCATTTTGGCCGACCAGATGCGACGAAGCCACTACACTTGGTGTTCCACTACGATCGGCTTTGTTCCTTACGCCGGATTAGTCCTGCTCGAAGCGCGGCGGAGCGACACCAGTCGATGCAGCCGATGGGGTGACGTCCGAGTCACTCGATCGTCAATCAGATGGGCCCGCTAGGACGATTTAGGACAAGTGGGTCCAGAGGCAGTATTACTGTCGAACCAGGATGGTTCGGTGCCCGGGAGGAGGCCGACATGACCGCACGCACCCCTGATGCCGAGCCGTTGCTCACTCCGGCTGAGGTCGCCACGATGTTCCGTGTCGATCCGAAAACGGTTACAAGGTGGGCAAAGGCCGGCAAGCTTACCTCGATCAGAACACTCGGTGGCCATCGTCGCTACCGCGAGGCGGAGGTGCGCGCCCTGCTGCAGGGGATTCCATCCCAGCAGCAGCGTGGACAGGAGTGATCGTCAGCGTTTGAAAGCTCGGATGTCATCCGTCGCGCCCGTTCTCCCGGAGGATGGGCGCGACGCGCATGTCCCGACCTGACGGATGTCGCGCCAGGTGATGGTGTCCCGCCCGCTCGGGCGCCTGCGGCGCCCTCGTTTTACGCCGGCCACGCCCCGACACCATCGCCTGGCCCGACCTCCCAGGCGTGCGCTCCCGGTCCGGATGAGGGTGTTCTTCATGCTGATCCGTAGCCTGTCGGCTGTGTCTGAGGAGCCCAACGGGGCCGGCGTCGGACCCTATCCGGCGCCCTGGCCCGAGGATCCGCGGCTGGATCGCGAGCTTCTTGCGCGCGGCGATCATCGCAACGTCATCGATCGCTACCGCTACTGGCGACGCGACGCGATCGTCGCCGACCTGGATGCGCAACGGCACGACTTCCACATCGCCATCGAGAACTGGCAGCACGACTTCAACATCGGCAGTGTCGTGCGAACTGCGAACGCCTTCCTCGCCCGCGAGGTTCACATCGTCGGCAAGCGCCGGTGGAACCGGCGTGGCGCCATGGTCACCGATCGGTACCAGCACATTCGTCACCATTCGACGTTCGCCGACCTCGCTTCGTACGCGAGATCGCATGGCCTGGCGTTGATCGGAATCGACAACCTGCCCGGCTCGGTGCCGTTGGAGACCACTGTGCTGCCGCGACTAAGCATGCTGATCTTCGGACAGGAGGGGCCAGGACTGTCGCCGGATGCGCATAGCACGGCGGAGGTCGTCTGCTCTATTGCGCAGTACGGGTCGACGCGTTCGATCAACGCCGGTGCTGCGGCGGCCATCGCGATGCACGCCTGGATCCGCCAGCATCGCTTCGGCCAGATCCCTGCCAGTCCGGCCGAACGCTGACGCATCGATCGAATCGGACGCCGGTGACCTAAGTGGCGCCGGTCCGGTCGGCCGGCAGGACGTACTCCCATCCTGGTTGCCAGCCGAACGGCCGGGATACAAGATCCTCGAGCGGGATACCTCCGAGCAGGTGGTCCAGCGCCCACCTGTTCGCGTTATGTGCGATCAGCAGAACGCGGCGGTCGTCCCAACCCACCGCCAGCTCGGCGAGGAACTCTCGGGTCTGATCGACAACTTGCCGGTAGCTTTGGCCGCCCGGAAACGGCACATCGATGTGTGATGCCCGTTCGGCGTCGACATCGGCGACCGGCGCGCCGTTGAGCTCACCGTAGTTGCACTCTCGCAGCCTCGTGTCCTGGAAGATCGGAATCTTGTGGCCCTCGAAGGCGATCGCGGCGGTTTGCACTGCGCGTGCGAGATCGGACACGAAGACGGCGGCAAGACCGTCGTCACGGCGCCGGACACCGAGGTCCCGGGCGTTCGAGATGCCTTGGTCGGACAGCTGCCCTGGCAGCCAGCCGGTCGCCACGCGCGCTTCGTTGTCCGTTGACGTCGCGTGGGTCTCGTACACGATCTCCACGGCCATGACGGAAGCCAATCATCCCTTCTGATAGTGGGTCGTCTCGGGTATGCGCCTCGCGCCTCCGCAGAGCGACCCGGGAGGCAGGACCTCTCAGCTTGTACGAGGGACCAGCTCTGTACGCAGCTCGTGGCTCCCGTCTGGGAGCGGCGCCTCGTAAAAGAGGCGGTAGCCGCCGTCGGGGAGCGGCAGAATGTCCAGGTAACGGGCATCCGAAACAGGCGCGTCGCCGACGGCCCTAAGGTGGCCGCGCTTACCTCTTGACTGCGCGATACCGGTGCGCTCGAAGAAGTTCTCGTCCTTGGTCGCCCGGCCGTCGTACGTGGCCCGGCCGTCCGCCAGCACTGCAGTTACTCTGGCCCCTCTGGCGTCCCACTCTCCTGCGCGGGGCCTGAGGACCGTCCCGTGCCAGTCCCAGCGGAGACCGTCCTCGCTCGTGGCGTACGCCGTACTCATGCGGTCTTCCTCGCCCGGCTCGTCGAGCGGATGGCAGCAGATCCAGGCCTGCCAGCCATCGTCGGAGCGCCGGATGACCGGATCTTTGACGGCCGTCTGCTCGTCGCCGGGGAAGACCGTTACCGGCTCCGCGTACTCGAGCGCAGCAGCGTCTTGCGCCTCGAGCACGTCGATCCGCCAGTGCTTGCTGCGCGGCGTGGCGCAGGAGAGGTAGAGCCGCCACTGACCGGCGTCGGTCCGCAGCAGTGCCGGCCGTTCCAGCGACTCGGCGCCGAAGCGGTCCTTGTCCAGCGTGGCCACGGTCGTGAGGTGTTCGCCGTCCGTTGACCGCGCGATGATCGTTGCCGCGCCTCGCTGGTCGACGACCCGCATCCGGTAGGCGATCAGGAAGCCGCCGTCATCAAGAGCGGCGCTCGGCGCGCCCGCCCACTGTCCTGGCCCCGCCCCCGGTGCGGGGACTGCTACCGCAGCGGCGCCCATGCCGGGCAGAGGGACGTCGCTCACCCGCCACCCCTTCCCTGCGGTCGCTGCGCCACTCGTTCGGCGGTTGCCGGCTGCCGCTCAGACCCGGGCGATCATCGACGCTTATGCCCGCAGGCTTCGAATCTCGCGGTACGCGG
>DATBRJ010000045.1:0-10009 GCA_036560395.1 Actinomycetes bacterium | reverse complement strand
GAGCCGGACGATCCCGGCTCGCCGTGGGCGATCGGCGGCCCCGAGGGCGGCCACGACGCGATCCACCCCGATCTTGGAACATTCGATCAGTTCGACGCCTTCGTCGCCGAGGCCGCGAAGCACGGCCTCGAGATCGCGCTGGACTTCGCGCTGCAGTGCTCGCCGGATCATCCGTGGGTCAAGGAGCACCCGGAGTGGTTCACGACGCGTGCTGACGGCAGCATCGCCTATGCGGAGAACCCGCCGAAGAAGTACCAGGACATCTACCCGATCAACTTCGACAACGATCCGGAAGGCATCTGCGCCGAGGTCGTGCGGATCCTTCGGCTATGGATTTCACACGGGGTGCGCGCGTTCCGCGTCGACAACCCGCACACCAAACCGCTCGACTTCTGGGAGCAGGTGCTCGCGGAGATCAGGATGGCCGACCCTGACGTGATCTTCCTCTCCGAGGCATTCACCAGACCCGCTGTCCTGCAGGGATTGGCGAAGATCGGCTTCCACCAGTCCTACACCTATTTCACCTGGCGCAACAGCAAGGATGAGCTTCAGGCCTATCTGCGCGAGCTGTCGATGGAGACCGCGCATTTCTTGCGCCCGAACTTCTTCGTCAACACGCCGGACATCCTGCACGCCTACCTGCAATACGGCGGCCTGCCCGCGTTCAAGATCCGTGCTGTGCTCGCCGCCATGACCTCACCGGCCTGGGGGGTCTACTCGGGCTACGAGCTCTACGAGCATGTCGCTGTACGCCCGGGCAGCGAGGAATACCTGGACTCAGAGAAGTACCAGTACAAGCCGCGCGACTGGGATCGGCCAGACTCGCTCGCGCCATACCTCACGAGGCTCAACGAGATCCGCCACGCTCACCCGGCCCTCCGCGAACTGCGCAACCTGCGGTTCCACCACGCGGACAACGACGCGATAATGGTCTTTTCCAAACGGTCACGCCCCGCCGCCGTCGGGGCGGCCACGGGGGACGATCCCGCTCCGAGTTCCCAAGGTTTCGCCGCAGCTGGCGGGGCCCGGTTCGGGCCGGAAGACATCGTGCTGGTCGTGGTCAATCTCGATCCGCACGGCACCCGCGAGGCAACCGTCTCGTTGGACATGCCAGAGCTCGGAATGGACTGGCAAGAGTCGTTCGCCGTCCACGATGAGCTCACCGGCGCGACCTATTGGTGGCGGCAACACGACTACGTACGGCTTGATCCGTTCGTCGAGCCGGCACACATCTTCACGGTAAGCAGGAACGGCGCATGAGTGAGTGTCAGCGAGCGGATCAGGATCCGCGAGCCCGGGGTAGTGCGGCGACCCGTCTGGGGGTCGGGTGAGCGCGGGCGTCGCGGGCGGGCCTCCCAGAACGGCCCAACAGGATACGACCGGGGTCGAGGTGAGTACGGCCCCGGCCGTAGCGAGCGTGGCGGAGGTCGGGGTCCGCGACCGTACCGTGGTGGCGGATGCCGGAACGTGGACGCGGCCGGAGGTGGCCGAGCCGACTGTGTCGGCCGGCGTCGGCATCGATCCGTTCGCCGATGTCTCTGACGCCGAGCGGGACCCGCAGTGGTTCAAGCGCGCTGTCTTCTATGAGGTGCTCGTCCGGTCGTTCAACGATTCGAACGGTGATGGCCAGGGCGACCTGCCTGGCCTTACCGCCAAGCTGGATTACCTCGCCTGGCTCGGCGTGGATTGTCTCTGGCTGCCGCCGTTCTATACCTCGCCGATGCGCGACGGCGGCTACGACGTCTCCAGCCATACGGCGATCCAGCCCGAGTTCGGCACGCTCTCGGACTTCGTCGAGTTCGTCGACGAAGCGCACCGACGTGGCATGCGGGTGATCATCGACTTCGTCGTGAACCATACGAGCGATCAGCATCCGTGGTTTCAGGCGTCCCGTGAGGACCCAGAGGGCCCGTACGGCGACTTTTACGTCTGGCGCGACGACGACAAGGGCTACTCAGACGCCAGAGTCATCTTCGTCGACACCGAGACGTCGAACTGGACCTACGACCCCGTACGCCGTCAGTACTACTGGCACCGCTTCTTCTCCCATCAGCCGGACCTGAACTACGAAAACCCGCACGTCCAGGAGTCCGTCCTGGAGGCATTGCGGTTCTGGCTCGACCTCGGCATCGACGGCTTCCGGCTTGACGCCGTGCCCTATCTCTTCGAAGAGGAGGGCACGAACTGCGAGAACCTGCCCGCTACCCATGAGTTCCTCAAACGGGTCAGGGCCGAGGTGGACCGGCTCTATCCCGACCGGGTGCTGCTCGCGGAGGCCAACCAGTGGCCTGGCGACGTCGTCGACTACTTCGGAGACCCGGTCGAAGGCGACGAGTGCCACATGGCCTTTCACTTCCCGGTGATGCCACGGATCTTCATGGCGGTTCGCAGGGAATCGCGCTATCCGATCTCGGAAATCATGGCGCAGACGCCGGAGATCCCACCGAACTGCCAATGGGGCATCTTCCTGCGCAACCATGACGAGCTGACACTCGAGATGGTCAGCGACGAAGAGCGCGACTACATGTGGGGGGAATATGCCAAAGATCCGCGGATGAAGGCGAATATCGGCATCCGCCGGCGGCTCGCCCCGCTGCTCGAGAACGACCGCAACCAGCTCGAGCTGTTCACCGCGCTCCTGCTTTCGCTCCCCGGCTCACCGGTCCTGTACTACGGTGACGAGATCGGCATGGGCGACAACATCTGGCTAGGCGACCGCGACGGTGTCCGCACTCCGATGCATTGGACGCCTGACCGCAACGCAGGATTCTCCACCTGCGACCCGGGTCGCCTCTTCCTCCCGGTGATCATGGATCCGGTCTACGGCTACCAAGCGCTAAACGTCGAGGCAGAGTTGCGCAACTCAACCTCGTTCCTGCACTGGACGCGACGCATGGTCGAGGTGCGCAAGCAGAATCCGGCCTTTGGCCTTGGCTCGTTCACGGATCTCGGTGGCAGCAACCCGAGCGTGCTCGCCTACGTCAGAGAGTTCGGTGACGATCTCGTGCTGTGCGTGAACAACCTGTCCCGTTTCGCGCAACCGGTTGAGCTCGACCTGCGTAAATGGGAAGGGATCGAGCCGGTAGAACTGCTCGGCGGGGTGCGCTTCCCGCGGATCGGCGAGCTGCCATACCTGCTCACAATCGCTGGGCACGGTTTCTATTGGTTCCGGCTGCCGAGGGAAGCAATACCCCATGACTGAACGGGCACTCGACCCGAACGCACTCACGGGGATCCTGCGTGACTGGTTGCCACGGCAGCGTTGGTACGCAGCAAAGGGTCGAGATGTCCGAAACCTCACGGTTAGCTCCTACGAGGTTGTCGCGGGCGGCGAACCAGCGCTGCACCACGCGATCGTGCGCGTCGATGGCGATAACTACCAGCTCTTCCTCGGCCTGCAGGGCGAGGAGGTTCCACACCGGATCGAGCATGCCGTCATCGGCTGGCTGCCCATCGCGGACGACGGCCGAATGGTCGCGGTCTATGACGCGCTGCACGATACGGAGCTGACCGCCGTATTGCTCGACCGGCTCACTCAGCTACCCGATGCAGTCGTGCCGAGCAATCTGCAGTCACTTGTGGTGCAGGCCGAACAGTCCAATACCTCGCTCATCTTCGGCGACGAGTTGATCCTCAAGGTGTTCCGGCGCATCTCCCCCGGGATCAACCCCGACTTCGAGCTCACCACCGCACTGGCTCGCCGGGGCTGCAAGCGCATCCCGCGCCCACTCGCCTACCTCGAGACATTGGTCGAAGGGGAGCCGACCACCGCGGCGATTCTCACCGAGTACCTGCGTACCGCGGTCGACGGCTGGGAACTGGCCAAGACCAGCGTGCGCGACCTGTTCGCGGAGGCCGATCTGCATGCGGACGAGGTCGGCGGGGATTTCGCGGGTGAGTCGTACCGCCTGGGCCAGGCGACGGCGGAGGTACACGCCGACCTGGCCGCGGCGCTGCCGACCGCGACGTTCGATTCCTCCGACCTCAGCACCATCGCGGTGGGGATGCACGAGCGACTGTCCGCAGCGGTCGCAGAGGTGCCCGCCCTCGCGCCGTACGCAGACGCCTTCAGGGACGCTTACGACGTGCTCGCCCGCCGGCCTGCGACGGCCGAACCGATCCCTACGGAACGGATCCACGGTGACCTGCACCTGGGACAGGTGCTACGTACCGAGATGGGTTGGTTCCTCATCGATTTCGAGGGCGAGCCTGCGCGCCCGCTCGCCGAGCGACGCCTGCCCGATTCGCCGCTGCGGGATGTTGCGGGCATGCTGCGCTCGTTCGACTATGCGGCCCGGCACATGCTCGTCCTTTCTGACACTCCGCCCTCGCCACAGCTCGAGTACCGCGCTGAGGAGTGGGCGCTGCGAAACCGCGACGCCTTCTGCGACGGCTACACGGGCGCCCTGGGCGTGGACCCGCGAGACGACCCGGCCCTGCTGCATGCTTTCGAGGCCGACAAGATCGTGTACGAGGTCATGTACGAGGCACGCCACCGGCCGAGCTGGCTGCCGATCCCGCTGGGCGGGGCACGCCGCCTCGGCGAGATGTAGTCACCCGGATCTCCGGCCTCGTCAGCACGAAGATCCCTATTTCTGGTGGAATTGTGCAGTCCACTGCGCGATCCCACCAAACTCGCGATCAAGGAATGCGCCGGGCCCCCAGGCGGGCGGCAGTTGCCCGGATGGTCTGGATGACGTCATCGGATCCATTCCGCAGGTCCGACCAGGTGAAGCGAAGAATGGTCCAGCCGGCCCTGACCGCAGCATTTTGCTTGGTCCGATCATGCTGGAATCGGCCTTGATCCGAGTGATAAGCCCAGCCGTCCGCCTCGATGGCGAGTCGCAGGTACTCGATCACAACGTCAAACTCGCCGATCGGCCGACCCTCAGCATCGACGACCGTAGCGTTCACCTCCCACCCGCTCAGACCGGCCCGCGCACAGCACTGGACGAGTAAGCGCTCGGAGTCGGAACGGGTGCCGGAGGCCGCGATACGAACGAACCGCCGCAGCCGGCGCGGGACGGGGTCCCGACAGAAGGCGGCGTGCGGCGGTGTGCTGTTTGGCGGACGGTGGGCGTGGCAGGCTGAGGGGGTGGCTGAGACAGCGACGGTGGCGCCGGTTGACCCGAAGGAGTTGCAGTCACTCGTCGAGGGAACCCATCACGATCCGCACGCCGTCCTCGGGCCCCATCCCTACGACGGCAGCGTGACAGTGCGGGTATTCCGGCCGTGGGCGGAACGGGTCACCGTCCTGACCGAAGGACGCCGCGTCGACCTCGAGCATGAGTACAAAGGCGTCTTCGCCGGCGCGCTACAGCAGCCCGATGTCCCCGACTACCGACTCGAGGTGGCATATCCCGGATTCACCGTCGCCGCCGATGATCCGTACCGCTATCTCCCCACACTCGGCGATATCGACCTGCACCTGATCGGGGAGGGCAGGCACGAGCAGCTCTGGCAAGTCCTTGGTTCGCACGTGCAGGTGTACGAGGCACCGACAGGGCGGATGACCGGTACGTCGTTCGCGGTTTGGGCACCGAACGCCCGGGGAGTGCGTGTCGTCGGCGACTTCAACTACTGGGAAGGCCGCGCGCACCCGATGCGCTCGATGGGCAGCAGCGGTGTCTGGGAGCTCTTCGTGCCGGAGATCGGTACCGGCACACAGTACAAATACGAGATCCTTGGCCGGGACGGAGTCTGGCGGCAGAAGGCAGATCCTGTTGCCTTCTCCGCCGAGCGCCCACCCGCCACGGCATCGGTCGTCTTCGAGTCCGCGTACACCTGGGGCGACGAAGAGTGGATGGAAGCCCGGGCGGGCGGCAACCCGCACCGGCAGGCGCTGTCTATCTACGAGGTCCATCTCGGCTCGTGGCGTGCGGGTTTGTCGTATCGGCAGCTCGCCGATGAGCTCGTCCCCTACGTCGCCGACCTCGGCTTCACCCATGTCGAGCTGATGCCGGTGGCCGAGCATCCTTACGGTGGCTCGTGGGGTTACCAGGTCTCGTCCTACTTCGCGCCCACGGCGCGTTATGGGACGCCGGACGACTTCCGCTACCTCGTCGACCGCTTCCACCAAATGGGCATCGGCGTCCTCGTCGACTGGGTGCCGGCGCACTTCCCACGCGACACGTGGGCGCTCGCCCGCTTCGACGGAACGCCGCTCTACGAGCACGCAGACCCGCGGCGCGGCGAACACCCGGACTGGGGCACCCTCGTCTTCGATTACGGCCGCCGCGAGGTCCGCAACTTTCTGGTCGCCAACGCGCTGTACTGGCTCGAGGAATTCCACCTCGATGGACTGCGCGTGGATGCCGTCGCGTCGATGCTCTATCTCGACTACTCGCGGAAGGCCGGCGAGTGGGTGCCCAACCCGCAAGGTGGCCGGGAGAATCTGGATGCCGTCGGGTTCCTGCAGGAAATGAACGCAACGGTCTACCAGCGCGTACCCGGCGTCATCACGGTCGCTGAGGAATCGACCGCGTGGCCGGGGGTGACGAAGCCGACCAGCGCGGGAGGGCTCGGCTTCGGGTTCAAATGGAACATGGGCTGGATGCACGACACTCTCGGCTATCTGTCCCGCGACCCGATCTACCGCGCCTTTCACCACAACGAGCTGACGTTCTCGCTGATGTACGCGTACACAGAGAGCTTCATCCTGCCGCTGTCACACGACGAGGTGGTCCACGGGAAAGGCTCGTTGCTGGGGAAGATGCCCGGCGACAGATGGCGGAAGCTCGCGCAGCTGCGTGCCCTCTACGCGTACATGTGGGCGCATCCCGGCGGAAAGCTGCTCTTCATGGGCGGCGAACTTGGCCAGGAGGCGGAATGGTCGGAGGGACGCAGCCTGGACTGGTGGCTGCTCGACTTGCCCGACCATACCGGCCTACAGGCGGCGCTCCGCGATCTGAACAAGGTGTACGTGGCAACGCCCGCGCTGTGGTCGGGCGAGCGCGACCCCGGCGGTTTCCAATGGCTCGTGGTCGATGACGCGGAGCACAACGTCGTGGCATTCGTGCGGTACGGCGACGAGGGAGCGGCGCCGCTGGCCTGTGTGGCGAACTTCTCGGCCGTGCCCTATGACTACCACCTTGGCCTGCCCTTCGCCGGTGTGTGGCGCGAGGTCGTCAACACCGACGCGGAGCTGTACGGCGGGTCAGGCGTCGGAAACCTCGGCTCGGTCACCGCTGTGCCCCAGCCGCACCGCGGCCAACCCGCTTCGGCGACCCTGCGGCTACCGCCGCTCGGTGCGCTCTGGCTCAGTCACTCGCGCTCGGAGGACTGAGGCTTCGCGGTAGCGACCCTCGGGCATGGCAGGGCAGGTCAGCCGCCCGACAGTGATTGGGCCATGCCGTCGATCGTCATCTCGTCGCAGGTTACGAAGACAAGGTGTGCCTCGACCTCGGTGAACGTCATGTCGGGCTGGATGAGTGCCGCCGGCGGCGGATTGTCCGGGGTGAACTCCACCGGCTCGCCGAGGAATGTCGCCGTGAACACTGTCACGTCCATGACGACGTGCCCGGACATCACGGTGGGATCCCCGCTGCCGCGAGTTATCTGCGTCACGCCGGCCTGGGTGACCGTCAGCCGCATGCCGGTCAAGGTGTTGGTATCTGCGATGAAACGCAGGGCCTGAACATCCCCGGCTTCCGTCTGCTGAGTCACGACACCGGCGAACCCAAACCCCTCCATCCTGCTCTCATCGGCGGTGAGCACACCGCGGATCCCCGCCGGCCGCGGCTCGGTAGCGGCGGCTTGGATCTCCCGTGGGTCCGCTGACGAGGAGGCAGCGGGGCTGGTCGTCGCCGACTCCGACGGCTGCTCGCTCGCCGTCGCCGCCGCCGGGCTGGCTGGCGAAGGCGAGCAGGACGGTGAGGCCGACGCCGCCGGCGATGCCTCCGCGGTAAGAGCCGGCGGCGGTGACGTCAGGACCGACGGGGTAGCCAGGATCGACGGACTGATGGAGTCGGTTGGCGTTGCGGACGACGTCTCTGTCGGGTCGCAGGTGGGCCCGGCACTTGGACCGGCCGAGGCCGGTCCGGCAGCGGTCAGCATCGCGAAGCCGAGGGCAGGCAGAGCAGCCAGAACGGCTGCCAACACCACCGGCCTGCGCTGGAGCACCGTCATGGCCGGGAGACGCCTCCAAGTGGCGAGGTCAACCCGGCCGCCATGGCTCATCGAGTGGCTGTCCCATCGAAGACCTGACCGGACGCCGGGATCGACCCTAACGACTCGTCTTGCTCCCCGCGCCCACCAGGCAACGCCTTCGGCTGCGGCTGCGTTGGCTGATCGCTCATCGCGCCATAGCCGGCATCGTCGCCCGCGTTCTCAGGCCGCACCAGATCGAGGCCGCGCACGTCGTCCCCCTCGCTTGGCTCGTCGCCGGCAGGGACTTGCTCGGCTGGCGCCTCGTCCTTCGGTTTGTCGACATCCCACCCGACGGCCAGCGAACCACCGACAAGACCGAGCACCATGCCGAGGAGAAAGCCGCCGAGATTGGAGGTCAGGAAGGAGGCCAGCGCGAAAAGTATCGTCGACACTCCAGCGATCACCCGCAGCTGCGGCTGGAACCACATCACCATGGCCATGAGCGCCATCAGCGCGGCCATGAGCCACGTCCCAACGCCGGCGATGCCTTGCTGAAAGGTGAGTCCACCGAGCGTCAGATGCGGCACCGCCACGAGTTCGTAGGCAGCCGCGAGCGTGATGACCCCGGCCCAAAACGGCCGGCTACGCCGCCAGTGGCGGAAACCCCGTCGCCAGCCGGCGAGTCGCGCCCGAACGCGGGCGAGCGGTGAGGGAGACGCGGCCGACTCCTCTGCGGTTGAGGCTGCACCACCTCGACGACCACGGCGATCAACCGCCACGTTCTAACTCCTTGCTGGTCGAGGTCCAAGTGAACGGGACGGCCACCACGTGGCCGCCCCGCTCACCCGGTCGTGCGACGGTCAGAAGCACTCGCTGCCGCTGAACCCGAGCGAGAGCCCGGGAAGCGTGAACGTTCCTGCCGTTGTGGCCCAGGCCGTCTGCTGCAGACCGTGGATGTCGACATCATTAGAAGCCTGGCCGAACATGCCAGGGGTCGGATCGGGGCTGACTAGGGAATTCACACCAAGCGTCGACGCGTCCTGGCCGATCTTCATGCCATTGAACCTTGCCTCGCTGGCATTGAGCTGTGTCATGTCGACGACGAGGTTGTCGGCCGTCACGGGGGTGCCACCCCCGCCCGCCGTAATCTTGATGATCTTGTGACTGCCGAGAATCGGCTGCAGCGGGCCGGGAATCGGGATCGAGACGCTCTGGCAAAGGTTCGTCAGCTCGGCGTTGTCGTCGACTACGGATACCACAACGGCGTGGTAGTCCGTGTCACCGACACCCTTATCTATCGAACCGTACTGCGAGAAGCCGTCGCCAGTAAGCCTGTCCGCGCTGACCTTGAACTGCGAGCCCGAGACAGCGAAGGACACGGCGAGCGCGCCGTTCGCCACCATGATCGCTAACGCTGCACCGGCCGCCACGGCCGGCACGAACGCCACGCCGAAGCGCTTCCACCTAGTGCGACCAGTCCCCTGGTCGACTGCTTCCGTCACAGGGACCTCCTGTTTGCCCCGTTCTCGGGTCCGCCCGCGGACGTTGCCCCGAGAAGCGAGAGAACTGGACGCGGTCGTCCCCTTCTGGACGGACTGCACCGCGATGCAACCTTAGCCAGGTCGAGCGACATATCTGCCTCCTGACCCGGCCGCGGGTCCAACAAGGTGCCCGCCGTCCATAAGGACGAGCCGTCGACGCGGGGGATGCCGACCGCATTCCCCACCTCACCCGAGTGCCGCGGCCAACGGCACTGTCCCGGTTGGTGCAACCACGCGCGGTTTACCGGGTCGCGCACATACTGGCGTTCCGCGCCGTGTCCGACAAGTGGGCTACTGACCAGTAAGTAATGACTAACGCGCAGGCAAATGGCCTGATCGTTACCGAGTGTCATACTCAGGGCCGATCACCTGCAGCGATT
>DATBRJ010000044.1:0-7382 GCA_036560395.1 Actinomycetes bacterium | reverse complement strand
GAGCGAGCGCGACGACGACGCCCACTTTCCTGCTTCGGCTCGAGGAGTTCCATATGGATCTTGATGCCTCGGCCATTGCAGTGCTCACATGGCTCGGAGAACGCCTCGAGCAGCCCCTGGCCGACCCGCTTGCGGGTCATCTGGACGAGTCCCAGCGACGTGATCTCGGCCACCTGGTGCTTCGTGCGGTCGCGGCCCAGACACTCAAGCAGCCGGCGCAGTACGAGCTCCCGGTTGCTTTCCAGCACCATGTCGATGAAGTCGATGACGATGATCCCGCCGATGTCGCGGAGCCGCAGCTGACGGACGATCTCCTCGGCCGCTTCGAGGTTGTTCTTGGTGACCGTCTCCTCGAGGTTGCCGCCCTGACCGGTGAACTTCCCCGTGTTCACGTCGATGACAGTCATCGCCTCGGTTCTGTCGATCACCAGCGAGCCACCGGAAGGCAACCAGACCTTCCGATCGAGCGCCTTCACGATCTGCTCGTCGATCCGATAGGCCGCGAAGGCGTCCTCGGCGTCGGTCCACTTCTGTAGCCGCGGCAGAAGGTCGGGCGCGACGTGACGGACGTAGGCATCGACGGTGTCCCAAGCGGCCTCGCCGGAGACCACGAGCTTGCTGAAGTCCTCGTTGAAGATGTCCCGGATGACCCGGATGGTCAGGTCAGGCTCGCCGTAGAGCAGCGCAGGCGCGCTTGCCGTACCAGCCTTCCGCTCAATGTCATCCCACTGGGCGGAGAGCCGGTTGACGTCTCGTTTGAGCTCGTCCTCGGTCGCCCCCTCGGCGGCAGTACGCACGATCACTCCGGCGTCTTCGGGCAGGAACGAGCGCAGCAAATTCTTGAGCCGGTTCCGCTCGGTGTCGGGCAGCTTCCGGCTGATCCCGGTCATGGAGCCCTCGGGAACATAGACGAGATAACGGCCGGGCAGGCTGATCTGACTCGTCAGGCGCGCACCCTTGTGCGCGATCGGGTCCTTGGTGACCTGGACAAGGACGGACTGGCCGGACTTGAGAGCGTTCTCGATCCGCTTGGGCTGCCCCTCGAGACCGGCGACGTCGAAGTTGACCTCGCCGGCATAGAGCACGGCATTGCGCCCGCGGCCGATGTCGACGAAGGCCGCCTCCATCGACGGCAACACGTTCTGGACCTTGCCGAGGTAGACATTGCCGACCAGGGAAGTATGGGTCTCCCGATTGACGTAGTGCTCGACCAGCACGCCGTCCTCGAGGACCGCTATCTGCGTCCGATCGCCGATCTCACGGACCACCATCACTCGGTCCACGGCTTCGCGCCGGGCGAGAAACTCGGCTTCAGTGATCACCGGCGCCCGGCGCCGGCCGGCCTCGCGGCCCTCCCGCCGCCGCTGCTTCTTCGCCTCGAGCCTGGTCGAGCCCTTGACCAGCGCGACGTCAGTCTCGCCGTCTTTCTGGCGCGGTTCGCGGATCTTGACGACTGTCCGCTCTGGGTCATCAGGAGCGAGGCTCGCCTCGTCGGACGAGTCGGCCCGCCTGCGGCGACGACGTCGCCGGCGGCTGGTCCCGGCCTGGGCCTCGTCCTCGGCCTCGTCCGCCTGGTCCTCCCGCGGTTCGCCGGCCTCCTCCGTCTCAGCGACCGCAACCTTGTCTGCGTCACCGGCCCCATCACGTCGGCGGCCACGGCCGCCGCGGCGCCGCCGCCGCCTCCGTGCATCGCCGCTCTCGTCTGCTTCGTCGGCGCCCTCGCCTGGTTGGGCCGCGGACGCGACATCCGCGGCGGAGTCCTCGGCACTCGCCGCCTCGGCCCGGGCCGGCTCCGCTTGCGCGGCCGACCTGCGCCGCCGTTTGGGCTGTTCAGCCTTGGTTACGTCGGCGCTGCCCGCCGCCGCCGCTTGCCGCCCTTGGGTAGCCGGCCCGGCCTTGGCCGTTCGACTGGTGCGCTTTGCAGCGGGCCGCTGGTCGCCGACAGCCTCGTCATCGTCCTGGCGACTGCGTCGGCGCCTGCCTTCAGGTTCGCCGGCCACCTCGGTAGCCGCTGTCGGCTCGCGGAAGAGCAGAGACGGCTCCTGGAACGAAATGGCGATCGTCGGCTGCTGTCCTGCGGTCGGTGAGGCCGCTGGAGCAGCAGCAGCCGCATCTCCTGCCGACTCGGTAGAAGCAACAGTGCCGGCACCGCGGGTGGGAGCTCGATCGGCACCCTTCCTGCCGGTGGCCGCCTTCTTGGTCCGGCGCTGCCGAGGCGCGGACTGCGCCTGCGCCTCCGCCGTGTCGGCCGACGCCTGCGCCGGCGCAGGCCCAGCATTGGCCGCGTCTCTTCCTGTCCCAGGATCAGCCGACGTGCTCCCGGAGGGGGCCGCCGTCTTGCGCGACCGCCTCGCCCGCTTCGGCGCAGTGTCTGCAGTCGGCTCCTGTGGGCTCTCGGCCGGCTGATCACTTCCGGTCGTGTTCGCCGATGGTGGACCGGCCGACCTGGTAGCCCGGCGGGTCCGTCGCTTGGGGGCGGCCTCCGTGCTGGTTTTCGTGCTTTCAGTTGTCTTGTCTTGTGTGGGCTCGTTGTCGAGCATCCGGGCTTGTCTCCCGTCGCGCTCCCGGGTGCCCGGTGGGCACCGCACGGGAGCTTTGTCCGTACGGCCGGCACGGTGGCCGGCAGAAGTCTCCGTCTGGTGCACCCAGCTTCCCGGCGGCGACTACGGCCGCCCGGGGGCGTCGACTGTGTGTCAGAGACGCCAAGGTGCCGACTGCGTCACGCGGGTCCCTAACCGCTGAGCGTCTCGTCGGCAGTCGAGACAGTCCGCTGATTTCGGGCTAGCGGATCGGTAACCGTGCCGGTCTCTGCGTCAAGCGGCCCCTGCGCCAGCCTCGTCACCAAGGGCGGTGCGGGCGGCGCCAGGCCAGCCACTTGGCCGAGTCCGGCGAGGACGTCGTCGGGTCGGACGGCAGGTGTGGTGTGCCGTACGACCACGTCCATTATCACACATGAACCTGATTCAGCCTTGCCGTGCGTACTCCTCGGGGTCTCCACGATCTTCATATCGAGCACTGGGACGCGGGCCTCCAGTGTCCGAAGCCCCTGTTTGGTGAGCCGCTCGACCTGGATCGAGTCGGCGGCGAGGAAGGTACGGACCGCGGCCGCCGCCTCGGCAGCAGTCACCTGGTGGATCAGGATCTCCCAGTGCGACACCTCGAGCCGGTCGGCCAGGGGTGGGCCTGTAGCTTCCTGGATCTCCATGACGTCGAGCCCGGCCGGCAGGGCTGAGTCGAGCCGGATACGGAGATCGTCGAGGTCCACCGCGGCGGCGAGGCCGATCTCGAGGTACTCCGCCTCACTCGCTACCCCGGTTGGGGCAGCCCCGGCGTAGGAGACCTTGGGGTGCGGCGAGAACCCTGCCGAGTACGCCATGGGAACCCCGGCCCGCCGCAGGGCGCGTTCGAAGGCGCGCTGGAAGTCGCGGTGGCTGGTGAACCGCAGCCTGCCCCGCTTGGCGTACCTGATCCGCAGGCGCTGGACGACCGGCGCCGGCGGTGGCCCGTCAGGCTGGCGGCTCAGGGCACGATCCTTCCAGTGAGCGATGACCTGCGGCTTGGATCCCCAGGCGGGTGGCCAGATGATCAGGATGTCGCGGCGGTCACGGCGGCGGCAGTGGCGGCGGTCCCATTGGCGGCAGCCGCGGCCAGGACAGGTCTGTTGACCGGCGTCAGGGAGAGGAGCTTCTTGCCTGTCGGCCCCGTCTGGATCTCGGTACCCAGCTGCGGGCAGACGCCACAGTCGAAGCACGGCGTCCACCGGCAGTCATCGACCTCGACCTCGGACAGAGCGTCCTGCCAGTCCTCCCACAGCCAGTCGCGGTCCAGGCCGGAATCGAGGTGGTCCCACGGCAGCACCTCGGCATAGTCGCGCTCGCGAACCGTGAACCACTCCACGGAGATCGGCTGCTGGGCCCACACCTCGGTCGCCGCCCTCATCCACCGCGCGTACGAGAAATGCTCCCGCCAGCCATCGAAACGACCGCCGCACTCCCAGACTCGGCGGATGACCGCTGCGACCCGCCGGTCGCCCCGCGACAACAGCCCTTCCACGACCCCCGGCTCGCCGTCGTGGTAGCGGAAGCCGATCGCGCGCGAATACCGCTTGTCCGACCGGATCGCATCGCGCAGTTTGGCCAGGCGCGCGTCGGTCGTCTCAGGATCGAGTTGGCCGGCCCACTGGAATGGCGTGTGGGGCTTGGGTATGAATCCGCCGATCGAGACGGTGCAGCGGATGTCTCTGCTGCCGGTTACCTCCCGGCCGGTGTCGATGACCTTCCTCGCAAGATCGGCGATGGCGAGCACATCCTCGTCGGTCTCGGTCGGCAGCCCGCACATGAAGTAGAGCTTCACCTGACGCCAGCCGTGCGAGTAGGCCGTAGTGACGGTACGGACCAGGTCCTCTTCGGTGACCATCTTGTTGATCACCTTGCGAATCCGCTCTGAACCGCCTTCAGGTGCGAATGTCAGCCCGGAGCGCCGGCCGTTCCTCGACAGCTCGTTGGCCAGGGTGACATTGAATGCGTCGACCCGGGTGGAGGGCAGCGACAGTGACGTTTTCGTGCCCTCATACCGATCGGCGAGGCCCTTGGCGATGTCGGCGATCTCGGAGTGATCGGCCGAGGAGAGGGAAAGCAGCCCAATTTCCTCGAACCCGCTCGACTCGAGGCCGCGCTGGACCATATCGCCGATGGTCGAGATCGACCGCTCCCGAACCGGTCTGGTGATCATGCCGGCCTGGCAGAACCGGCAGCCGCGGGTGCAGCCGCGGAAGATCTCCACGGAGAACCGTTCGTGGACCGTCTCGGCGAGCGGGACCAGGGCCTTCCTCGGGTACGGCCACTTGTCGAGGTCCATGACGGTGTGCTTGCTGACCCGCCACGGTATGCCTGGCCGGTTCGGCACCACTCGCTTGATCCGGCCATCCGGCAGGTAGTCGACGTTGTAGAACTTCGGTACGTAGACGCCGCCGGACGCGGCCAGCCGGATGAGCAGCTCGTCCCTTGCGGTACACCCGGCCTTCGCCGGTCGCCCTTCGGCCTTCCACTTGCGGATCACGTTGCTGATCGCGAGGGCAATCTCTTCCCCATCGCCGAGGACGGCGGCATCGATGAAATCGGCGACCGGTTCCGGGTTGAACGCGGCGTGCCCGCCGGCGATCACGATCGGATGGTGGTCGCCCCGGTGCGCCGCCTCCAGCGGAATGCCCGCCAGGTCAAGTGCCGTGAGCATGTTGGTATAACCGAGCTCGGTGGCGAAGCTGACGCCGAGTACGTCGAAGGCGTTGACCGGCCGATGGGCATCGACGGTGAACTGCGGGATGCCGTGCTCGCGGAGCAGCTCCTCCATGTCCGGCCACACCGCATAGGTCCGCTCGGCCAGTACGCCGTCGCGTTCGTTGAGGACCTCGTACAAGATCTGTACGCCCTGGTTGGGGAGCCCGACCTCGTACGCGTCCGGGTACATGAGGCACCAGCGAACGTCGGCGCTGTCCCAGTCTTTGACGACAGAGTTGAGCTCGCCGCCGACGTACTGGATCGGCTTCTGTACCCGTGGAAGGAGTGGTTCCAGGCGAGGAAACAGCGACTCGATGGGCATGAGGAAAGATCTCCGGCACTCTGCGGTCCAGGCAGCGGACCCGGCCAGGTCGTGGACCCGTGCATCATTTCGGCGAAAGCACCAGCCTAACGGCCTCGCGAGACCGCATAAAGGGCACCTTCACCCGGACCTCTCGACTGAGGGTGCCGTTCATGTCTCGCGGGTTCGAGTCAAGGGGACCTTCGGTCCAACCCTGTCCGTGGGGTACTGCGAGTCACCGCGCGACGGGTCCCGGCGCTGCCGTTGAACCGGAGGCACCCGGAGGGGATGCCCTTCGTCGAACGGATCTGGTCTCACCTGAGGTAGGTGGCCGCCCCGAGGACCACGCATTCGAGCGGGCGGTCCGCGACAGTTACGGGAAGGCCGGTCGCGTCGCCGAGTCGCTCGGCGAGCCCGGACAGCAACGCTCCTCCCCCGGTGATCAAGAGGCCGCGGGTGTCGAGCTCCGCGGTGAGATCGGGTGGGCAGCGGTCGAGCATGTCGCGGACCGCCGCGAGGATCTCAGCAAGCGGTTGGTCCATCGCCACCCTGACGTCCCCACCATTCACGGTGACCGTGCCTGGCAGGCCGGAGACGAGGTCACGACCGCGGATGTCGGCCTCCGTCTCGTGCCGCCGGGGCCACGCGGAGCCCACTGCGATCTTGAGCTGCTCGGCGGCCCGATCGCCGACGAGGAGGGCGTGCTCCTTGCGTACCCAGCCGATGATCGCCTGGTCGAGCGCGTTTCCGCCGACGGGCACGGAGACGGACGCGACGATGCCGCCGTCCGCGATCATCGCGACCTCGGTGGTGCCGCCGCCGATGTCGACGATGACGCTTGGGGTCGGTTCTTCGACCGGGAGCCCCGCACCGATTGCTGCGGCGATCGGTTCCTCGACGAGCTCGACCGTGCCGGCTCCGGCGGCGTACACAGCATCCGCCACCGCTCGTCGGTCCACGCCCGTCACGCTGCTCGGCACCGCGACGACCAGGTGCGGACGTGACCCGAGCCGGCGCGGGGGGGCGACTCTGTCGACGAAGCCTGCCAGCATCCGCTCGGCGACGTCGATGTCAGAGATGACTCCGGCTGCGAGCGGGCGCACGAGCCTGATCGGGGTCTGCCCGTCGCCGAGCGTCGCCGGCGCTTCTGATCCGACCGCTATCACCTCGCGGGAGTCCTCTCGCACGGCCGCCACCGAAGGTTCGTTCAGCACGATCCCCTTGCCGAGCTCGTACACGAGGGTGTTCGCGGTACCGAGGTCGACGGCAAGTGCGGGGGCGGCGGTTAAGCGGACCATGCGGCCGGGCTCGAGGCGTCAGATGCCGGCGAAGAAGATGTCGATCTCACGCTTCGCCGACTCGAGCGAATCCGACGCGTGGACCAGGTTCTCGCGGTTCGAGTTGGCAAGATCACCGCGAATCGTGCCCGGCGCGGCCTTGCGCGCGTCGGTAGCACCGACCATCAGGCGGGCTACCTCGACGGCCTGATCGCCCTCGATGATCATGGCCACGATCGGTCCTGACGTGATGAATTCGCGCAGTTCCGGATACCACGCCTTCTTGACATGTTCGGCATAGTGCGCATCGGCCGTCTCCGGGTCGAGGGTGCGCATCGAGAAGGTGACGATCCGCAGACCTTTGGCCTCGAACCTCGACACGATCTCGCCGACGAGGCCGCGCCGCACCCCGTCCGGCTTGACGAACACCAGCGTGCGCTCAGACACGGTGATCCTCTCCGACGACCAGTGGAGCGCCGGAGGCGCTGCCCCCGAGGTGCTCCCGACAGTGCAGGAAGCCTACCGGCG
>DATBRJ010000043.1:0-6667 GCA_036560395.1 Actinomycetes bacterium | reverse complement strand
CGCACCGCGTCGTGCATGACCACGACGCCGCCAGCTCGCACCCGGAGCACGTTGGCGACGAGCTGCCGGGTGGAAATGCCGGTGTAGTCGTTGGAGTCGACGGTCCAGCCGACCTCGATGAGTCCAAGCCGGCCGGCGAGTCGCTGCACGGCGGCGTTGGTGTCGCCGTACGGTGAGCGGACGAACTGCGGCCGTTGGCCGGTTGCCGACACGATTGCCTGCTTGGCGCGGCTAAGCTCGGCGGTCACCTGCCGGGGCGTCAGCGCTGGAGTTCCCGTCGACGCGCCGGTGAGCGAGCGATGATCCCAGGTGTGGTCTTCCACCGGGTTTCCATACGCCACGGTCCGGCGGGCCAGCTTCGGGTATTCGGCGACGCGTTGGCCGACATCAAAGAACGTCGCGCGCAGCCGAGCCCGGCGCAGCGCCGCGAGCAGCTGCGGCGTGGATGCCGGGTCGGGTCCGTCGTCGAAGGTCAGCGCCACGTAGCCGTTGCGGCACGGGCCGGGAGGCCGAGCAGGCACGGTGGGCCGGGCAGGGGCCGTGGTCGCCCCGAGGGCACGCTCAATTCCGGAGGTCGCTTGAGTGGGGGATGATGGCTCAGGCGGGCTTGCGGCGGGCGAGGACGGCGACGCCGATTGGCACGCTCCAACCAGCGCGATCACTATGAGTCGCGACGCAAGCCTCCGGCTAGCGACTAGCCACGGTTCAAAGTCTGATCGCCCCATCGGTGACCGCCAGTAAGGCCAACGTGGCACCGGCTTTCGGTGTCACGGTCGCGGTCGCTGTCGCCTCCCAGCGTTCCAGCCGCTCCAATTCATCGATTATCACACCGCGGGGATCGCCCCGTTGCCGGAGGAGGATCGGCGGGATCGGTCTTTATGAGCAATCGCGGGACCGCGAGAAGCCTGCCGCGGATCCGGACGCCTGGCTCAAGTAGCCGATCGTGGAATGGCATTGGAGTCGGAGTTGCGGGGGTTAGCGGGCGCCCATCTCGTAGTGGCCGCAGCACAGATTTGCACGAACGCATGGCCCGACTGCTGCGGCCCGCGGCCCGGTCATGGTTGATCTCGTGCATCGCACCCACGCGCCATATGAGCTGGGCATGGTCGGCCTCAATCGGGCGGTTGGCGTACCGCTCGATGTGGTGCCATACCGGCGGCCACGGCTTGTCGAGGATTTGCGGGTAGGTCGGTGCCCGGTCGCTGATGACCTCCACCCGCGTCACACCGCTGGTGGTCCGCGCCCGCTGAAGCCTTGCGCCGTTACCGCGCTCTGGCTCGCTCGAGCGGCGGTCCGAAGTCGGCGGTCCGTCATAGAATGGATACAAATTCGCCGCGCTGACGCTCGTGAGGCATGCGGTGGGCGGTTGGGGCATCGATCTCGGCACCGCGAACACGGTGGTCTGCCACCCGCGCCTTGGAGTCGTGCTCGATGAGCCGTCTGTCATGGTGGTGCGTGTCGATGCCCCTTATCGGCCGCTCCTGGTCGGCCGCGAGGCGCGCGAACTGATCGGCCGCAGCCCTGTCGGCATGCTGACGGTGAGGCCGCTGCGCGACGGCGTGATCGTCGACCTCGAGTCGGCGCGCGCGTTTATCGTCGCGATCATCCGCAGGGCGAGACGGCGCTGGTGGGGTGAGATGCGCCCCCGTGCGGTGATCGGTGTCCCGGCCGGTGCCACAGCGCTCGAGCGCCGAGCGCTTCTGGAGGCGGCGGACGAGGCCGGCCTTCGCCGGGTTGGGCTGCTCCCGGAGCCGGTAGCCGGTGCGTTGGGGTGCGGCGTCGACCCGCTCGAGCCCCGGGCGCATCTGGTCGTGGACATCGGTGGCGGCACCGCGGAGGTCACCGGGTTCTGCTTCGGGGGAATCCTCGCCAGCCGGTCCTGCCGCGTTGCTGGCGACGAGATGACGCTGGCCCTCTACCAGCATCTGCGCACGAAGTATCAGATTATCGTCGGCGAGCTCACCGTAGAGGAGGTCAAGCTGCGCATCGAGGGCGCAAGCGACGCACCGCTCGTCGTGGAGGGCCGGGACGCTGCGACCGGCCGGGCGCGGCTGGTGACTCTGGACACCGAGGAGGTGATGGAGGCGCTCCGGCCCACGACCGGCGAGATCATCCAGGCGCTCACCAGCTGTCTGGAGGAGCTGCCCGCACAGGCGGCCGGAGACATCATGGCCGACGGTGTGCTCGCGATTGGCGGCGGGGCGTTGCTGCGCGGCTTCACATCCCTGCTTGAGGAGTCCTTCGGGTTCTCAGTGAAGCTAGCGGAGCGGCCGCTCACATGCGTTGCGGAGGGCGCCGCGGCCTGCCTTACCAACCCGGACGTCCTCTCGGCGTACGGCGGTTAAGGGCGCACCTGCCGCGACTCCGGCCTTACCGGCTTGCCATAGGGACATTCGCGAGGATCGCCTCCCGGTGCGCGAAGAAGTACCGGAGGATGGCCTCTGCCACCGGCCCAGACGTCGTGGCGCCATGGCCGCCGCCACGCACGAAGGAGGTGACCACGATTTGCGGGCGGTCGAGTGGCGCGACCGCAGTGAACCATGAGTCCGGCTTGCCGTTGGGGGAGGCTGGATCCTCCGATGAGCCGGTCTTGGCGCCCGCACGGACCGGGAGGCCACGCAGGCGCGCCGCGGTGCCGCCGGTTGCGGCGCGCCGCATGCCGTCGCGCACCGGCCCGAGTGACCGGGCGAACGGGAGGGCCTTCGGCTTCGGGATTCGCAGCGGGGCAAATGAGCCGGGTCTGGACGCAAACGCGAGCCCCAGGTGGGGGGTGACGAGCCGTCCGGTGGCGATCGCGGCCGTCCATCGCGCGCCCTGGAGCGGGCTGGCGAGCAGGTAGCCCTGGCCGATGCCGAGGATCACGGTGGAGCCTGGGTACCAGGTCCCCCCCGCCTGTTGCACGGAGTCGGGCGTGCCCAGGTAGCCGGCCGTCTCGCCGGGCAAATCGATCCCGGTCGGCTGCCCTGCACCGAGCTGGGCGGCGACCCTCGTGAGCCGTTCCGGACCGAGCTTCCAGGCCAGCTTGTAGAAGTACACGTCGTTTGACCAGGCGATCGCCTCCGCGAGGTTCTGCGGCGGAAGGTTCTGCCAGTTGCCGAACGTGTGGTCGCCCAGGGTGAAGGACGCCCCCGTTGGGATCACCCGGCTGGGCGGGATCGCCCGGTACACCATGTTGGCTGCGGCGACGACCAGCTTGAACGTCGAGCCGGGCGGGGCGGCCACCTGGGTCACGTGGTTGAGCAGCTTGCTGCCCCGCGCGCGCGTTGCCGCCCTGAGGGCGCGGACCTCGACGGGCGGCCCGTACATGTTGTTGTCGTACGACGGCATGCTGGCCATCGCGAGGATGGCGCCGGTGCGGGCATCCATCACCACAGCCCCGCCTAGATCGCCCCGCGGCTCGCCCGGGCTCCCGCGCAGCGCGGCAGCGACGGCGGCGGTGAGCTGTCGCTGCAGGCGGAGGTCGAGGGCGAGCCTGACGTCTGCGCCGCGCACCGGTGCGGTGCGGCTCGCAGCCGCGACAGCCCGCCCAGCCGGGCTGACATAGACGCACTGCTGACCGTCGCTGCCGCGCAGGATCGCGTCGTACTGGCGCTCCAACCCGGCCCGCCCCACGGGAGCGCCGAGCGGTAGATCCGGCCACCGTCGCATGTCGTCCGGCGTCCCCACTCCGACGAAGCCGAGCAGCGGGCCGAGCAGCGCGCCGTATGGGTACATCCTTCGCTGCGACGGCACGATGAGCACGCCGGGCATCCGGGTCGCCGCGACCCGCCGGCCCACGGACGACGGCACTGTCGCAACCCTGACGTCGAGCTGCGCGCTCGGTTCGGCGAGCGTCCGCAGCAGGGCTGTCGGCGACTGGCTGGTGAGAGCGGCGAGCCGGTCGACCGACGCGGCGTCGTGGCCGAACATGCCGCGAAGGACGTACACCTGGTCTTCTGCGGCGTTGGCCACGAGTAGGGTCCCGTGCCGGTCGGTGAGGATCCCGCGCGGGGCGGGGAGACGGATGCAGCGGGTCATCTGGGTTTCGCCCAGCCGGCGTAGTGCCTCTCCGTGAGCCTGTTGGAGGTGCCAGGCCACAAGCGACAGCCCGACGAGATCGATGGTCACCACCAGGGCAGCGAACCGGACGAGCCGCGGGTGGCGCCGCCGTCCCCGCGGGGCCATCCACAGCGGTCTGCGCAGTGCCTCCCGGCGGGCGCCGAACACAAGACCTATGGCGGCGAGATGCGCAGCGACTGCGGTGCCGCCGTAGCTGAGCAGGGGCAGGGGAACCCCGGCGAGAGGCAGGAGCGCGAGGTTTCCGGCGATCGACAGCACGGCCTCGACGCCGAACAGTGCGGCGAGGCCGGCGGCCACCAGCGACGCCTCCCGGGTACGTGCGAGCCGGCTGGCCAGCGCGATCCGCCAGACGAGCACCAGTACCGCGACCGCGAGCGCCACCCCGGCGACCAGCCCCCATCCCTCGACGAGGCTCGCGAACGCGAGGTCGTGCTCCCCGGCGGGCAGGTAGGAGGCCATCAGGTCGTGCAGCGCGGCACGTGACTGCCCGAGTAGTCCACCCTGGGCGACCGCGATCTCCGCCTGCTGCATCGCCCAGCCGGGTCCGCTGGCGGCGCGCGAACCGGACAGGAAGGCTTCCAGACGGGCGAGCTGGTACGGCCGCAGCAGCTGCTCGACGAGGGGCAGTACAACGACCGTGGCGCCGAGCAGCGTGAGCAGCGGCCCCAGGGGCACCCGCGCAAGCACCAGCATGAGCACCGTCAACGCGACGAGCAAGCTCGCCGTGGACAGGTCGGGTTGCAGCGTCGTGAGCGCGATCGGCACCGCCGCGATGACCAGCGACGCGACGAACCGCCTCCTTGTGTAGCCAGGGGCGAGCACGTACGCCAGCACGAGGAGCAGGGCGGGCTTCGTCAGCTCGGACGGCTGCACGGTGAACGCGCCGACGTCGATCCACCGTCGCGCGCCGTACGCGTTGACCCCGACGAACCGGACGGCGAGCAGGGTTGCGACCGCGAGTACGTAGGCACTCCAGCCGAGCGCCGGCAAGCTGCGCACGCGAACCCGGGGAAGCACCGACAGCAGAACCAGGCCGACCAGGACCGCGACGAGCTGGCGCAGCACCAGGGAGTCCGCACCGAGCGCCCACAGGTTGAGCACGCCCAACAGAACAAGGACGGCGACCGCGGCAACCACGAGCGGATCGGACGGAGGCACTTCGTCGTACGGCATCCGTGCTCGCGGAACTACTCCAACCGCTCGGCGACGAGGTCCAGCCGAGCCGCCCCGAGCCTGGCGCCGCATGGCTGTCCTCAGCAGGCGCCGCCGCGAGGCGGCACCAGCAGCGGCGATGATGCGGCACGCGCTGGGGAGCGTGTGACTGCCATGACGGCTAGCGCTTTCCCGCGCGGGAGCCGCAGGAAGGTCGTGCCGTAGACGTAGCTCCACCCCGGCTCGGCGACCACCACGGTCCCGGGCCGGGTCACGGTCGTTCCGCTGCACCGGTCCACGACCTGGAACGTCCAAGCCACCCGCTGCGCAGTCTGCCGTGCGGTCAGTCGCACGTAAACGCGGATCGGACAGGTCCTGCCACCCGAGCACGTGGCCTGCAGCCGCTGGACAGTGACTCGGGTCACCG
Source organism: Actinomycetes bacterium (assembly GCA_036560395.1). Classification (GTDB taxonomy): domain Bacteria; phylum Actinomycetota; class Actinomycetes; order JAKEEW01; family JAKEEW01; genus DASYTV01. The sequence goes on along the minus strand of DATBRJ010000043.1, from coordinate 1,029 downwards.
GCCCGGCCGCCGCCGGTGCCGGTTGCGGGACCGGATGCGGCGTCGCGCTGGGCGCGCTCGGGCGCGCGGTGGGGTGTGGCGGAGTCGACGGCGACGGCGACGGCGATGCCGGTGGCGATGACAGGAGCGTGTGCCAGGCGTGTTGCAGCCCGGACCAAGCGCCGGGGCCACCCAACCAGCCCACCAGACCAAGGACCACGACGATCAAGGCAGGAAGAAGAAACCTACCCACACCCCCGCGATGCGAGGTACCGCGACCCGGCCGAAGCCGCACCACGGCGAACCTGTCCTTGCTGTAGCCCGCCCGGACCGTTGTCGCGTATCCGGCCAGGCGAGCTGAAGCAGGCGGGGGGCCAGGAGCCGGACCGTGACCGCTTGTCGCCGACACGAGGACGGCTAGCTCCCGCCGTACCCGAGAGATCCGCTCCTCCGTGCCGTCATCAAGCAGCTGACCAGCGGCATCCCGAATCCGGGCCACTAGCGCTGCGACATCCCCGCGAAACCCGCTGAGCCCTTCGGTGAGGAGTGCAGGCTCCTTGCGACGGTGTACACCAGCCCGCTCGGCACTCGCCGCCAGCTGACGCAGGACGTCGGCCGCCGCGGCGACGTTAGCAACTCCGGCGTGGGCAAACCGGATCCGGCCGTCCGAGGTCACCTGTACGGACCGGTCCGACGTCCGGCCAGAGCAGCCAGCCTGGCCCTCGCGGGCCTCGAGCTCGTCCGCAAGGTCGAGCGCGAGTAGCGCGGCTTGGGCGGGGGTGAGGGTTGCGATCGACAGCAACCGTCGTAGCGACACGCCCTCGACGTCGTCGACATCCGACCGCTCTGGCGACAAAGCAGGCCCAGGCTCCACCATTGCGACCCCTGGCACGGCGATCCCACCAACAAGTGTCTCTCGGTTCCACGCGTTCGGCGGCGCAATATCGGGCGGTCATCTGGATTGATATGGATTCCGCCCTGCCGTCGCGAAGGGCGTTCGGCAGCGGGACGAGTTGGAGCGGCAAGCGGCAAGTAGGTCGTCATCACGGG
>DATBRJ010000042.1:0-20306 GCA_036560395.1 Actinomycetes bacterium | reverse complement strand
GGGACGCATCTACCTGCCACTGGAGGATCTCGAGGCGCATGGTGTCGCGGAGACCGACCTTGATCGGACCGTGGCGACGTCGGCTGTCCGGCAGCTCATCGCCTTCGAGACCGACCGAGCGGCGGACTTGCTCGACTCCGGTGCGCCGCTTGTCGCGTCGTTGCACGGCTGGGCGCGGCTGGCCGTGGCAGGGTACGTCGCAGGCGGTCGCGCCGCGATCGACGCGATGAGGCGGGCGGATTACGACGTCCTCTCCGGCACCCCCCGGCCGCGCCGGCGCGATGTCGTGACACATCTTGCCGGGCTTCTCGGCCGCCGGAGGAGGGAGGCCTCGTGACGAGCACGGTCGCCGACGCGTACACCTCCTGCCGAGCGATTACCAAGGACCAGGCGCGCAACTTCTACTACGGCATCAGGCTGCTGCCCGCCGACAAGCGGGACGCGCTGTGTGCCGTCTATGCCCTGGCCCGGCGGATCGACGACATCGGCGACGGTGACCTGCCCATCGATGGGAAAACCGCCGCGATAGCGCAGCTCCGTGTGTCGCTGGATGGGCTAGGAACCAGCAGCGCAGAGAGGTCAACGTCAGCGTCCGGCCCGGTGCTCGGCGTACGCCGGCCGGATGGAGACCAGCGAGACCGTCGCGGCGAAACGAGCAGTAGCCCGTCTGGCTGGGATCCGGTCATGGTCGCCGTCGCCGACGCCGGCCGCCGCTATCCGATCCCGCTCGGTGCGTTCGAGGAGCTGGTGGACGGCGTCGAGATGGACATCATCGGCCGGACGTACGCGACCTTCGACGAGCTCGTCGACTATTGCCGGTGCGTGGCAGGCTCTGTCGGCCGGCTGTGCCTGGGCATCTTCGGCAGCCGTCCTCACCCGGAGGCCTCACGCTACGCCGACACGCTGGGCATCGCGTTGCAGCAGACCAACATTCTTCGCGATATCCGGGAAGACCTGCTCAACGGGCGGGTCTACCTTCCGAAAGAGGACCTCCACAGCTTCGGTGTCGAGCTCGCTCTCGACGAGCAAGGCGCGCTGGTGGACAAGGACGGCAGCCTCAGCGCCCTGATCCGGTTCTCGGCCCGCCGGGCGCAGCAGTGGTACGCCGAGGGCTTGCGCCTGGCGCCGCTGCTCGATCGCCGCAGTGGTGCGTGCTGCACGGCGATGGCGGGCATCTACCGGCGGCTACTCGAGATCATCGCGGCCGAGCCGTCTGCAGTCTTCGCCGGCCGGTTGTCCCTGTCGGGGCGGCAGAAGCTCGAAGTAGCGGTGCGTGCACTCTCGGGGCGTGCCGTATGACCGCCCGGCGGGTCGCGGTGGTCGGCGGCGGGCTCGCCGGGATCACGGCTGCGTTGCGCCTGGCCGACGCGGGCCATTCGGTCGCTGTCTTCGAGGCGAGGCCGCGGCTGGGCGGACTCACTTACTCCTTCCGCCGCGGAGGGCTCTACGTTGACAACGGCCAGCACGTCTTCCTCCGGTGCTGCACCGCCTACCAGGCGCTGCTGAGCCGGCTGGGCGTAAGCGACCTCGCCACCCTGCAACCCCGACTGGACATCCCAGTCCGCTCCATCGGCCGTCGCCGAGCCACCCGACTGCGAAGGAACAACCTCCCGGCGCCGCTTCACCTCAGCTCTTCGCTGATGCGCTATGCGCCGTTGCGTCCCAGGGAGCGGGTACGGTTCATCCTCGCCGCCCTTGCCATGCGGCGGCTCGACGTCAACGACCCGGCAACCGACAGCCGAAGCTTCGGCCAGTGGCTGTCCGCGCACGGTCAGAGCGAGCGCGCGATCGACGGCCTGTGGGATCTCGTCGGCCGGGCGACGCTGAACGTCACGGCTTCAGAAGCCTCATTGGCGCAGGCGGCGATGGTCTTCCAGGTTGGGCTGCTCACCGAGACCGGGGCCGCTGACGTCGGCTGGTCGCGGGTACCGCTCGGTCGGCTGCACGGCGAGGCAGCAGCGGCGGCACTCACCGCAGTGGACGCGATTGTCCGGACGAACACCAAGGTCGAGTCCATAGCGCAAGCCGAAGCCGTGAACGGCCCACAGCCAGGCACGGGCCGCAGCGCCCCGTGGATCGTCACCGCGGGCGGGGAGGCGCACCTCGCAGACCAGGTGGTCATGGCGGTGCCGCCGGGCACCGCGGAGCACCTGCTTCCTGCCGGCAGCCTGCCCTTTGCCGAGGGTTGGTCTCGCGAGCTTGGCACGTCCCCGATTGTCAACGTCCACGTCGTCTACGACCGCCGTGTTCTCGACGAGGAGTTCGTGGCCGGTGTCGGCACCCCGATCCAGTGGGTCTTCGACCGGACCGGGCCGTCGGGACTTGCCGCCGGGCAGTACCTCGCCGTTTCACTGTCCGCGGCCGACGACATCATCGACCTGGCGGTGGCACAGATCCGGGAAGAGATCATGGCTGCGCTCGAGGCTCTGCTACCCGCGGCGAGGCAGGCGCAGGTCCTGGACTTCTTCGTCACCCGTGAGCGGGAGGCGACGTTCCGCGCGTCGCCGGGGACCGGCCGGCTGCGACCCGGTCCGGTCACCGCCCATCAGGGCCTGGTGGTCGCGGGCGCGTGGACCGCGACCGGATGGCCGGCGACCATGGAGGGCGCCGTGCGCAGTGGCGACGCCGCGGCGGCTGCCCTCCTCGGTCAATCCGTCCTCGAGGAGGTAGCCGCATGACCGCAATGGTTACCGCGCTCGAGCGCAGCAGGGACGCGATCGCTCCCGCCCTTCGCGCTGCGATCGACCGCCTCGACGCGACCAGCCGGGCACAAGCTTCCTACCACCTCGGCTGGACCGACGCAGACGGGCGGCCGTCTGTTGCCTCAGGCGGTAAGGCGGTCAGGCCCGCGCTCGCCCTGCTCTCGGCGGAGGCGGCCGGCGCCCCCGCTGAGGTCGGGCTGCCGGGAGCCGTCGCGGTCGAGCTTGTCCACAACTTCTCGCTGCTGCACGACGACTTCTTGGACGGCGACGTCGAACGACGGCACCGGCGCACCGTCTGGGCACTGTGGGGGCCGTCGAGTGCGATCCTCACCGGCGATGCCCTCCTCGCGGTGGCGCAGGAGGCGCTGCTTGAGAGCGGCTCGCCGTACGCACCGGCAGCGGGACGGTTGCTCGCAACCGCGACCCGTGATCTCATTCGCGGGCAGGTTCAGGACCTTGCCTTCGAGCATCGCGCGGACGTGACACTCGACGAGTGCCTGGACATGACGGCGGGCAAGACGGGATCACTCCTTTCGGCCAGCGCCGCCATCGGCGCCGTACTCGCCGGGGCGCCCGATGAGACCGTAGGCGCGCTCGCCACGTTCGGCGCGCATCTCGGCATGGCCTTCCAGCTGGTCGACGACATGCTCGGGATCTGGGGGGATCCTGCGGTCACCGGGAAGCCGGTCTTCTCCGATCTGCGTTCGCGGAAAAAGTCGCTGCCGGTCACCTACGTGCTCGCGCAGCCGAGCGTCGCCAGCCGGGACCTCGCCGCATGGCTGGCCTGCCCCGGCGACGTCACGGAGGCAAAGCTGCGCCGGGCCGCCGACCTGATCACCGCCGGTGGCGGCAGGGACTGGGTGATCGCCGAGGCGAGGCGGCGGATGGAGCTCGGCGAGCTCTCGCTCGACGACGTGCCGATCCCAGCTCGTCCACGCGACGAGCTGGTCGCGCTCGGCCGTTTCATCGTGACAAGGGAGGCGTGATGGCGGACACCGTTGCCGCGGGTGTCGGACGAGCCGCCGCGACGCCTTCCCCTGCCGGGCTCACGGCGGAGCCCCGGCCCGTTGGCGAGGCACTCGCTGCCGCCGTCGACCACTTGCGCGGCCTCCAGGACAAGCAGGGCTGGTGGAAGGGCGAGCTCCAGACGAACGTGACCATGGACGCCGAGGACCTGCTCCTGCGCCGGTTCCTCGGCATCCTGCGGCCGGATCAGCTCGAGGAAGCCGCCCGCTGGATCAGGTCACAGCAGCGGGACGACGGCACCTGGGGGACTTTTCACGGCGGACCGCCCGAGCTCTCGACAACGGTCGAAGCGTGGGTAGCACTGCGACTTGCGGGCGACCCGGTCGAGGCACCGCACATGGCGAAGGCCGCCGGATACATCCGGGCCAGCGGTGGCGTAGAGAGCACCCGGGTCTTCACCAGGATCTGGCTCGCGCTGTTCGGCCTGTGGCGCTGGGACGACCTGCCGACCATGCCACCTGAGATGATCTTCCTGCCGCGGTGGTTCCCACTTAACGTGTACAACTGGGCGTGCTGGGCCCGCCAGACGGTGGTGCCGCTGACGATCGTGAACACGTACCGGCCGGTGCGCCCGCTGCCGTTCGGGATCGACGAAATCCGGGTCCAACGCGACGCATCCGCCTCTGCTCCACCCTGGACGTGGAGTGGCTTCTTCCAGCGGCTCGACCGGGTACTGCACGCCTACTCGCGCCACCCGATCGGCCCGCTCCGGCGACGGGCCATCCGTCGCGGCCTCACGTGGATCCTCGCCCGGCAAGAGGCCGACGGCGGCTGGGGCGGCATCCAACCGCCGTGGGTCTATTCGCTGCTCGCGCTGCATCTCTCGGGATATCCGCTCGACCACCCGGTGGTACGCGCCGGTCTTGAGGGCCTGGAGGGCTTCCTCATCCGGGAGGAGACTCCGACCGGATGGATCCGCCGCCTCGAGGCGTGCCAGTCACCGGTTTGGGACACCGGCCTGGCAGTTACCGCACTGCTCGACGCGGGCGTGGTCGCCGACGACGAAGCCGTGCTGCGAGCGACCGACTGGCTGCTCGACGAGGAGATCCGGGGCACGGGGGACTGGTCGGTCAGGCGGCCGTCGCTCGCGCCTGGGGGCTGGGCGTTCGAGTTCGCCAACGACCTTTATCCGGACACGGACGACACCGCGGAGATCGTCCTTGCACTGCGCCGTGTCCGGCATCCCGAGGTGGCCCGACTGCGCGCGGCCATCGACCGCGGCGTGGCGTGGACGGTTGGCATGCAGTCGACCGACGGGGGTTGGGCCGCATTCGACGTGGACAACGCCAAGACGCTCGCGACGAAGCTGCCCTTCTGCGATTTCGGGGCGGTCATCGACCCGCCGTCAGCGGACGTCACGGCACACATCGTCGAGATGCTCGCCGTCGAGGGCGCCGCCAGCGGCCTCGCCGCCCGGCGGGGAATCCGGTGGTTGCTCGACGCGCAAGAGTCGGACGGGTCGTGGTTCGGCCGCTGGGGAGCGAATTATGTGTACGGCACCGGAGCCGTCGTACCTGCCCTCGTCGCTGCCGGGCTCGACGCGTCGGCGCCGCCGATCCAACGGGCCGTCCGCTGGCTGACCGAGCATCAGAACCCTGACGGCGGCTGGGGCGAGGACCTGCGGTCCTACCGCGATCGTTCGTGGGCCGGGCGCGGTACCTCGACCGCGTCGCAGACTGCGTGGGCATTGCTTGCTCTGCTCGCCGCCGGTGAGCATCCGGGTGAGCCTGTCCGCCGAGGCGTGCGGTGGCTGGTGGACACCCAGCGCTCTGACGGAACCTGGGACGAGCCGGAGTTCACCGGCACCGGCTTCCCCGGCGACTTTTACATCAACTACCACCTCTACCGGATCGTCTTCCCGATCTCAGCACTCGGACGTTACGTGACGGCACAGGCGGGAGCTCAGTCGTGAGACCAGCCGTGATCTGTACGCCGCTGCGCGTGGAACGGGCCGCCCTACGCGGGGCGGACGCGCGGGTCGTACGAACGGGCATGGGAAAGGACCGGTCAGTCGCATCCGCGGCCGCGCTGGCTGCAAGCGGCCCGGTACCGCTGCTCGTCGCCGGTGTCGGTGGCGGGCTGACCGCCGACCTCCGAGCAGGCGACCTGGTGGTAGCGACCGAGGTCCGCGGTGGCGATGCGCCTATTGAGAGCTCGTCGGCCCCGATGCTCGCGGCCGCGCTGCAGCGGCTCGGGCTGCGAGTCCACGCTGGCCCGATCGTGACGACGCCGACGCTGACCGGCCAGCTGGCACGCCTGGCTGAGCTGGCGGCGCTCGCGGCGGACATGGAGTCCGCCTATCTCGCGCCGGCTGCCACCGGCCAACCGTTCGCCGCCATCCGGGCGATTGTGGATTCGCCGGACCGGCCGCTGATGCGACCGGGGACGCCGGCCCGCGGGATCGCCGCGCTGCGTGCGCTCCGCCGGGCTATGCCGGCCCTGGAGCAGTGGGTGGCGGCGGCTGCGGTGGCCCGAGAGGTGCTGCTCGCCAGCCCGCGCTCGTTCTGTGCGGGCGTCGAACGGGCCATCGATATCGTCGACCGCGCCCTGGACCGCTACGGTCCACCGGTCTACGTCCGCCGCCAGATCGTGCACAATGCGCACGTCGTCAGGCAGCTGCAAGACCGCGGTGCAGTCTTCGTAACCGAGGTGGACGAGGTACCGGAGGGCAGCCTCGTCGTCCTTGCCGCACATGGCGTGTCGCCCGCGGTGCGGGAGGAGGCAGTCGGGCGCAACCTCTCGGTCATCGACGCGACCTGCCCGCTGGTGACGAAGGTCCACGCCGAGGTGCGCCGTTATGCGGGGCGAGGCGACACTGTCTTCCTCATCGGGCACCGTGACCATGAGGAGGTCGAGGGGACCTACGGCGAGGCGCCGGCCAATGTGATCATCGTCGAAGATCTGGGCGAAGCGGCCCGAGTCGCGCCGCCCGATCCGGAATCGGTCGCCTATGCGATGCAGACGACCCTGGCCGTGGACGAAGCGGACGAGATCGCTCAAGTGCTTCGCGCCCGGTTTCCTTCGCTGGCCGCCCCACGCAAGGACGACATTTGCTACGCGACGACCAACCGGCAGAGCGCGGTTCGCGCCGTCGCGCAAGAGTCGGACATCGTGCTCGTCGTCGGCTCGACCAACTCCTCCAACTCGAAGCGGCTGGTCGAGGTGGCCGAGCGCGAAGGCACCCCGGCTTACTTGATCGACGATGCCGGTGAGGTTGATCTGCGCTGGCTGGCCGGTGCCAGTCGGGTCGGCGTCACGGCTGGCGCGTCAGCCCCACCAAGTTTGGTCGATGGCCTCATTCACGCATTGTCCGGGCTCGGTCCGGTGACCGTGCAGGAGACACAGGTCGTCGAAGAGGACGTGCATTTCACCCTGCCCAAGGAGGTGAGCTGAGCATGGCGATGCCACTGCATCAGAGCGTTCGACTCGGCAGTTTCCTGTTCAAGCAGAAGCTGCTGCGCCGGGACAAGTTCGCGCTGCTCGTGGAGCTCGAGCCGCTGTTCGCCTGCAACCTCAAGTGCGCCGGCTGTGGCAAGATCCAGCAGCCGCACACGTTGCTTAAACAGCGGATGCCGGTCGAGCAGGCGGTGGCAGCGATCGAGGAGAGCGGCGCCCCGATGGTCTCGATCGCCGGTGGTGAGCCGCTGATGCACCCGCAGATCGACGAGATCGTGCGCCAGCTCCTCAAGCGGAAAAAGATTGTCTTCCTCTGTACGAATGCGGTGCTGATGCCCAAGCACCTGCACAAGTTCACCCCGCATCGCAACTTCGCCTGGATGGTGCACATCGACGGGTTGCGTGAGCGGCATGACGAGTCCGTATGCAAGGACGGCGTGTTCGACCAGGCGGTGGCAGCCGTTAAGCAGGCCCAGGCGGCCGGGTTTCGGGTGATGACCAACACCACCTTCTTCGACCTGGATTCCCCTCAGGACGTCATCGACGTCCTCGACTACCTCAATGACGACCTTGGCGTAGACAACATGCAGATCTCGCCTGGGTACGCCTACGAGAAGGCGCCTGACCAGGAACACTGGCTTCGGGTCGAGCAGACTCGGGCGCTGTTCTCCAAAGCGTTCGCCGATGGCCGGCGCAAGCGGTGGCGGCTCAACCACTCGCCGCTCTTCCTCGACTTCCTCGAGGGGAAGGTCGACTTTGCCTGCACGGCATGGGGCATCCCGTCCTACTCGCTGCTCGGGTGGCAGCGGCCGTGCTACCTGCTTGCCGACGGCTATACCAAGACCTACAAGGAGCTCATCGAAACCACGGACTGGGACGCGTACGGCCGCGGCAAGGATGAGCGCTGCTACAACTGCATGGCGCACTGCGGCTACGAGCCGACCGCCGTCATCGCGACGATGGGCTCGCTCAAGCAGACCATCCGCGCCGCTGTGGGGAGCTAGGCCGGGAGCTGTGCAAGGAGCTAAGCCTCCACAGCCGCATACGCCACGACGTTGTCCTCGTAGCTCTGTCGGCTTCGGTCGAACCTGCCCCCACAGGTGATCAACCGGAGTGCCGCCTCCGGCGTCGGGCCGTAGACCTCAGCGGTGGGAAAGGCCGCTTTGGGATAGGTCTCGACCGACCGGACGCGAAAGACGACGGTGGTGCCGTCGCTGCGTTCGACGAAGATGCGATCGCCGGCGTGCAGGCGCGCCAGGCGGTAGAACACGGCCGGTCCGTGCTTTGAGTCGACGTGCCCGGCGATGACGGCCGGACCTATATCCCCTGGCGCCGGACCGGCGGCAAACCAGCCGGCCTCCTGCGGATCCGCCGGCGGCTGGAGCGCACCGGCCTTGTCTAGGCCGAGCCGCTCGAGCCGGGTGTCGACGCCAAGCGACGGAATGCGCAGCACCGCTGGCTCGGCCACTCCTGGGCGGACCGGCGCTCTGGCGGGCGCCGCGACGGGGCCGCCCGTGCCACACCCGGCGGTGCCGGCAAGAACGAGGGCGAGGATCATGGGGAGCGACCCTCGCCCCCAGGTGCTGGCGAGCCTGCCGTCACGCACGCTCGGCCGTCGACGAGCGAGCGCGCCGGATGAGTGCGATAAGACCGAACGCGGCGACGGCACTGGCGATCCAGCCAGCCCGTGCGAGCCAACCGGCATCGGTGGCGCCGGGGGCGGTACCGCCAAGACCGGTGTTCACCCCCCCGACCGGAGTGCTGGACGAGCCTGACGCGTCGGTGAGTTCCATCAGTCGAATGCCGCTTGACTTGCCGTCCAGCACCACGATCGTGTGGGTGCTCCTGGCGGCGAGTTCCACCGGCAGGCTGGCATCGTCGGCAGTCCCCGACGCCCGGACGGTGCTGCTCCCGGGGTCGACCGGCGAGTACGCCGTGACGTCAGGGAAGTGCAGTCCGCTGGCGAGGCTCTCGGCACCAGCCGACACGTCGACCACTGGCTCCTGCAGCGAGGCCTGGACCACCCGCACCGTTGCCTCGCCGGCTGGAGCACTCAGGGAATCCTCGAGCACTTTGATGGTCAGGCTGGCCGTGCGACCCATACCCGCGACGGTGAGGGCGTCGCCGCCCGTCAGTTCCACGTTGGTGGAGATCACCGGCGGGCTGTCGGGGTCGGCACCGGCACCGCGCATCGCCACGGTATACCGGCCCGCGGCCACCTGCTGGTATGGGGACACCGCGCCGTACCCGACATGCTTGAGGGTGAGCTCCGCGTCAGGATCGCCGAACGAATAGAGATAGACATCGACTGATGGGGTGTCAGGCGACAGGTGGGCGAGACGCACCCAGCCGGTCGAGGCGGCGGTCGTTGCCGGGGCCACCGCCATGACGATCAGTGGCGCGGCAAGTGCGGGCGTAAGTGCTAAGAGCAGCCGACGGGTGCGCTGGTTCATCTGTCCCCCTAATTCTTCTTGGCGCTGAGCAGGCCGAGTGGGCTCGGCGCCGGGTATGTGACGCGCAAGACGAGGCCCTGGGCTTCCGAGCCCACCTCGACGGCCGATGGCAGGAACGGCGGCCGCTGGGAGCGGAAGTACCCGACGACGAACGCCGTCCGGCCTGCGCCATCCTGGATCTTCCGGCGGTCGATGTGGTCGATCTCCACGATGCGAAGAATGCTCCGTGAGCCCTCAGGTCCTGACGCGGCGAAGCGGGAGATCCAGATGTCGTGAGCGGCGAGCAGCGGTGGAAGCGTCGTGAGAATCCTGCTATCGACGTTGCCCCGGATGAGTTGGGTGCGAGCCTGTCCACCGAGGTGAAGGCCGCGCGCCATCGCCAGTGCTCGCCCTGCCGACAGCCGGTCGGCCCGATCGGCGGCCCACCGCTGCTGGTAGCCGTCCGGGCCGTCGAGGCTGATCTCCCGCACCTCCACGGACGCATCCGCGGTGCCGAAGATCGCGAGTGGGGTGGGCGCTACGAGCAGGTCGAGCGTAGCGCCGAGCCTTGCCCGCACGGCCGAGGTCACCATGACAAGGTCGGCCTGGCGTACGTCGGCGTTATCGATGCGCAGCGGTACCAGTGCCGTCGCCGGGTAGCCGATCGACTCGAGGTCCGCACAGGCGGCCGGGTCGCAGGCGACGATGGTGCCCTCGGCGACGTTCTCCACGATCCAGGCGGCGGCCATCGAGCGGGTCGTGTCGGCGGCGGCGACCACGTCAGCGCTGGGTGAAGGCGACTCACCGTTCGCCGGCATGCTGCGCGTTGAGTCGCGGGTGAGTAAGACGAAGCCGAGGCCTGCGGCGGTGAAGACTAGGGCGGTGGCGAGCCCGAGGGCGACGCGGCGGCCTCGGCGTATGCCGAGACCTCGCTTGGCAAGTACTCGCAGGCTGGTCCACGCCACCCGAAGCCATGGCGGATTCTCGTACCGCTGCGGCTGCGCTGGTTCCTCAACTGGTGTTGGCCGCGAAGACGGGCGTGAGAACGCGTCGAACTTCTCGACGAGCGGTGACGGCGGCGCCGGCCGTTTCACCGCGACCACCCCCCAGTGACATACCGAAGTCGCGTGCGCTCCAGCTTCAACAGCGCATTAGACGCCCAATCTCGGTGCCTGCGCAACGAGAGCCACGCAGCGTAGCCGGACCGTTACAGGCGCGATCAAGGGACATGTCTCACATATCCACTTAGCAGTCTCGTCGTCACTTCAATGGGCGCTGCAACCGCCTCGTCTATCACTTGGGAACGCATTCGCGATAGGCCCTGGCATATGCCGGGTCGGCTGAGGTGTCGTCGGAGGCCATGATTCGCTCACCGGAGAAGCCGAACATCTGATCCTCACTGAGCAGTTTGCGGCCGTCCGTGCAGGTCCAGGTGGGCAGGAATTGGACTGATTTACTGCCCCTGTCGACGCAGCCTTCTGTCAGCACCTGGTCGGTGAGCATGTCGCCGGGACGCGGACAGGGCGCCGGATCGTGACCGAAGAACTCGGCGCGAAGATCGCCACCCGCCTCGGAATAACCCAAGAAAACGCCGATTCCGAAACAGATGGCGCAGGCGGATACCGCCACGATGACCCTATTAGTGCGGCCCATTGTGGTGTCTCACGAGCGCTGCCATGAGGACGAGGCTCGCTCTGGATGGGGTCTTGTCGCAAGGTGTCGCGGCACACCGATGTTCGGCGGCCGAGCCTGAGCCACCTCATTGGGGAGTGGCCGGAGCTATCGTCGGCGCTATCTGTGTCCTCCACCTCATCGGAGTCCTCGTGCCCGTACACGACCGATTGGCAGCCATTCCCGGGGTCGCCCAGGGACCGGGATATTCACATGCCGTCATCGCCTCAGGGCGGTTGGCGTTCATCGCCGGACAGATCGGCGTTGACGTGGATGGTCAGCTCGTTGGCCCGGGCGATCTCGCGGCCCAAACCAGGCAGGCACTGCAGAACCTGCAGAATGTCCTCGGCGCCGTCGGTGCTGACTGGTCCGATGTCGTGCGCTTGGGCTGGTACGTCACCGACATCGCCAACCTGCAGACGATCCGTGACATCCGTGACGAGTTCTTGCGACCGGCCCTCGGTGACCAGCCGAACCCGGCGAGCACGCTCATCCAGGTAACCTCACTGTTCCGGCCGGAGCTTCTCGTCGAGGTCGAGGCCGTCGTCGCTCTTCCCGGCTAGCGCCAAGGACGGTGTCCAGGACGAACTGGATCCTCCATGTCGATCTCGATCAGTTCATCGCCGCGGTCGAGATCGCTCGCCGGCCTGACCTGCGCGGCCGTCCGGTGGTGGTCGGCGGTTCCGGCGATCCCACCGAGCGACGGAAGGTCGTGGCGACCGCGTCCTACGAGGCGCGCGAATACGGGATCCGGTCCGGGATGCCACTGCGCACAGCGGCGCGGCGCTGCCCGGACGCTGTGTTCCTGCCGTCAGACCCGCAGGCGTACGAGGAGGCCTCGGAGCGGGTCATGGCAACTCTGCGCGAGTTCCCGGTCGTGGTGGAGGTGTTCGGCTGGGACGAGGCCTTTCTCGGTGCGCGTACGGATGATCCGGAAGAACTCGCGGCCGATCTCCAGCGAGCGGTGATGGCCAGGACCGGGCTGGCCTGTTCGGTGGGGATCGGCGACAACAAGCACCGCGCCAAACTCGCCACCGGATTTGCGAAGCCGGCGGGGATCTATCGGCTCACCAAGGACAACTGGGTGGCCGTCATGGCTGGACGGCCCACCGACGCGCTGTGGGGGATCGGCCAGAAGACTGCGGCCAAGCTGGAGGAGATGGGCCTGGTCACCGTTGCCCACCTGGCGAGTGCTGATCCGGAGGCGCTGGCGAGGCGCTTCGGGCCGGCCACCGGGCCTTACCTCAGGCTCCTCGCTCGCGGCGCGGGCGGCACGACGGTGACCGCCGATCCATGGATACCCCGTTCGCGAAGCCACGAGATCACCTTCGAGCACGACCTGACCGATCGGGCGGAGATCGCTGGGCAGGTATCGGCCATGGCGAAGATGCTGGCTCGCGAAGCCGCAGCGGAGGAGCGCCCGGTCGCGCGGGTTGGGGTGAAGGTCCGGTTCGTGCCCTTCTTCACCCGCATCCGCAGCATGACCCTGGCCGCGCCGACGAATGAGGCCCGCGAGATTGAGCGGGCCGCACTCACCGTCCTTGATCGGTTCGAGGAGACTGGCCCGGTACGGCTGCTCGGCGTGCGGGTCGAGTTCGAGCGGCCGCAGCCGGACGACGGCTAGTATCCGGTCACCAGGTCGGGTTGTCCTCACCGAACAGTCGTGACAGTCTCGCGCGATGCGGAGTCACCCGGTCGCCGTCGTCACAGGGGCGGCGCAAGGAATCGGCAGGCGAGTCGCGGAGGTGCTCGCCGAACAAGGCTTCGCTCTCGCGCTTCTCGATCGGCAGCCGGTAACGGAGCTCGATGTGGCGCTGAGTTCGGCCGCCGATGTCCGAGACGAGGCCGAGGTAGGCGGTTTCGCACGTCAGGTGCTTGATCAACTCGGTCGGGTCGATGTGCTCGTCAACAATGCCGGGATCGCCTGCATCCAGCCGCTCGAGGAGACGACGTTAGCTCAGTGGCGGGATGTCATCGAGGTGAACCTCACCGGGCCGTTTCTCCTTTGCCGGGAGTTCGGCCGGGCCATGCTCGCGTCCGGTCAAGGCACGATCGTCAACATTGCCTCGATCGCGGGCCTCGTGGGCGTCGCTGATAGAGCCGCGTACAACGCGAGCAAACACGGCCTGGTCGGTCTTACCCGGACGCTCGCCACGGAGTGGGGCGGGCGGGGCGTACGAGTCAACGCTGTCTGTCCGGGCTGGGTGAAGACGGAGATGGACGACGCCTCCCAGGCGCAGGGGGCGTACCGGGACAGCGATATCGTCGATCATGTACCCATGGGACGCTTTGCAACACCGAACGACATCGCCCAGGCCGTCGCGTTCCTGGCCGATCCCCAACGCAGCGGCTTCATCAATGGCGCGACCCTGTCTGTCGACGGCGGCTGGTACGCGGACGGCTCCTGGCCGTCGCTCCGCCTGGCGGCACGTAGGCGCGAAACGGGAGGATGAGCGGTGGCGAAGTCAGCGAGCCGGCAGATGCCGGTGTCCGAGCTATTGCGAGTGCCGACAGGAGATGCCGACCTCCGCTCGTACGACACTCGGTCGACGCCGGGTTTCAGCGGCAGCAAGACCGCGGGTAAGGCCGCCCTCGCTGAGGCGGGGTCGCGCCTGTCCGACCTGCAGGAGAAGCTCTACGCCTCGGGTGTGAAGGGAGACCGGCGCAGTGTCCTTCTCGTGCTGCAGGGCATGGACAGCTCAGGTAAGGGTGGCACGGTACGTCACGTTATCGGCCAGGTCGATCCCCAGGGCTGCGCGGTCACAGCGTTCAAAGCGCCCACGGCGGAGGAACTCGCGCACGACTTCCTGTGGCGGGTCAGGCGACAGCTTCCAGGACCGGGGATCCTCGGCGTGTTCGATCGCTCGCATTATGAGGACGTTCTGATCGTGCGGGTCCACGAGCTTGTGCCGCGTGCGACGTGGGCCAGGCGGTATTCGACGATCAACCGGTTTGAGGCAGGGCTGGCCGAGCGGGGCATCCAGATGATCAAGGTGTTCCTGCACATTTCCAAGGAAGAGCAGCGCCAGCGGCTGATCGCTCGGCTCGACGATCCCACCAAACACTGGAAGTTCAACCCGCACGACATCGACGAGCGGGCCTGGTGGGAGGAGTACGAGGCGGCCTACGAAGCAGTGCTGACCAGGTGCAACCCAGAGACGGCGCCGTGGTATCTGGTGCCGGCCGACCGAAAGTGGTATCGCAATTGGGCGGTCGCTCAGCTGCTCGTCGAACACTTGGAAGACATGAAGCTGGAGTGGCCGGAGGCCGACTTTGATGTCGCTCCGCAGCGCAGCCGGCTGCTCAACGAGTGACTTGCGGCTTGGGGTAGGTGCGCCCCTTCCATTCCGCGCCGCGGCCTCGGTAATACGCCCAGGCGGAGTCGACGGTCATGGCGAGGTAGAGCGCGGCAATGAAGGGGAGGGCCGGCGCCAGCCACAGCGGTTGCCGGTAGTAGCGCAGCATCGGCACATAGAGGCCGGCCAGCAGGAGCCAGCCGGCCGCACCGAGGGCGGCCACTGCGGCGTTTCCTGCGATGGCGCCGAGCGCAGCCGCTAGCGGTGGAACCAGAAACACGATCGCAAGACCGAGCACCGTGCCGGCGAGGAGCAGGAGGGAGTGCCGCAGCTGTGCGTAGGCGCTTCGCGAGATCATCGCCCAAAGGCTCGCAAGGCGCGGATACGGGCGGACTGACTCAACGCTGTCTCCCAGTCCGAGGAAGATGCGCCCGCCGCCACGCTTGACGAGCCGGGCCAGTGCTATGTCGTCGATGATTGCGCCGCGGATGACGGGCAAGCCGCCGGCTCGGTCGAGCGTGCTTCGCCTGATGAGGACGCATCCACCAGCCGCCGCCGCCGTCCGGCTGTCTGGCCGGTTGTTCCAACGAGGTGGGTACAGCAGCTCGAAGAAGTAGACAAACGCCGGCACGACAAGCCGCTCCCATAGCGCCTCCGCGCGCAGCCGCGCCATCTGGGACACGAGGTCTCGTTCGCCGGCCGCGCGTACCAAGCGCTCGAGCGAGTCGGGCCGGTGCGCGACATCCGCGTCGGTGAACAGCAGCAAGTCGACCGGGCCCGCCGCGTCGACTCCGGCCGCCAACGCCCACAGCTTCCCCGTCCATCCCGCCGGCGGCGGGCCGGGCTCGACGAGAGTGAACGTGGTGACGGCCGCGCTTCCGCTCCGCTCTTCGCCTCGGTCAGCGGCGAGCTTTCGTGCGAGTCCGCCGGTCCCGTCCGTCGAGCCGTCGTCCACGAGGATCACCTGCAACGGGCCGGGGTACCGCTGGGCGAGGATCGTGGGGAGGCTCAGCGGCAGTACGGACGCCTCATTCCTGGCCGGGACGACAACCGCTACCGCGGGCCAGCGGGCGGGTACCCGGCCGTTCGGCAGCCGGATGTCGGTTCGCCAATAGCCGCCGCGCAGCAGCGCCAGCCACGTCCATGCGGCCAGTGCGAGCGCTGCAGCCAAGCCGAGCCCCCTCATTAAAGCGACCGTCGGCCGGAGAGGGGCGCGTTCGGCATCACGAGCGCCGAACCTATCGCGTAGCCGGCGGATCTCATGCAGTCACGGGGGAGAGCCGGCGTGCGTGTGTGGCTGTCAGTCCATCGGCGGCAGGGTGTGGTTCCAGGATCGGATGGTCGGGGTGGTTCGTTCGTAGCCGAGGATCGAGATGCTCGCGGTATCCAGCGCGAGATGCGCACCAGCCTCGGGCGGAAAGTCGCACCATCGCGCGCCGAGGATCCGCAGTATGTGTCCGTGCCCGAACACGGCTACGTCGCCCTCTGTCTCGCGGAGCCTTCGGATCACTCGGTCCGCCCGAGCGCCTGCCTCGTCGATTGTCTCGCCCCCGACGAGCGGTGCGGACCACACGGTCCAGCCTGGTTCGTCTCGCTGGATGTCGGCAGTGGTACGGCCCTCGTACACGCCATAGTCGAGTTCGCGCAGATCATCGATCACCTGGGCACCGCCGAGACCGGCTAGCTCACATGTGCGGCGGGACCGCTGCAGTGGGCTGGTCAGGATGAGGGCGAAGGTCCGATCGGCCAACGCGGAACCGAGGCGCTCGGCCTGCTTCTCGCCCACATCCGTTAACGGCAGATTGGTGCGCCCGGTGTGCCGTCCGTCACGGCTCCACTCCGTCTCGCCGTGGCGCACGAGAACGATCTCCTGGCGGGTTCTCACATGGTCAGTCTTCCAGCACGGCGCTCCTGGCGGCGGTCTGTTGGGCGGCCTCGCTCTCCAGGAAAGCGCAGAACTCGTTGCCTTCTGGGTCTGCCAGGACGTGCCAGGCGATGTCACCACCTTGGGGCCGCACGACGGTCGCGCCGAGGTCGAGCAGTGGTTCGATGTCGCCCACCGCCAGGTCCATGTGAATGCGATTCTTGACCGTCTTCGGCTCCGGCACTTTGACGAAGTCCAAGGTGTACGGCATGCCAGGGACGCCTCGTGCCGTCGCGAAGCCCTGCGGATGGTCGAC
The DNA here is from genome assembly GCA_036560395.1 of Actinomycetes bacterium. Classification (GTDB taxonomy): domain Bacteria; phylum Actinomycetota; class Actinomycetes; order JAKEEW01; family JAKEEW01; genus DASYTV01. Next base: position 3,603 of record DATBRJ010000042.1, on the reverse strand, counting down.
CACAGAACTGCCGTAGACCTCCGCCCACCAGCGGGCCTGCGCCGGCGGATCAACGCTGTCCACGACCAGTCCGTGAAGCCTCGCCGGTGGCGGTTCGGTGCGCAGGAATGCGCAGTACTCACCACCTTCTGGATCGGCCATGACTGTCCACTGTCTGTCGTCGCCTTCCGGCAGAACGATCCGTGAGCCGAGTGCCTCGAGGTCGTCGAGGTTGGTGGCATAGGTGTCGAGGTGGACGCGGTGCTTCACCGTCTTGAGCTCGGGCACCTGGTTCATCCAGATCATTGGCCGCGGCCCTGACCCGAAGACGCCGCCCTCACCGTTCTCGTACGGCTTCCATTCGAGACCGAGGGCTCGAGCCCAGAACTGCCCGAGTCGAGCCGGGTCGTTCGCATCCATGCACAGCTTCTTGAATCGCGCGATCGCCACGGCTGCACCTTAGAGCCAACCAGTATCAACAGCATCGCAGCGCCCCCCTTGACAGTTCCATAACTTGCTATCAGCCACCTCGCCCGTCTGCTCGCGCAGGCGCTTGCTGTGAGGATCGCGCCCCACGGGGTGGTCCCCGGTCAGTTCGCTCAGCTACTGGCGTTGTACGAAGAAGACGACCTGACCCAACGCGAGCTTTGTGATCGGATCCGTATCGAGCAGGCGACCATGGCGAACACGTTGCAGCGCCCACCTCCTCCAGTGCGATCTATCCGGCTGGACAACCCTCGAGCGAGTAGTTAACAGGCCGCGCCCAGCGCCGGGACGACGGGGCTGAGCGCGGCCTGCGATTGGACCGCGACGGACTCCTCAGTCGATCGCGAGCCCGAGGAACCCTTCGACCTGGGAGAGACCCTGGACACCTGCCGAGTTGTCGCTCCACGTCTGGCTGCCCAACGGGTTGGGCCCGAACTCGTTGGTCATCAGTACATGGAACACACCGGCGAGATCTTGACTGCCGATCGCCTCGAACGGCGTGCCGATGATCAGGTTGTCGATTCCAGGGCTCTGGATCGGAAGCGCGGCGAGGGTGAAGCCGAACCCGTCGCCGGTCTCGGCCGCACCACTGATCCCGGTGGTGTTCTGTGAGAACTGTTCCCCGCCGGCTTCGATAGTGGACAGCCCGCCGCTCGTGCCGAGAAGGATATTGACCGATCCAGCGCCGTCCGCCGAGCCGATGACGTCGCCTGGAACACCGATCGCCAGGTCGGCGGTAGTACCACCGTCGAGGTGGCCCATGGCAAGAGCTGCGCCGAAGTTGTCATTGGGCCGGGCGACGCCGACGACACCCGCCGTGTCCTGGCTAAATCCCTGCGCACCTGTCCCGGTGAGGCCGGTTGCCGAACCCTTGAGCAGGTCAATGAACCCGCGCTGGTCGTTCTCCCCGGGGACGCCGACGGCGAGATCGGCTCTGCCATCGGCAGTGACGTCTCCCGCCGCGAGTGCCCCCCCGAAGAAGTCGCCGGATTCGGCGTCGCTAGGAACACCGGGAGTGTTCTGGCTGAACGCCGAGCCGGCGAGGACGCCAACCCCGGAACCCGCCTGTCCGGGAAGGACGTCGACCACGCCCTTGGCTACGGCCTCGCCCGGGATGGACACCGCGAGGTCGTCAACGCCGTTGCCGTTGAAGTCGCCGACGGCAAGGGCGGCGCCGAAGCCGTCGCCGTCCTCCGATCCACCAGGAACGCCCGGGCTGTTCTGGGTAAGCAGCTGAGTCGCGGTTGTCCCGGTGCCCAGGCCGGCCGCGGCTCCGTAGACGATGGCAACCGCGCCGCGGTCGAAGCCGCCGGCCCGCTCACTGGGGACCCCGACGACAAGGTCGGCGAACCCGTCATCGTTGAGGTCGCCGGTTGTAAGGCTGTCGCCGAAGCCCTCGCCGGAGAACCGGTTGCCAGGAACGCCGCTCCCCTCCTGGAACGTTTGCGCCCCGGTGGCAATCACCCCGGATGCGGAACCATAAAGCACCGTGACCGTGCCCGCCGCCTGATCCTCACCGGGTGCCCCGGTCGCGAGGTCTCCGCATCCGTCGCCGTTGAAGTCGGCAACGGCGACCGTGAACCCGAACTCGTCATTAGCCTCTGACGCGCCCGGCACTCCAGGTGAATTCTGGGTGAGCAATTGGTCGTTGAGCGCGGTCCCCGACGCATCTGCGGTCAGCCCGTCAACAGTCCCATAGAGCACATGGACCGCGCCGGCGAAATTGCTGCGGCCGGGTTCACTCACCACAGCGTCCGCGTGTCCGTCCCCGTTGATGTCGCTGTGTCCTGGGGTAGGGCATGTCAGCGCGGCGGCCGGAGACGCCCATATTGCTACGAAAGCGGCCGCCGAAATGATCGTGGCGGCCGCCGTACCAGCAGTGATTCGAAACGCACGTAACCTCGACGCATCCATGACAGCCGTCTCCTTCGATGAGCCTGGATGTCGCATGAGAGCTGCGTTATCAAGCATGGCGCGCGGCCGCTGGGTTCGCTTAAGGTTCGCGGCATTCCACACTGCGTTAATCCTGGCCGCGGCTCGTCCCATCGAAGCCGAATGCGAATGGCGCCGTTGTGACGTCTGTGCGGGAATCCGGCAAATCTCGATCCTGGCGCTCGGCGGCAGCTGTTAGCGCCCGGCTAGACGCTCGACAACCGGGCCGAATGCGTCCAGGTCCTGATCGGAGACCACGTAATAGGAGAAGCCGTACTGCTCGCGCCGCGCCAGCATGTCATCGACGATTCGGGCGACAGGACCGACGAAGGTACTTGGCATCTCCAGGACGCGGTCGGCGGCAGCGATGCCCCAGCCGTGCTCTGCGGCGTACCGCTCCGCGGCACCATAGTGATCGTCGGTGATGTCCGGCGAGATGACCATGCTCAGCTCGACCTCGTCGAACCGGGCTCCCGCTGCCGCTCGTACCCACTCGACATTTCTGGCAACAGTCTCGGGCGTGCGTTCGGCCAGATCGTCCGAGATCGTGCCGCCCGGCAGCGCCTTGGGCAGGATGCCGATGATGTCTGCCTCTCTCCCTGCGATCCCGAGCATCCGCCGGCTGCCGGCGCCCACGAGGATCGGCGGCCTGGGCCGCTGCGCCGGCTCGGGGAAGGTGTCAAGCCCGCTGACTGAGTAATGCGTGCCGACGACTGTGACTGCAGAACCCGACAGCAACCCCTTGAGCAGCCTGAGGGCCTCCTCGAGCCGACCGACACGCACGCCTGGTGGGTCGAACGTCATCCCTGCTCGGTCGTACTCATCGCGAAGCCAGCCCGCCCCGATGCCTAGCTCGAGGCGCCCACCCGAGAGATGGTCGAGCGTTGCCGCCTCCTTGGCGAGGATCACTGGATGGCGGTAGTCGTTGTCGAGCACGAGGGTGCCGATGCGCAGTCTGCTGGTCGCTGCCGCGACGGCCGTCAAGGCAGGGAGCGGTGCCAGCTGAGGTCCGAAGGGGTCGGCCACGAAGTGGTCGCGAAGCAGGAAGGTGGCATACCCGAGGTCTTCCGCGCGGCGGGCCTCTTCGAGCAGCTGCTTCCCCGACGCCGCGCTCTCGCCGAGCACCCCGAACCGGAAGCGCCGGTTGTCGATGTCCATCTCCTGCCCTCTCCGCTCCTCATTCGCTCGCCGGCCCACCAGATCCCC
>DATBRJ010000041.1:0-20301 GCA_036560395.1 Actinomycetes bacterium | reverse complement strand
GTCCGACCCGGCTGGACCCCTGATTCTGGACGAGGCAACGCTTCGGGCGCTCATCGAGCACGTCCCGGTCACCGTCTACATCGATCGGTTGGACGAGACCGCGTCCAACGTCTACACCAGCCCACGGCTCGAGTCCGAGCTCGGCTACTCCGTCGAGGAATGGATCTCCGACAAGAACCTGTATGCGAAGGTCCTGCACCCGGAGGACCGCGACCAGATCCTGGCCGAATACCGGCGCGCCCGCGACACCGAGGAGCCGTTCCGGGCCGAGTACCGGATGATCGCCCGTGATGGGACAACGCACTGGTTCCACGACGAGGCGGCGGTCATTCACGACGAGGCCGGCCAGCCCGCCTATCTGCACGGCTTCCTCCTCGACATCACCGAGCAGAAGCAGTTGGCGGAGGCACTGCGCCGCAGCGAGGAGGAACTCCGACGACAGAAGCAGTACGTCGAGTCGCTCGTCGAGATCAACCCGACGGCGATCGTCACCGTCGATCGGCACGGCAGAGTGACGTCCTGGAACCTGGCTGCCGAGGAGCTCTTCGGCTACTCAAGCGACGAGGCGATCGGGCGCAAGCTCGACGACCTGGTCGTCACCCGAGCGGACTTGCGCAGCGAGGCCGTGAGCTACGAAGACGTTCTACGGGCGGGACGCTTTCACGCGATCACCCAGCGAGCCCGCAGGGACGGAACGCTTGCGGACGTGGAGCTGATCGTCGTGCCGGTCATCGAGGAGGGCGAGCCTACCGGCTATCTCGCGATCTACCACGACATCAGCGAGCTGCAGCGGCAGAAGCAGTACTACCAGTCGCTGCTCGACGTCAGCCCCACTGCTGTCGTCACGGTCGATCCGGACCACAAGGTGGACTCGTGGAACCCGGCGGCGGAGAGGCTCTTCGGCTACACCCGCGAGGAGGCCATCGGGCGAGACGTCGATTCACTCGTCGCCAACATTAATAAGGACGTCCGTCGCGAGGCCGCGGAGCTGAACCGGCAGATCGAGGAGGGCGGGCAGGTATGGCTCACCACGCGCCGGACTCGCAAGGATGGGTCCTTGGTCGATGTCGACGTGCGGGCCGCGCCGATTCTCATCGGGGGCGAGATGGTTGGCCTGTACGCCCTGTATCACGACGTCTCCGAACTCCAACGAGCGCGCGAGCAGGCGGAGGCCGCGACGCAGGCCAAGAGCGCGTTCCTGGCGATGATGAGTCACGAAATCCGCACGCCCATGAATGCCGTGGTCGGGATGACGGAGCTTCTCCTGGACGCCGATCTGGCGCCCGAACAACGCCGTTACGCCGAGGTCATCCGCGGTAGCGGTGAGGCGCTGATGTCGATCATCGACGACATCCTCGACTTCTCCAAGATCGAAGCCGGCCAGTTGGAGCTGGAACGCCGACCCTTCGACCTTCGCAAATGCGTGGAGTCCGCCCTGGAGTTGGTCGCCTCCAGCGCGTCGAGCAAGGGACTCGACCTCGCCTATGTCGTGGACCACAGGCTGCCCCACATGATCCTGGGCGATGCCATCCGGCTGCGGCAAATCCTGATCAACCTGCTGAACAATGCGGTGAAGTTCACCGACGAGGGCGAGGTGGTCCTCTCGGTGGACGGGGAGGCGCTCGGGTCGGGCGACGGCGAGCTCAGCAGGATGCACAAGCTTCACTTCAGGGTCAGGGACAGCGGCATCGGAATCCCCGAGGAGCGGCGCAGCCGCCTGTTCCGGTCATTCAGCCAGGTCGATGCCTCGATGACCCGTCGGTATGGCGGCACCGGTCTGGGCCTCGCGATCAGCAAGCGGCTAAGCGAGCTGATGGGCGGGACGATTTGGGTGGAGAGTGAGGTTGGGAAGGGCTCCACCTTTCACTTCACCATCCAGGCCGAGCAGGCTCCTGGCATCGCTCCCGCCCAGGAGCAAGCCGCACCGCCCCAGCTTCGTGGCAGGCGGGTTCTCATCGTGGACGACAACGCCACCAGCCGCCACATCCTCACAAGGGAGGCGGAATCGTGGGGCCTGCTGGTGCGCGACACCGCCCACCCGGCCCAAGCGTTGGAGTGGGTCCGCCGAGGCGATCCCTTCGACCTCGCCATCCTTGACAGGCAGATGCCCGACATGGACGGCGTTAGCCTGGCATACGAGATCCGCCGCTATCGTGACGCGCGCGCGTTGCCGCTCATCATGCTTACCCGGTTGGGGCCACGAGAAGAGGTCGCGGGTGATGTGGAGTTCGCCGCCTATTTGACCAAGCCGGTCAAGCCGTCCCAGCTCCACGACGCGTTGATGAACGTCCTCGGTGCGATACGGGCCGGGGCAGAGGCCGCGGCGCCCCCCAGAGGGCCCGTCGAGCAGCTGGCCCAGCGGGTGCCTCTGCGGATCTTGGTGGTGGAGGACAACGCCATCAATCAACAGCTCGCGCTGCTGCTTCTGAAGAAACTCGGCTACCGGGCCGACGTGGCTGCGAACGGGCTCGAGGCGCTCCAAACACTCGAGCGTGAACCCTATGACGTCGTACTGATGGACGTGCAGATGCCGACCATGGACGGGTTGGAGGCAACCCGACGCATCCACCAACGATGGCCGGAGGGGCGACGGCCGCACGTCATCGCGGCGACCGCCGGCGCGATGCAGGAAGAGCGGGAGGCCTGCCTGGCCGCGGGAATGGACGACTATCTCAGCAAGCCGATTCGGATAGAGGAGCTGGCCGCGGCCCTGAGCCGGCGCCGTCCCAACATCGCCCCACCGCCCCCGGCTCAGTGGCGGGAATCCGGCGCGCCGTCTCAAGGACTGCCGGAGCGTGAGTCCCTATGGCAGGCTCCGTCAACTGAGGTGCTCCAGCCAGCGGCACTCGAGCGCCTAATGGAGTCGATTCGGGATGACGACCCCGGCCTGCTCCCGGCGCTCCTCGACACGTTCCTCGGCGAGGTGCCCCGCGTGGTCGAGACCGCAAGGCGAGGGCTGCAGCAAGAGCAGGCGGACGAGGTACGACGCGCGGCGCACACGCTGAAGTCAAACGGAGCGACAGTCGGTGCGACGAACCTCTCGGAGCTGAGTCGCCAGCTCGAGGCTCTCGCCGGGTCGGGAGACATGGACGGAGCCGCCTCACTCATCGCACAGATCGAGGCGGAATACGAGCGGGTCCGCGTCGCCCTCGAAGCTGTGCGGGAACGAGGCACGCGATGACCGAGAGTCCCGGATTCGTCCTTGTCGTCGACGACGACGCGGTGAACCGCCTGCTCCTCTCCAGAGCCCTCGAGCGGGAGGGCCATCAGGTGCGGGCAGTGACGAACGGGTTGGAGGCGGTCCGGGCGCTTCACGACGACCCGTTCGACTGCGTGCTGTTGGACGTGCTGATGCCCGAGATGGATGGCTACCAGGTACTGGAGCACATCAGGAGTGATCCCAAGCTCCGGCGCACCCCGGTGATCATGATCTCGGCGCTCGACGACCTCGAGAGCATCGTCAGGTGCATCGAGCTGGGGGCAGATGACTACCTGCCCAAGCCATTCGACCCAGTGCTCCTTCGGGCTCGGATCAATGCTGGGCTTGCCAGGAAACGCCTCGACGACCTCGAGCAGGAATATCTCGAGCAGGTGGGGCACGTCGTCGCGGCCGCGGCTGCCGTTGAGACGGGGACCTTTCGGACCGAGCAGCTGGACGGCGCCGCCCGCCGCGACGATGCCCTCGGGCAGCTGGCACGCGTCTTCCAACGGATGGCGACTGAAGTACGGGCACGTGAGCAGCGCCTGAAGCAGGAGGTGCGCAAGCTGCGCATCGAGATAGACGAGGCGAGCGCCGCCCGGCAGGTGGCCGAGATCACCGAGACCGCGTACTTCAAGGACCTCGAGCGGAAGGTTTCCAAGATTCGCTTGGACCCGAGCTCGTAGGTGGGGCGGTATAGGACGGACGCAGAGGAGCGGGATGATGTCGAGGGTCATCGCGATCCATTCGTTTCGCGGAGGCACAGGCAAGTCGAACGCGGCGGCCAACGTGGCGACGCTGCTGGCTGCAGAAGGCCAGCGCATCGGGGTTGTCGACACCGACCTCCAGTCCCCCGGAATTCACACATTGTTCGGGCTCGACCAGGAGGCGGTGCGCTATTCGCTCAACGAGTACCTCTGGGGACGGTGCCACATCAAGCAGGCGGCGCACGATCTCACGACGAGCCTCGACGCGGGACTGCGTGGGCGCCTCTATCTCGTACCGTCCAGCATTAAGGTGAACGACATCGCTCGCGTAATACGTGACGGATACGACGTGGGCCTGCTGAACGAGGGGCTCCGCCAGCTCGTCAAGCAGCTGTCGCTCGACGTGCTGCTGCTCGACACTCACCCCGGCTTGAACGAAGAGACGCTGCTGTCGATCGCCATGTCGAACACGGTGGCGATCGTGATGCGTCCGGACCAGCAGGACTACGAGGGCACCAGGGTGACTCTGTCGGTGGCCCGCAAGCTGAAAGTGCCCGACTTGGTGCTCGTGGTCAACAAGACACCGTCGGTCTTCGACCCCGAGGAGGTCAGAGAACGCGTGGCGAAGACCTACGACTGTGAGGTCACCGCGGTGCTGCCGCACTCGGATGAGCTCATGACCCTGTCGAGCGAGGGCGTCTTCGCGCTGCACTATCCGGATCACCCCGTCACGGACCTATACCGGCAGATCGCCGCCCGGCTCACGGCGTAGGTACCGGGATGGCGTCAGACCGGATGGACACGTTCCCCGACCGGAAGGACCTTCTCGCCGGACTTCCGAGCAGACGGGCCGACCTGCTCCTGTTTCTGATCGAGAGCCGAACGGCGCATCTGGTGGCCCAGTCACCCCGGGCGATGGACCAGTTCGTCACCGGAGCGGACCGCGACGAGCGGGAGCTTGCCTTCTTCGAGGCCTTCTCCCAGGGCCTGGACCCGCCGCTCGTTCCGACCATCCAGGATCTCGAACACTACTCGCCGCAGTGGGCTCCCCTGGTCGCCGAGAACCCGCAGATCCGCGCAGCGGTCGCCCAGCGCCTAGGGACGAAGTACCGGTTTACCTACGAGCAGTCAGTTGGCATCCGACAGGCCCTGGGGCTCGACGACCCGGAGGTCCGACGGGCATACCGCCGCCTCTATCGGCGACCGCTCCAAGACATCTTCGCCACCCGGGCGGCACCCACCGACCGCCTGCGCTGGGCGTGGGCAGCCCTGACCGGGCGGCTCGAGCGGTTGTCCCCGTTTTGGACCGCCTACTCCTTGACGCTGACCGAGACAGTGGGCGCCACCATCCTCGCCCTGCCCATCGCGTTCGCCACCATCGGTCCGCTGCCCGGTGTGGCGCTGCTGGTACTGCTCGGCCTCGTCAACATCGTGACGATCGCCTACATGTCCGAAGCCGTGACGCGCAGCGGCACCAGCCGATACGGAAGCGCCTACCTCGGCCGGCTCGTGGGTGACTATCTGGGCACCACCGGATCCCTGATCCTCTCCGCGAGCTTCTTCGTGCTCTGCCTCCTGGTCCTGCCCGTCTTCTACATCGGCGTCTCGACGACGCTCGAGGACGCCACATCGGTCTGGGCGCCGGCATGGGTCGCGGCGCTGTTCCTCGTGGGCCTCTACTACGTGCGCCGTAGATCGCTGAACGCCACCGTCGCCTCGGCGCTCGTCGTCGGCGTGGTGAACATCGTCCTGCTGGTAGTCCTCACGATCCTCGCCCTGACCCACGTCCGGGTGGACAATCTGCTCCACACAGACGTCCCCTTGCTGTCGGGCCGGCCGTTCGAGCCTTCGGTCCTGCAACTGATCTTCGGTGTCGTACTCGCCGCCTATTTCGGGCACACGTCGGTCAGCCTGTGCGGCCGGCTGGTGCTCCGCCGTGACCCGAGCGGTCGCGCGCTCATGCGCGGCTGCACCGCCGCGCAGGCAACGGCGATGCTGCTCTACTGCCTGTTCGTACTCGCCGTGAACGGCGCGGTCGCCCCTAAAGTGCTGGCGGGAGAGTCCGGCACCGCCCTCGCTCCGCTCGCCACCGTGCTGGGCCCGCTCGCGACCGTACTGGGATCGTTGTTCGTGATCCTCGGGATGGGCATGGGCACGATCCACTTCTCGCTCGGCCTGTCGAGCCTCACCCGCGAGTGGCTCCCCTCCGAGGCAGCACCGGTCGTGGTCCTCCCCCGCCAGCGGGCGCGCCTGCTCTTCGAGGAGCGAACACGCTGGCGCCGCCCAAAACGCGGTCTGAAGATCGGCATCATGTATTTGGGGCTGCGGGGCGGGGATCCAGCGTTTCGTCTCGAGGTCATGGTCGACGGTGACGTGCACCGGACGGAGACCAGCGCGACCGGCTCCTGGGAGGTTCTCGGGCCGAACGGCCTTGGCTCCTTCAGCGACCAGCTGACGGAGCTGCGCGATCGGAGTCTCAACCTGGTCCTCGACATTGGCGAGGCCAACCCTCACAACGTTCGTGTCAAGGCGACGTCGTCGTTGCGCACAACGGTCGAGCGCGCGTGGGACACCTCAGGCGTCGGGCTGGCCGGCGTCTTGGCGCTGGCTGACCAGGAGGCGGACCTTGTCGGCTGGATCCTGCGCCAAGGCCATGTGACCCTGAGCGAGGCGGCCAGGCACGCCGACCAGGACGAGGCCGTGGTCCAGGCGACGTTGAGGTCCCTGGTGGAGCAGGGGCTGGTGCGGGAGATTCGCGGCGGCTCTGCATATGCCGCTCGCCTTGCACCACGGCGCGGGCGGGCGCTGCCCGAGGAACTGTCGGATGCGCTCGGCCCGGAACAAGAACACGAGCCCCCAGTAGGTACGGCCGAGCGCAGGACGCTTTCCCGGCAGGGCGTCCGTGGGGTCCTGCTAAGGCGACGCGGACGCTTCCTGCTCGGAGCCGCCTCGGTGTTCCTGCCATTCGTGGCCGCCGAGTGGATGCTGTTCACCGGAGCCGGTTCCTTCGCCGGCTTGCTGGGCTTCATCGGAGTTATCGTTGTTTCCCTGGTCGCGGGCATCTTCCCGGTGCTGCTGCTCGTTGCCAGCCGGCGCAAGGGCGATTACCTGCCCATGGTGGTCCACCGCGCGCTCGGCCATCCTGTGCTGCTCGCGGGCCTCTACCTGGTGTTCCTGGGCAGCCTGCTGCTGCACGGGTTGGTGATATGGGAACAGCCCGTGCTGCGAGCCGGAGCGCTGCTCGTCGCCGTGGGGATCGTGGTGATGACCGTCCGCATGCTGCGAAAGGGCACCCTCAGCCCGCGGCTGAACATCGAACTGCGCGACGAGCAGGGCCGAGGCGCCTGGTTCACCGTAACTGCGAACGGACGGGAGTCAACCAGTGAGGTCACGCTCGAGTACGACGCCGCCACGCGCCACCTGCAGTCCGCCGCCGCCGAGATTCCCGCCTTCCCGTCCCTGCGGCGCGCAGTCTTCGAGCCGAGATTCGCTGATAGCACCCGGGCAATCCCCCGCGGGGTGAAGACGTGGGTCCACCGGGTGACACCCGAGGGAGACTCCGAGCCAATCTCCGGATCCGTGACCGTGCGAACCGGTCGAGAGACCAAGCGATTCGCCCCGGACCTCGCCAGGGGCCCGGTTACCCTTCCCGTGATCGACGCGGCCTGCCGTGTGGACATCGAGCTGACAGAGACGCGCGACGCGACGCCCACCCTGCCCGGTGAGCCACGCACCGACAGCCGCCATCAGGCGGCGCAGCAGGCTGGGTCGCAGGATGCTACTCGGTGACCGGTATCGTGCGGGGGTGAACACGGTCGGGCCGAGCTGGGATGCCGAGACGATCACATTTCGGTTTCCTGATCCCGGCCACAGACTGACCGGGGTGCGGCTGGTCTGGTACCTCGGAGCGTGGAGCCCCCTGGCTTGAGGTCCGCCGGGTCGAGATCGGCCGGGTCAGGCAGTCGAGGGACGCTGCTGCTCAGCGGATCGATGCTGTCGGCGTACGCGATGGCCCACGTGAGCCATTTCCCGGCGCGGGCTGCCGCCTCGGCGTCGTCTAGGATCGTGCTGCACAGCCAGGTCCAGACCCCTGCGGGCGGTGTGCTCAGAGTGGACGCACCGGTCGCAGGCTCGCCGGCGGTGGTCCTCCCAGCTTCGGACAGTCTCATTCGTAGTCTCATTCGCCTGCGTTCGCGGCGGTCCGCCGATGCCCGTCACTGACCTCGGTCGCAGGTCACGGATCGTCCTGACCTGGCATGAACGCTGAGATGCACACTTGGAAAGCGTGTTGGGGGCAACCCCTCGCGGGTTCGAATCCCGCATCCTCCGCCCTCTGACCACGCTTGCCCAACAGCGCGGCAAGACCTGCGCGCGCGCCGCCCTCAAGGTGGCCAGGCAACAACCAGTTCGCTGGCGGCGACGGCCGTCGCGGTCTCGTACGCTCCTGGACAAACCCGGCTGAGGCCAACGCGAGCCCTATGGGGAATCCGGCGGCCCGGCCCGAGTCAGGATCACTTTCAGTGACCATGACAACGGCAGGACGTGCACCGGCGGGCTCCGCGGCCCGGCGTGCCCGGGCGTAACGCATCCTCGACGCGCCGCTGAACTGCTCGGGCGGGCCGCCTTGTCGCGGCGCTGGCCGTCAACGGGGGAGCTTTCGTGACCACCGGCGGGAAGAACAGGCCAGCCCTGGACCGGGCCGGCGAGCAGCATGCGCACAGACGGTTCGCCGCCGCGCTGACCTTCGTGCGCGACACCGGCCTGAGCCTCTCCCAACCGAGCTAGGACGACGCTTCGGGCGCCGTCGTAGACGGCGCCCGAAGAGGCAATTCAGCTTGTGAGCGGACTAGGCGTCGCCGCGGCGCATCCGCGCGGCGGAGATAGCCAGCAGGACCGCGGCGTACGCGCACAACACGCCGAATCCGGTCCAAGGCTGGAGCATGGTCGGGTCCGGCTGGACGCTGGTTACCGCCTGGCCTGCGCTGGCCGGCAGGTACTTGGTCACGTCGGCGGCCATGCTGCCCGGCAGAAAGCCCGCCGTCAGCGGGAGGCCATATAGCAGGCCGAATAGCGCCGCGATGCCGCCGGCCGCGTTCCTGATCAGGGCGCCGAGGCCGAGGCCGAGCAGCCCGACCACCGCCAGGTAGAGCGCGCTGCCGATGACCGCGCGAGCCACGCCAGGCTGGCTGAGCGGCACCGACAGGTGCTGGCGGCTCAGGATCGACTGACCAACCACGAACGCGGCGAACGCGGCGGGCAGGCTGACCGTGGTGATGGCGGCGGCCAGCAGAGCCGCCTTGCCCCACAGCATCGGCAGGCGCCGCGGGACTGCGGCGAACGTGGTCCTGATCAGCCCGGTCGCGTACTCGCTTGTGACCAGCAGGACGCCGAGCACGCCGACGGCGATCTGGGCGAGCTGCACGCCTGAGAGGCTGATCGCTGCCGGGTCGAACGACGCCATCGCGGCGCCGTGCGGCGGCCTGGTGACCAGCAGCAGGCTGTAGCCGATGCCGAAGCCGACGACCAGGATGACCGCGGTCAGCAGCGCCCAGTAGGCGGATGGCTGGGTGCGCAGCTTCGTCCACTCGGCGCGCATCACGCGCACCTGGGTGACCCGCTCTGGCTGCCGGTAAGACGGCAGCGCGGCGGTGACCGGGATCGGGGCGTGGGTGGGGATGGCAGTCATTGTCTACTCCTTCGCGGTGTCCAGGTCGGTCAGATGGCGGCGCGGTACTCGACCGCATCCTGGGTGAGGCCAACGAAGACGTCTTCCAGGGACGCCTGCTCGGTAGCGAGCTCAAGCACAGTGATCCCAGCGGCGCCGGCTACGGCGCCGACCTGTTCCGCGGACGCGCCGCTGACGGTCAGCGCGCCGTCTGCGGCCCAGGTGACGGTCACTCCGGGTGCGCGAAGCATCCTGACGAGCGCGTCCTGGTCAGAGCTGCGGACCCGCACTGCGGTCGGCGCGGCTGTCGCCATGAACTCGTCCATGCTTGTGTCGGCGATCAGCTGCCCGCGGCCGATGATGATCAGGTGCGTTGCGGTCTGGGCGATCTCGCTCATCAGGTGCGAGGACACAAAGACGGTCCTGCCTTCGGCGGCCAGATCCCGCAGCATGCCGCGGACCCAGCGGATGCCCTCGACGTCCAGCCCGTTGACCGGCTCGTCAAGCACGACCGTGGCAGGGTCGCCGAGCAGCGCGGCAGCTATTCCCAGCCGCTGGCTCATGCCGAGCGAGAACTTGCCCGCTCGCCGGCTCGAAACGCTCCGCAGTCCGACAGCGTCGATCACCTCGTCGACTCGAGCCTTGTGGATGCCCGAGGTCTGCGCGATCGCAAGCAGATGGTGGTAGGCACTGCGAGAGGGGTGCACCGCCCGCGGGTCAAGCATCCCGCCGATCTCGTGCAGCGGCGCAGCATGGCTCCTTGGTGGACGGCCGTTGACCAGAACCGAGCCGCTGGTCGGCTCGTCCAGGCCGAGGATCATCCGCATCGTCGTGCTTTTCCCGGCGCCGTTGGGGCCGAGGAAGCCGGTGACCGCCCCCGCCCGGACGGTGAACGTCAGGTCAGAGACGGCAGTGGTGGATCCGTAGGTCTTGGTCAGTTCGTGTATCTCGATCATGGCTACGACGGTGCCAGCGCGTGGCGCCGGTGTCGTTGGGGTTCGCAGCTGGGTTTTGGTGGGGATTTCCGCACCCGGGGCGCAGGATTGCCCGATCGAGATGCGCGGGATGTCCTTGTACGTTGACGTCATGACCTCGGCAGAGCTGACCGCCTCCAGCCGGATGGCAGCCATGGTCAGCTCGCTGTGGTCGAGGCCCGCCTGGCGGGCGACCTTGAGCGGGATTACCGCCTTGCTCGTCGCGGCTGTCGGCACCGCGCTGCTCGGCGTGATCGGCGTCGTGTGGGGTGCCGCGATCTTTGCTCTGGTGACCGGGGCGGGCGACGGGGCGCACGTTGCTCTGTACGTAGCCGCCGTCATCGTCGGACCTGTGGCCGAGCTCTGGGCCGTGCAAGGAGTCACGGCGTTGCAGCGATCCAGGCTGCGGACCGTTGCCGGAATGGACATCCCCGCGGGCCCGCGCACGGCAGAGCGCAAGCCGTGGCCGGTCGGCCCGTGGCTGTCGGCGAGTACCTGGCGGCAGATCGCGTTTCACCTGCTGTCCATCGGGATAGGCACTGCCGCCGGCGTGGTAGCCGTCTGCTGGCTCGCGCCGGCACTCGCCATCACCTACCTCATCGTCGGCGCGTCTTCGGCCGCGACCGCGGCAGTCAGCTGCGCCGGGAGCGTCGTTCTGCTGTTCACCGCGCCTTGGCTCGCCCGGCAGGTGGCTCGCGTCGACGAGACGCTGGCGAGGGCGCTGCTCGGGCCCAGCCAGAGCGAGGAACTCGCGCTCCAGATCGAATGGCTCACCAAGAGCCGGGCCGCGATCGTCGCAGCGACCGACGCGGAGCGCCGCAGGATCGAGCGCGACCTACACGACGGCGCACAGCAGCGGCTTGTGTCGCTGGCGATGAACCTAGGCATGGCCAGGACGCGTTTCAGCGATGTGCCCGAGCCCGTCAAACAGGTGATCGCCGAGGCACACGAGGAAGCGCTGCTGGCGCTGTCCGAGGTGCGCGAGTTCGTCCGCGGGCTGCATCCCGCGGTGCTGAACGACCGTGGTCTGGACGCCGCGCTGTCCGGACTCGCCGCGCGTGCACCGGTGCCGGTCCGGCTCAAGGTGGACATGCCGCAGCCGGCCGCCCCGAGCGTCGAGGCCGTGGCCTACTTCATCGTGTCCGAGGCCATTACCAACGTGGTCAAGCATGCGCAGGCGACGCAGGCTGAGGTGACGGTTGCCAGGGACGGGGACCTGCTCAGGGTCGCCATTGCCGACAACGGCGTGGGCGGCGCAGTGCTCGGCGGCACCGGCGACCCTGACGGCGGTACCGGGCTCAGGGGCCTCATGCAGCGGGTAGCGTCCGTGGACGGCACGCTGACCATAGACAGCCCGCCGGGCGGGCCGACGGTGATCGCCGCGGAGTTGCCATGCGAATCGTGATCGCCGAGGATTCGGTGCTGCTCAGGGACGGGCTGACCAGGCTGCTCTCAGACGGCAAGTTCGAGGTGGTCGCGGCCGTACCGGACGCTGAGCAGCTGCTCAAGGCGGTTGCCGAGCATCAGCCGGATCTCGCCGTGATCGACGTGAGGATGCCGCCGGGGTTTACCGATGAGGGCATCAAGGCCGCGCTCGTGATCCGCCGCCAGTATCCCGACGTCGCGCTCCTCGTGCTGTCCCAGTACGTGGAGGAGAGCTACGCGACCGACCTGCTGTCGGAGGCCACGAACTCGGTCGGATACCTCCTGAAAGACCGGGTCGCGCACGTCAACGACTTCCTTGATGCGGTTCGGCGCGTGGCCGCTGGCGGCACAGCGCTTGATCCCGAGGTCGTCGCGCAGCTGCTGGTCCGCCGCAAGGACGACCCGATGAGCAGGCTGACCCCCCGTGAGCAGCAGGTGCTGCGGCTGATGGCCGAGGGACGCTCCAACGGCGGGATCGTCGAGCTGCTGAAGGTCAGCCCGAGCGCGGTGGAGAAGTACGTCACCAACATCTTCGTGAAGCTCGACCTCCCGCCCACCGGTACCGATCACCGGCGGGTGCTCGCCGTGCTCAAGTACCTCGGCGGTTAACGTCGGAGCAGCGGCGAGCGCCCGCGCCGCGTTTGTTGGCCACATGCGCATGCGGCCACTCCTGCAGGGCGGAGCTACTTCGACGGGCGAATCCCAACCTATGACCGACGCCACGATCACTTACACAGACGGTCGGACGCTCCCCGCCACACCTGAGCCTAGGCACGGGCCTGGGCTCACTTTTGGTTTCATTCATCCCCGTCCGGGGCCGTTCGCAGATGTTCACCTGGATCGTGTTTGCGCAGTTCGCAGAAGGTGGCGGACGCTGGTGAACGGTGGCCAGCCCAGTAGCCACCGTTGGGCCAACACTGCGGCGGGATCCCCGTCAGCCTGATACGCCGGATTGATCGGCTGAGGCGTGTAGCGCTCCACGACTGCCGCCGTCTGCGGTATCGACTCACACATGGGGCGGTCGTAGCGTCGGGACTGCACCCGGCCGGCATCGGGACCGGCAGGTTCGTCGAAGGGATCCACGATGTTCGTTCAGGTAATCCAGGGCCAGGTGTCCGACCGCGACCAGCTGCGGGCCGGGATGGACCGGTGGGCCCTGGAGTTGGCGCCGGACGCGATCGGATGGCTCGGAAGCACAGCTGGCGTGACCGAGGACGGACGGTTCGTGGCACTGGCCCGGTTCGAGTCCGAAGAGGCGGCTCGGCGCAACAGCGACCGACCAGAGCAGGACAGCTGGTGGGCCGAGACATCCAAGCTCTTCACCGGCGAGGCAACCTTCCGCGACAGCCGCAGCGTCGTCGTGGACGTCACCGGCAACCCCGATAAAGCGGGCTTCGTCCAGGTCATCCAGGGCCGCGGCAGCGACCCGGCCCGCGCCCAGGAGCTAATGGGGCAGAACTCGGCCGAGTGGGCGGCGTTCCGACCCGAGATCATCGGCAGCGTGGGCGTGGAGCACGACGGCGGGGCCTATACCGCGGCCATCTACTTCACCACCGAGACCGAGGCGCGGGAGGGCGAGCACAAGGAACCGCCACCGCAACTGAAGGCGCAGATGGACGAGATGAATGCGCTCAACGTCGGAGAGCCAGAGTTCTTCGACCTGACGCAACCCTGGCTCTACTCCCCGCGCTGACCGCCAGCCAGCGTGATGGCGCGGCAGCGGTCCTGACCGGCTCAACCGAGAGGGCGTAGACCTGGAATCGAGCCATTAACGGTACCTTCGCGCAACACCGCGCTGGGCTGCCGGTCCGTGTGACGAGACCGCCGAGGCGCGCGGAGCGGGCAGGCGGAGGATCCGCCCTAGTGCCAGGAAACGCGGTCATGCGGATGTGTGGACGCCTCAGGAGCAGAAGTCCTCGGTGAAGTGGGTGAGGACGGTGGCGGCAGCGATGGTGCCGGAGCGGCTGACCCATTCGATGTCGGCGTGGGCTCCTTCGCCTTCGGGTCCGTAGAGCACGGTGGGGATGCCGGCGGCGGAGAGGAAGGCCGAGTCGGCCCAGTACGACATCGGTGCCACGGTCGTGCCGGGGCCTGCTGCGGCGAGCAGCCTCTGCGCGATGGGGGTGGCGGTCGGTGTCTCCATCGGGGGGCGATGCAGGACGGTCCGTGCGGTGACGTTGAGACGCGGGTCGGCAGGTCGGCACCGTTCGAGCAGGTCCCCGACGTCGGCCTCCACCCGTTCGAGAGTCTCCCCGGGCAGAGTGCGGCGTTCGACGGTGAACACGCAGCGGTCGGGGATTGTGGACTCCTCGGTGCCGCCGCTGATCAGGGATGCGTGCAGGTTGCCGGGACCGAGGAAGGGATGCGGCCGGCCGCGCAGTTGCTGGTCGAGTTCGTCGAAGGCGATCAGGTGGCGGCCGGCGGCGAGGATCGCGTCGGCGCCGAGGTGGGGGCGCGAGCCGTGGGCGGCGACGCCGGTGACGGTGACCTCGGTCCAGACGAACCCGCGGTGGGCAGTGCCGACCTGCCGTTCGGTGGGCTCGGTCACCACGGCGGCATCGATGCCGGCCGGGTCGAGCTGGGTGAGCACCTCTTGGATGCCCAGGCTGGCGAGCTCCTCGTCGGCGACGGCAGCCACGATGACCTCTCCGTCGATGCCGGTCAGGGCGGCGTCCCGGCAGGCGATGAGGGCGGCGGCGAGGCCGGCCTTCATGTCGTAGGCACCGCGGGCGTAGAGCCGGTCACCGTCGATGCGGGGCGTCAGTGCGTCGCGGGTGCCGGCCAGCCCAACGGTGTCGAGGTGGCCGCACAGCAGTAGCCGGCGGCCGCCGGTGTTCCCACCGCCTCGCAGGATGACACTGGGCCGACCGGGCGTGCCCTCGACGACCTGGGTGCGCAGTCTGGCGTCTCGTCCCCATGCGGCGACGAAGGCTGCGATCTCCGCCTCCCCGGCGCCGGCCTGGTCGAGGCCGGGGTTGACCGAGTCGATGCGGACCAGGGCGTCGAGCAGGTCCAGGACAGTCTCGCTCGCGGCCGTCACGTCTGGTCTGCCAGGCGCAGGACCGCGTTGGCGAGCACGTCGGTGCCGCTGCCGCAGGCGTCGAGGTTGGAGTACTCCCGGGGCGTGTGACTGATGCCGCCGGTCTCGCCGGCGACGAACACCATCGCGGTGGGGCAAACGGCGGAAATCTTGTGGTCGTCGTGCCCGGCGCCGGACATGGCCCGGACGTAGGGCAGACCGAGGTCGTCGGCGGTTGCGGCGAGCAGCTCCCGTATGCCGGGGTGGAAGGGGACGACGGCCGTCTTAGCCATCCGCTCCCAGGCCACCTCGACGCCGTGGTGGGCGGCTAGCTCGTCGACGTAGGCGCCGATCTCCTTGAGCTCCATGAGGGAGGCCCGGAGCCGGTCGCGGTTGATCCGGACGGTGTGGGTCACCGCGTCTGTCCTTCCGTGCTGAGCAGGACGACGACGGCGTCGTCGTCGAGGTCGAGGGCGGCACGCCGTTCCGGGTCGGTGAGGGCGGCGCGTACGCCGGCCAGGGTGGCCGCACCGCTGGGACCCGATGAGACGCCGAACCGGTCGAGGTCGGCGACGGCGCGGAGAGCTTCCTCGTCGCTGACGGCGACGGCTGCGTCGCAACCGGCGCGCAGCACAGGCCACGCGGAGCTGGAGATGGTGCCGCAGTTGAGACCGGCCATCACCGTCACCCCGGTTGGCACAGTTATGGGGCGGTAGGCGGCCAGGCTCGCCAGGACACAGGCCGCACTCCCGGGTTCGACCGAGAGCACGCTGGGGCGCGCGACGCTGGGGCGTCGGTAATGCCGCACCACCGCCTCGGCCAGCGACCCGACCCCGACCGGGACCGCCACCAGGTCCGGCGGCCCGCCGAGCTGGGCGTCGACTTCGTTGAGCAGGGTCTGGTAGCCCTCCACGATCCACGCCGGTACCTGCTCGTAGCCGTCCCAGGCGGTGTCCTGGACCAGTGCCCGGCCGGACTGCTCGTCGGCGAACTCGGCGGCACGACGCACCGCGGCGTCGTAGTCGTCGTCCACCCACACGAGATGCGCTCCTTCGTCGGCGATGTGAGCGGCGGTCTCAGGAAGCATCACCCGCGGCACGAACACGGTCGCTTCGACACCGAAGTGAGCCGCCATCCGGGCGACCGCCCGGCCGTGGTTGCCGTCGGTCGCGGTCACCAGCGTGACGCCGGGCTGCCGCTCAAGCACCTGGCGGCACGCCCAGGAGGCACCGAGCACCTTGAACGCCGGCAGCCCCAGCCGTGACGACTCGTCCTTCACCAGCAGCCGGCCGACCCCAGCTTGGCAGCGACCTCGGGGACAGGAACCAGCGGAGTCGGGGCATACGCCGGCAGCGACCGGTGGAACGCATGCGCGTCACTCGGCACAAACGGGCTCGTCCAATCGCGAGCAGCCGGCGAGCAGTACCACGACATCATGCGAGCCATCGTCCCCGTGACAACCCGTGTTCCGTTGGCGCACCGCTACCGTCGACGTCGTGGCTCGAGTTCTCGTGACGGGGATGTCCGGGGTAGGGAAGACCAGCATCCTTGACGAACTTCATCAGCGAGGCCACCTCACGGTCGACACGGACTATGACGGGTGGGTGTTGCCTGGCGGGATCTGGGACGAGCCTCGCATGGACGAGCTGTTGGCCCGACACGCCGACGTGATCGTTTCCGGAACTGTGGAGAACCAAGGGGGCTTCTACGACCGTTTTGAGCATGTGGTCCTCCTGAGCGCGCCACTGGAGGTCCTCTTCGAGCGCGTGAGCAGACGCACGAGCAACCCCTACGGGAACTCCGCACAGCAACGGGCCGAGATCGCAGGTTACCTGCAGACCGTCGAACCGCTACTTCGTCGCGGTGCGACCCTCGAACTGGACGGGCGGCGTCCTCTGTCCGAGCTCGCCGATGCCATCGAGCGGCTGGTGACGGGAACGTCCTGATCGGCCGCATGGCAATCGCTAGAGGAGGATGAGGACGGGCCAGGCTGGTAGGTGATTCAGCCGATGCTGTGCAGTCTGGGGAGCAGGCGCGCCAGCTCCTCGGCGCGGACGAGCGGTTGATCTGTCAGCAACATGATGATCACCTCGCCTACGCCCAGCCGCGCATACTGCTCGGCTAGGGACAGCAGCTCGTCGTCGTCGCGCGACCGCACCTGCACGCTCCGCAGGATCTCTTTTGGGTCGCGGCCTACGTCGGCGCAGTGCCGGTCCAAGACCGCGCAGAGATCAGCGAACTCCTCAGGGCGGCCGCCGCCGTTCCAAGCGTTGGCGTACTGCGCGGTGATATGCAGCGTCCGTTTGCGACCACTACCGCCGATTCACAACGGCGGATGCGGCCGTTGGACCGGCTTGGGATTCGACACCGCGTCCACCAGCCGGTAGTGACGACCCTCGAAGGTCGTCGACGGCTTCGTCCACAGTGCCAGGAGGATCTGGCAGGCCTCCTCGAGCCGATCCAGCCGGTCACCGGCGGTGCCGAACTCCAGGGCGAGCATCGTGTGTTCGACCTCCGCCCAGGCCGCGCCCAGGCCGAACTCGAGCCGGCCGCCGGAGATGTGATCGACCGTCGTGGCCATCTTCGCGAGTACCCCCGGGTGGCGGTAGGTGTTGCCGGTCACCATGCATCCGATCCGCACTCGCTTCGTGCCCTCCGCCATCGCGGCCAGATGGGTCCAGCCTTCGAAGACGTCGCCGGTCGGGCCGGCTCCGCCGATCGAAGCGAAATGGTCGAAGGTCCAGCACGTGTCGAAGCCCGCCTCATCGGCAATCTGCCAAACCCGCCGGAGGTCGGCCATCGTCGTGTGCTGGGGGGCGAGCTTCAAGCCGATCCGCAACGCAGCCATGCAGTAGTGATATCCCAGACAGGCGAAGAATGTCTGCTCTGTAGCGGAGGCCACATGGAAGCGGAGCATGCCGATGAGCAGGTTATTCGAGCTGAAGCCTCAGATGAGCTTGGCCAGTTCGGCGAACGCGACGGCTGGCGGCCCGCGTGTGGCTAGGGCAACGCGACGAACTGGCCGAGGAACGCCCGCGCGGAGGGGGTGTCCATACGGTAGTCGACGTTGGTCGCCCGACACATGAAGTCGCCAGTGATGGTCGTTCCAGCCACGATGTTGGTCTCGCCCTCCCCGGCGCCGAGGAAGTTCGGCCCTCCAGAGTCCCCGTAGCAGGTCCCGCCGTCACCGCGGGCGGGATTCATGGAGATGCGCAGCCAGCTCGGGTTCAGCGCCTCCAGCCCGCCGGTGGCGACGTAGCGGATGTCGGCGTAGTGGAAGGTCGGGCCCTTGTCGATCGTCACCGACTGCGCCCCGTAACCAACCGCGGTGAAGCGAGTCCCCACCTTGAGGCTGCTCAGCGAGCCGGCGTTCGGCAACCGCGCCGGCGTAATGCCCTTGACCGCCTTGTCGAGGACGACGACCGCGACGTCATGCGAGTCGCTCTGCGCCTGGCTGTAGTTGGGGTCGGCGTGCCAGGTGCCCCAGTGGGTCGTCCCCGTCGTGGAGTTGTAGGAGGAGTCGAAGGTGACCGCGACGCGACTGACGTCCTGGTCGCAGTGGGCGGCCGTGAGGAAGACCGTCGGTGAGATCAGGGTCCCGGAGCAGGTCTCCCAGGTGCCGTCGGAGTAGGCCTGTGGCGCCAGCAACGCGCCAACCTCCGGGTGACCGTTCCCGTCAGGCGCGCCGTAGGTGATCGCCCCCGCCGGTGCCGCAGCTGCGAGCGACGCGACCACCGCGACGATGACCGTTAGGAAGAACCTTCGCATGCCCACTCCTCTGTCGACCTTCAGGAGGGGAGCGTACCTCCCGGGCAAGCCCGACGTGCAGGCTGCGATGAGGCCGCAGCGTGCGCCATGGCAAGGCGCATGGGCCACCTCCGCAGTGCAGCTATGGGCTCGAGCGCCTGAGGCCAGGATCTGGCACCTGCCCCGCATGCCTGCCCAGGGAAAGGAAGGCAACATGGAAAGCCCTCACCCGGAGTACACCGCCGAACTCCTGCGCCATTTCGCTGATCTGCGAGACGGCACTCACGGCGGCGCCGTCTCCCGGCCGGACAAAGAACGCCTCTTTGCGGCGGCCGTGACACTGCTCGATCAGCACGATCGGCAGTCACTGGGGGAGATCAACACAAACTTGCTGCTTGACACCGGCGAGGTGACTGCAACTGGTGTACGGCGCCACCGCGGTGGCATCGAGGCCGTTTGGGCTCTGTCGTGGCCCGAGCAGCGGGCTGCGGGGATCAGCCCAGTAGTGATCCGCGCCTACTACAGCGCTGGAGCTCACCACCCGCACCTGCAGGGAGGCACCACCGGTGATTGGCCGCTCAATCTGTTCGACGACACCCAGGCGGCCGCGGAGTTGCCAGTCCTGCGCGCGGTAACCTCGGCCGATCTTCACAACTTGGTCTTCCAGCGTGACTACCGCATCATTCCGGCCATCGTGAACGGATGGACCCCGTGACCGCACCGTTCTGCGGCCGGAGCGCCTAGGGTGCTCCGACCGCCCGCCCCGGGGACTGATCATCGAGGATGCAGGGCTGCGATCACCAATGACTAGCTCTGCCACACTCTCGATCTCGCCACCCTGGGGGATGCGGTACGCGAGCAGGTCCAACTGTCTTTAGGTAGCCGCCACGTGTTGAGCAGTAGGGCTACCGTCGGCTGAAGGAGAAAGGGGACGTGCTCAGATGGCGGACTTCCCGATCGCCGCGCCGGTCGAATGCACCGACGGGCCCTGTGGTAAATCCACCAACGTCATTGTTAATCCGGTAAACCGCAAGGTCACCCACGTCGTGGTTGAGGACAAGAGTCTCCCGGATTACGCGACGCGCCTGGTCCCAGTGGCCTTCGTGGCAAACGCGACCCCGCAACGCATCGAGCTGAGCTGTGCAAAAGCGGACGTGGCCAAGATGGGGCCGTTCATCGTCTCGGACTTCATCCCTGAGTCTCCGTACGGCGGCGCTTACGCGACGGGTGAGGCCTGGACCGCCCAGTACGTGGTCGATGACACCGCCTACGACGAGGTCCGGGAGGAGAACGTCCCGGCCGGCGAATTCGCCTTGTACAGCGGCATGCACGTCGAGGCACGCGACGGTCGCGTTGGCAGACTCGACGAGCTAGTGCTGGACCCAGATAGCGGCGTGATCACCAACCTGCTCATGCGCAGGGGGCACCTGTGGGGCACAAGAGAGATTGCCGTGCCGATCGGGCAGGTCGACTTCGTCGACGGCAGTACGGTCTACCTCAAGATCGACAGAACCTCAGTCGGTGCGCTGCCGGCAGCGAAGATCCAGCGGAAATAGTCTCGAGAG
>DATBRJ010000040.1:0-4704 GCA_036560395.1 Actinomycetes bacterium | reverse complement strand
GTCGCTGTAGGTCACAACCGGTCGGCAGGGAGCGGAGCACGAGCTCTGCTGGATGATCGACTGCAGGCTCACGGGGTGAGACCCGCGACCAGGGCGTCGACGAGGGAGCGGGCGACCTGACCGTCGGGGTCGAAGGCCCGTGCCGGCATCGATTGTGGGGTCGAACGCGGGGATGGCCAGCCGGGTTCCGCGCCGGGCGCCGAGCCCCTCGGCGAGCCCGGCCGCGAGCAGGGCCTCGGGCAGGGCCTCGACCCCGCGGCGCGCAGGCCCAGGTGGGCGGGCGCCTGGACGATCACACGGGCCGGCACCTCGGACCTCCTCCAGCGACGACCGACACGCGGCCAAGCCGACCGCGGCCGTGCATCCGCGAACTGATGCAGCGACCCTTCGACGCCTCTACCCCACGAACGCGGCCGAAACCGCACGGCCGCGTTCGGTCCAACGAACGCCGTCGTCCCAATGGCTCGCCTCGGGGGACATGCGCCGCTCGAGCTACTTCGCGCAGCAGCTGCGCAGCAACTCTGCTCGACGAACCCGCACGAGCCACCACGCGCCAGCCCTCCTACTCTGGGGCAACGCCCTGCAACCACGGTTACTGGGTGGGCGCTGCGCTGGAGATCCCTCGATGGCATGCAAAAGGTCAGGGGCTCAAATCCCCTCAGCTACACCCTCCCGAAACCCCGTGTCCGGCGTTTCACTCCAGGCCGAGGATCTTCAACAGGTCGCGGAAGTCGGTGATCCGGTAGTCGGGCACGCAGTCCAGGTAGGCGGTCGTTCCCTGGCCGGACTCGAACATCACCGTGGGCATGCCGGCCTCGCGCGCTCCGAAGATGTCACGGTGCATGTCGTTGCCGACGTACAGCGCGTTCTCGGCCGCCACCCCCATCCCGTCGAGCGCGAACTGGAACAGCCGACGGTCGGGCTTGCGGTACCCGTGGTCGCCGGAGATGACGATCGGGTCGAAGTAGTCGAGCAGACCGACCTTGTGCAGCTCGCCGCGCGTGTGGGCGGTCTGCGCGTCGGTGACCACTGCCAGAGGGTAGCGCTCGCGCAGGACGTCGAGGACCTCGCGCACGTGCGGGTAGAGCCCCAGCCGCCGACGCGAGATCCCGCGGGCCATCTCGGCCAGGAACAGCGGCAGCTGCTCGAGCTTCCCGGCCGGCAGGGTCCGCGTGAACCCCGTCGCGTTCCGGTCGATGATGCTGCGCCAGATCCCGACGGCGTCGAACTCCGGATGTTCCTCGGGACTGGTCCGCTGTTGCTCCCGCAGGGTCCGGAAGTAGAGCTCCCGGACCTGGTCGCGGTGCAGGTCGATGCCCTGATAGGTGAGGAGGTGCGCCGCGGCTCGGAAGATCTGCTCCATGCCCTCGTCGGTCAGGATCCTGACCAGGGTGCCGTTCACATCGAAGGCGACCGCCCGAATGTCCATGCCACCAGGGTACGGGTCGTGGCAACCGGGTGCCGACGGCCCGACCGGGTGCTGGGCGCTCAGGCGGCTCGAAGCAGCAGCTTCGCCTGGTCCACCAGCCTGCCGCTGTAGTCGACGTCGATGTAGTCGTTGCGCGCGATCCGCAGCAGGTTGAGCGCCATGTAGAACGGCAGCCGTGCGGTGATCGACTCGAACGTCCGCTGGCGGTCGGGGAAATGGCAGCTGTACTCCCAGAGGAAGTGGCCGAGGAACGGCTCCGCGCGGTCCCGGTCGCCGCCGGCGCCCATGAACGCGTGCTGGAGCTCGCCCGCGACCCGGCCGACGTCGAACATCCGGTCCCCGCGCTTCACGCGCTCCAGGTCGATTGCGGCGACGTCCAGGTCCTGGCCGAACAGGAAGTTCGCCGGGGTGGCGTCGCCGTGCAGCCAGACCTGGCGGTCCTCCCACATCCGCGGTCGCTCCCGCCAGAGGTCCCGCAACCACGCAAGCTCGTCGACATCCCACTGCTCGATGCGACCGGCATTTCTGAGGCGATCGAGGAGCTTGTCGAAGTACCTGCAGTCGGGATCGAAATCGACGGTGGCACCGTTCGCCGTCCGGTTGTGCAGGGTGGCCAGGAAGTAGGCGAGCGCCTTCAGCCGCCAGTAGAGATGGGCGTCGTCCCCGTGCCGTGTCGCCCGCTCGATCGCATGGCTGAACTGCTCACCGGTATAGTATTCGACAGCCAGCGCGCCGTTGATGTCGCGACTGAGCCCCAACGGGGCGATCACGTGGTGCGGCGACCCGACCAGCCGGAACCGGCGCAGCGTCTCGAGCGCCTCGTACTCCTGACGCGCCCATCCGAATCGCGAGCCGTAGAACTTGCAGATGAGCTTGGCGCCGCTGGACTTCTCCTTGTACCCGTAGACCTCGTTGCTGCCGGAAAACCGGAAGACCTGGTAGGCCGGCTGCGGCTCGCGCACCCCCATGCGGTCGCGGATGATCCCGGTAAGGAAGTCATGCAGCGGGTCGTGACCGGCGACGTAGCCGATGTAGGTTCCGTTCATCGGGAGCTTCTCCCATTGCGGCCCAGGCCATGGACCCTGCGGCCTTGGCAGGCCATGCACAGCCCCGGCGCATCCTCCACGAACTCCCAGTCGCGCAGGGCGTCCGACCACTGCGGCTGGTGGCATGCCTCACAGACGTCTGGCGGCCACACCAGGTCGGGAACCCCGAACGGGCGTAGCGGCAGCGCGCTCACGGTGTACTCCCCCCAAGGGGCCGAGCGATGGCATCACTGACGATGGCCACGGCTCCCCGTCCGCGGCACACGCCTCGCTCGCCCCCCGGCCATCCGGTGTGCGCCGCGTCTTCCCTAAAGAGACGCCTGACTTGCTCCTGATACGTGGATCGCCAGGTGTCCCGGCGCGCCTCGCGGGCGCGGCAGCACCCACCTCGGCGAGATCCATGAACGCGCGCCTGCCCGGACCCGATCTGGCGGCCTGGTTGCCGGCCTGTTTGGCGGGCATGCTGGTGCCAGCAGTCACCGCCGGGGAGGTTCCCATGGCCCAGCAGCCGCTCACCATCGGCATCGAGGAAGAGTTCCAGATCATCGACGCCGCCGGGGAGCTGAAAGCCCACATCGACACCCTGCTGGCCGCCGCCCGCTCGTCTTCGCTGGTGGACGACGTGCGCGCCGAGATGCTGCAGTCCGTGGTCGAGGTCGGCACCAGGATCTGCGCCGACGTCGGGGAAGCCAGGGCCGAGGTGCTACGGCTGCGTGGGGGCCTGACCGGCCTGCTCAACCCGGAGGGGCTGCGGATCGCTTCGGCTGGCACCCATCCGTTCTCCCATTGGCAGGACCAGCGGGTCACCGAGATGGAGCGCTACAAGCTGTTCGAGGATCAGATGCAGGACCTGGTCCGGGAGCTGCTGATCTTCGGCATGCACGTTCACGTCGGCATCCCCGACCCGGAGGCACGCATCGAGGTCATGAACGAGGCCCGCTACTTCCTGCCCCACCTGCTCGCCCTGTCCACCTCCAGCCCGTTTTGGCTGAACCGGCGGACCGGCCTCAAGTCGTACCGCAGCGTGATCTGGTCGCGGTTCCCGCGCAGCGGCATCCCACCGGAGTTCGGCTCCTACGCCGACTTCGACAACTACGTCGCGCTGCTGGTCAAGACCAACACGATCGACACCGGCAAGAGCATCTGGTGGGATCTCCGGCCGCACTGGCAGTACCCGACGATCGAGTTCCGCATCTGCGACGCGGTCACCAAGGTCGATGAGGTGATCTGCCTGGCCGCGCTGGTCCAGGCCATCTGCGCCAAGCTGCTCAAGCTACGGTCGCAGAACCTCGGCTTCCGCAAGTACGCGCCGCAGCTGATCCACGAGAACAAGTTCCGCGCCTTCCGCCATGGCCTGGACGGCAAGCTGATCGACTTCGGCAAGCAGCGCGAGGTGCCCATGCGCGACCTCGCCGTGGAGCTGGTGGAGTTCGTCGACGACGTGGTCGACGAGCTGGGCTCCCGCAAGGACGTCGAGTACGTGCACACCATCCTGCAGGAGGGCACCAGCGCCGACCGTCAGCTGGCCATCCACCAGGCAAGCGGCGATGACCTGCGGGCCGTCGTGGAGCACCTCACCCAGGAGACCCTGATCGGCGTGCCACCGCCGGCCTGAGCTCAGTCGCCGCGCTGCACCTCCCGCTCGCGGAGCTCGACGCGGCGGATCTTGCCGGAGATGGTCTTGGGCAGCTCGTCGGTGAACTCGATCTCGCGCGGGTACTTGTACGGAGCCGTGACGGTGCGACAGTGCTCCTGGAGCTCGGCGACCAGGGCGTCGGAGCCCTCGTGCCCGGGGGCCAGGACGACGAAGGCCTTGACGATCTGGCCGCGCAGCTCGTCGGGTTTGCCGACCACCGCCGCCTCGGCCACCGCCGGGTGCTCGACCAGGGCCGACTCCACCTCGAAGGGGCCGATCCGGTAGGCGGCCGAGGTGATCACGTCGTCGGCGCGGCCGACGAACCAGAAGTAGCCGTCCTCGTCCACGTAGGCGCGGTCGCCGGTGTCGTAGAAGTCGCCGCGGAATGCGGCCGCGGTCGCGTCCGGGTCGCGCCAGTAGCCGGTGAACATCCCCACCGGGCGCTCGGGCTCGACCCGGACGGCGACGTGGCCTTCCTGGCCGGGGCCGAGGACCTTGGCGTCGTCGTCGATCACCACCACGTCGAAGCCGGGTGTGGGCTTGCCCATGGAGCCGGGGCGCACCTCCAGGCAGCGGAAGTTGGCCAGCAGGTT
>DATBRJ010000039.1:0-2215 GCA_036560395.1 Actinomycetes bacterium | reverse complement strand
CGGCTCGTGCGAGGCCAACGCGATGCCTATAAGGTGCGTTGGCCGGGAGGCGGAATCGAGTTCCACCCCTCACACGGGGACTGGGTACGGCTGCTCCGCCGGTTCGGTTTTGTCGTCGAGGCCCTGCACGAGATCTACGCGCCACCGGACTCCGGCGACCACCCCTTCTACGAGATCGTGTCGGCCGAATGGGCAACTCGCTGGCCAGCCGAGGAGCTGTGGGTGGCTACCCGTTCGATTCCGGGCGACACCTGAGGCCGCCGCCGCGATTCTGCCTTCGTTGACCGCGTTGTCCGCGCGACGGCGGTGCGGGGCGTAGCAGTGAGCTGCTGAGCCGACCGCAATACGCAGTCGAGGCAAGACGCATCGTTCACAAACTCACAGCGAGCAAAGTCCGCAAAAATGCTGCCGTTGGCGAGAAGGCAGCGTTCACCGGGTGCTGTAGACCGGTAACTAAAGGCAAGGTGGGCCTTGGCTGATGCGCCGCAGTACCGGTGTCAGCCGGTGGAGTTCGTCGCTGTCCTGGAGTTGTCGCTCGTCCCACCAGGTAGCGCCAGCGTCGGCCAGAGGTGCGATTAGGTCGGCTGCCTTGGCGGGGTTGCCCGGGCTGGCGCCGCCGAGGACGATCTCAAACGGGCTGTCCTGCGGGTCCTTGCGGTGTTGGTGGACATAGGCGACCAGGTCGCGGACCTGGTCGACGGGTGGGACGTGCCCATGCGTGGCGGTGGCGAACAGGGGCACCACGCCGTCCCAGTGTGTCGCTCTGCGTATCGGCCTGCGGTGTGGCCAGAATCCGCCGATCCAGACCGGCGGACGGGGGCGTTGTACCGAGGCGGGCAGCAAGGACACATCCCGCACCTGGTAGTGCCGTCCGTAATGGTTCACGGGCTCGCCTGACCAGTAGCGCTGCAGCAGCTCAAGGCCCTCGTCGAGGCGCTCGGCCAGGATGACCGGGTTGGTCGTGTCCCCGAAGCTGCCGAACTCGTCCTCGATCGGGCCGCCGAGGCCTGCACCGAAGATCACCCTTCCACCGCTGAGGGAGTCCAGGGTGGCTACCTGGCGGGCAAGCTGCTCCGGCCTCCGCCGGGCCACCGGGGTGACCAAGGTGCCGAGCCTGAGGCTTGAGGTCGCCAGTGCCGCCGCAGTCAGCAGCATCCACGGATCACCGAAAGGCTGGCCTTGGCGCTGACGCTTGTCGTGCACCACGTGATCCCACACGAACAACGCGTCCCAGCCCGCCTGCTCTGCCGCCGCGGCGACCGTCGCCACCGTTCCGGCATCGGCGAAGTCCCCGAAGTTCGGAATGTTGATCGAGAAACGCATCCCGGCATCGTGCGTCACCACGTCAGGGCCACGCAACCGGGTACAAGCTCCGGCAAACCTCTGTGAAGTTCCAGAATGCTGGGCACGACGCGCTCCTAGATCTCTGCGACCTTGGCTCGCCGGCAGGTGTCCGCTACTGCCGTCGAGCCGTAACAGTGCAACCGGCTGTTATCCCGGCGATCCCGCGGTGGGCCGGTCCGCGAGCGATGAGCGGCTGCGGTGACGGTCAACCCTCAGTGCGGTGCCGGTCTGGCGCAGGGCGATAGTCGAAGCCGAGCCGGTCGAAGAGGAAGGCGTAGACGTCGGCGAGCTCGGACACCCGTTGGTCGAGCGAGTTTCCGAGGCCGTGGCCTCCCGGCTCGACACGGAGGAGCACTGGCTGGCCGGACGAGGTTGCTGCCTGAAGACGTGCCGCCATCTTCTTCGCGTGGTAGGCGTCAACCCGAGGGTCGAACTCACCGGCAGTGAGCAGGACCGCCGGGTACGCCACGCCATCCTCGACGTTGTGGTACGGGGAGTAAGCGCGCATCGCGCGGAACAGTTGCGGATCCTGGACCGTCCCGAACTCGGTCACATTGAAGGCGCCGTTGGGGTGCAACTCCACGCGGAGCACGTCCATGACCGGCACCATCGCCACCACGGCGCGACTGAGGCCGGGGTGCTGGGTCAGCACCGCCCCCGTCAGCAGACCACCGTTGGAGCCGCCAATAATCGCAAGCCGCTCGCTCGTGGTCAGACCCGATTCGACCAGGAAACGGGCACAGGCGGCGAAGTCGTCGAAGACATTCTGCTTGACCGCGAGCCGACCGGCGTGGTGCCAGTCCTCGCCGTACTCCCCGCCGCCCCTGGTGTGTGCGACCGCGAGCACTCCTCCCTGCTCCAGCCAGAGCAG
>DATBRJ010000038.1:0-5565 GCA_036560395.1 Actinomycetes bacterium | reverse complement strand
GGGGGGAGAGGACGAGTGATCGGGATCACCCCGTCGCAGGCGTCGCGGAACACGCTCGCGACGGGTGTGCCGGACTCATACAACACTGCCCAATTCCTCGGGCACTTGCCCGGGCAGCGGGGGGCCCGGGGGTGTGTGGAGGTCAGGCCCGGCGACCTGGTGCTCGCCGACGAAGCATCGATGATCAGTAACCCGGACCTCGCCGACGTGGTGGCGTACGTGGCAAGACGCGATGCCAAGCTTGTGCTGGCCGGCGACGCGCAGCAGCTCCAGGCGGTGGAGAACGGGGGCGGGATGAGCCTGCTGGCCCGGCGACTTGGCTACGCCCAGCTGGCCGAGCCGGTCAGGTTCAGCGCGGCCTGGGAGCGCGAGGCGTCGCTGCGGTTCCGGGCCGGTGACACCTCGGTGCTGGCCGAGTACGACGCGCACGGGCGCATCCTCGCCGGGGCGCCCGAGGACATGGTGGACGAGGCGGCCCGGCGGTATGTGGCGCTGATCCTGGACGGCAAGGACGTCCTGCTGATGGCGCAGGACCACGCCCACCGACGCGAGTTGTGCCGTCGAATTCGGGGAGAGCTCAAGTATCTCGGCCTGGTCTCCGGGGGCCCTCGGTGCAGATCGCGGACGGTCAGGAAGCGAGCGTCGGGGACCTGATCGTCTGCACCAAGAACGACCACTCGATCCTGGCCGGGGAGCCGGGCCGGACCCTGGCCAACGGCGACTTGCTGCGCATCGAGGAGATCGCCGAGGACGTGGTTATGGTTCGACGAGCACTGGACGTGGACCCACAGACCGGCGGCCGGCGGTGGACGGACCATGCCTTTTCATACGGTGGCTACGAGTTGTGCGAGCTGGGATATGCGGTGACCGACCATGCTGCCCAGAGCCGGACGGTGCACACCGGCATGCAGCTGGTAACCGGCACTGAGACCAGGCAGCAGGCCTACGTGGGGATCTCCAGAGGCACCGAGAAGAATGTCGCCCTTGTGTTCACTGTCACGCCGAAGCTGGCCGATCCGAGGCCAGGGGCACGGCCCGCACCGGAGTTGGCGCGGTTCCAGCGGCTCACCAGGGAGCGGGTCGGCGAAGTCCTGCCCGAGCCGACGCAAGCGGGCCGCGAAGCCGTGGGGGTGTTGGCCGATGTTTTGGAGCGCGATGGTGTCGAGCTGTCCGCGCTGGAGACCCAGGAACGCAGCTTCTCCAGTTCCGACAACTTGGCGATCCTGCACGCTCAATGGCAGTCGGAAACATCAGCCGCTCGTGTTGAGCGGTACTGCGAGATGACCACGCGGATGCTGCCGGAGGGCTACCGCGGCGACCTCGGCCACCAGGCCAAATGGCTGTGGCGCACGCTCCGCGCCGCGGAGCTGGCCGGGCTGGATCCCGAGGAAGTGCTCACCACCGCTATCGGAGAACGCGACCTTGCCGGGGTGCGCGATGTGGCCAGCGTGGTGGATGCCAGAATTAGGCGGCGGGTGGCAGGGACGGTCCCACTTCAGCAGCCACTCTGGAGCGAGCGCGTTCCACGGATCCGCGCCGAGCATCAGGCGTACGTCCACGAACTGGCACTGGCGATGGATGCTCGGAAGGACCGCATCGGCGAACACGCTGTTGAGCACGAGCCACAGTGGGCCATTCGCGCGCTCGGTCCTGTTCCAGACGAGCCGTTGAGCCGGCTGGCCTGGCAGCGCAAGGCCGCGTCGATCGGCGCCTACCGCGAGCTGTCCGGATTCGACCACCCGGTCGAGGCGATCGGGCCGGAGCCAGCGAGCGACGATCCGGACCGGCGGGCGGCCTGGTATGAGGCGTTCGGCTGCCTGGGCCCGGTCGGCGGCATGGACGTCCGCCCCCTGCCCGACGGCACGCTGCACCTGATGCGGGAGAGCTACCGGATCGAGACCGCGTGGGCACCACGCTACGTCACCAGCGCGCTACGGCAGGTCCGGATGGGCGCCGAGGACGCCGAGCTGCAGGCCATACGCCGTGACGCCCTGGCGCAGGCAAACCAGCAACGCAGCCAGGAAGACGCGGCCATCGCCAATGAGGAGCTGGCGGCGTCCTATCGCGCCATGGCCGACGCCTACCGATCACGAGAGATGATCTTCGATATGACCGAAAGGGATCGCCGGGAATGGGAAGCCATCACCGAACAACCCCGCCGTCTTGCGATCTCCGCCGACAGCGAGCTTCGCCGCCGTCACCCCGGACAGCACCTCGAACCACTACGGTCAGCCGAACCCGAGCCGGTCACCGAGGCCGATCAGTCCGAGCTGGCGCTCGCCCCCGAGACTCGGTTCGGCGACGTCGGCGAGTGGATCAAGGACCTCGCTGCTCACCGCAAGGCGTTCGCCGAGATGCTCGCGGAGCGAAACAGCATGACGATCCCAGCCGAGGATCCCGACTACGAGGATCTGGGCCGGGCGTTCCCGGCGCTCGGCATGTCCGAGAGGGACGCGATCTTGCAGCCTCCAAAGCCGGTGATCAAACCCTCGGCGAGGGTCCTGCAGCAGGCTTGGGAACGCGACCACGCGCCAGAGGCCGTTTCCTGACAGCCGGATGATGCATTCTGGACACCGAGGTGGTCACGATGTTCCCGCAGATTCCCGCGACGCTGCCGCCCGAGATTACCAAGGGCCACGACGTGGCCGAGTTCGTCATGTCCAGGGACATGGCAGAGCACGACCCCTCCGGACCGGTAGCGCTTGCCTGGCGGTGGGCACTCACTGGAGACGGCCCCACCCCGATCACCCTGATGGACTGGGACAAGGGACCGCCAACCCGCCAGGACATCGAGTGGCAGACCGAGTGCCCCGACGAGTGGCAGGGGCGGGCAAGCTGGGATGAGATCCGCGCCGCGCGCAGCGTGCTGTGGTGGCTGACTTCCCACGCTGGCGACGAAATTCCTTCCGATTTGCTCCCATTGAGCCGACCGCGGCAGCCCTGGGATCGGTGACGGGCACCATAGCCGACGCCAAGACGACCACGGCTTTCGGCCGAATCGGCGGACCGGACCTGCCACGCCGGTGCACACGGTGACTGGTCACGCGCGTCGCCCTGGCGGAGGAGATCCCGGGCGCCACCTGGTGTCTATGCGCAAAGCGCCGGAGGTGCTGGAGAGTGCCACCTCGGCGGCAGGAGTCGACGCATCCGGCCGACAGCACCATCTTTCCGTTGGCCAACGCCTGGGCGTGCTAATCGGCTAGGGACGGGCGCTGCTCGGCCCCGCGACCGCGAAATGCTGAGTCAGGTACGAGTTGATTCCTGAGCCGCCGTGGCCCCGAATGCGTTAGCACTAGCGGCAATCGGGAGCGGCTATAGCTGTTATCTTCGCCGCCCCTCGTTCCGCCTGCGGGCCCACTCTTAGCGGACCATGCTCATCTGATGGTGCCTGGGTGTGCAGCTCAACGGTGGCATGACATCGGTTCAAGATCAGGACGAGAAGACGACTCAGCAAGACAGGCGAGAGGACCGACGTGATGGGCAGGGAGTGTCAGGGAGCGAAACGGTCGGGAGACGTGCTTGCGGATTGCGGCGTTGCAAACCGATACAGGCCGGCCGCGTCGATGACTGGTCGCCGGGGAGCCGCGCAACACCTGGCACGATGACGAGAGCAAACGCACCGCGGTTCGTGATGCAGCGGCTCACCTGGATCGCAAGGTCTGAATGACGCGGACGATCATCGCTCCGAGGCCCGCCATAGACCTGTACTGGCGCAGTCGCGATCCTGCGCGGCGGAAAGGACGTACACCTTGACGGCTCAGTGAGCCAGCCGGATCGCGGAAGACCGAAATATCCGAACAGCAGATGATCGTGGCCGGGGTCGAACAGCATGTCCTCGAGCTCGCCACGAGCCCAAACGACAATCCTCGGCGTCGAGATGCTCAGGGTCGGCCTCGACCCCCGGCTGTCGACGCCACCGTCCTCACCGCTGCGACCGACGGCCTCCAGTGCCGGCCAGGGGCGAAACCCCGTAGGCCAGCTAATGAACCCGGTCCTCGAACCTATGTGGATCCACCTCGTCGAAATGCAGCGTCCGATGGTGCGCGTGGGCTGGGGCTTCACAACACAATCACGGCTGAAGCCACCGACACCGACCCCGGAAGCACACGCCTTCGGATCGGCGGTCCGACAGGGCATTGGCCGACGCCTCGTCCGGGGACGCTTGCGTGGTTGTCGACCGGATGTGGGCGCCCGGGTGCTGGGGGCGAAAAGATGCGTGTCTCGTGCCCAAGAGGGGACGGCTCAGAAGGATGCCAATGGTTGGTCATGGGGAGCGGCGTCGGAGGTCGGTGCCACGATGGCACTCATGGCGGCCTTGGCTGACCGGATCCTTGATGCGATTCACTATGCGCCGTTGGACGATGACGTGCTGGCGAGGCGGCTTGGGGTCGGGCACCGGCAGGCGGTGAACCAGGCGGCGCGCTGTCTGGAGGCCGAGGGCCGTCTCCGGCGGTTCACTGGGCCTGACGGGAAGATCGTCAATGCGCTGCCGGACAGCCCAGCGCAGCAGACCTCCGAACCCACGCCTCCGCCGGTGGTGCCTGGCGGCAGTGACCACCGCCGGATCACCGAGGATGAGGTCAAGGAAGCGGTCCGCGCACACCTCACCGGCCGGGGCTTCGATGTTTCAGTCGCGTGGGGCCGCGTCCGTGGGATCGACATCGACGCCTGGCATGCCGACGGCCGCCGCTATGTCATCGAGGCCAAGGCCGAGGTCGGCAAGGTTGGGGCTCAGCAGGTCAACTACTTCGTCGGCATGCTCGGCGAGCTGGTCCAGCGGATGGACGATGCGCAGGCCTCGTACGGGATCGCGCTGCCGGACAACCGGCAGTACCGGGGACTCGTTAACCGAGTTCCCTCGCTGGCCAACGAACGGCTGAGGCTCGCGGTGTTCTGGGTCAGCCGCGAGGGCGACAAGTTGACCGTGGAGGTCGACTCGTGACCCGCGTGATGGGTGTCGACGCTTGCAGGAAAGGCTGGGTCGGCGTCACCAGCGACCTGCGCGGCTACTTCGGCGCCACCGTCGACCAGCTTGTCGCCACTGCGGACGGCGACGGAGAACTGGAGGTGGTGGCTATCGACATCCCGATCGGCCTTCCATTGATTGGTACCCGGCAGGCTGACGTTCTGGCCCGCGGGCTGGTCGGGAAGCGCACGTCGTCTGTCTTTCCAACGCCCGTCCGGCCGGCCCTGCTCGCGACCTCGTATGCGGAAGCATCGGCGCTGAACCTCCGTGCGACCGGGAAGGGCATCACGCGCCAGGCGTACGACCTCGGGAAGAAGATCCTGGAGGTCGACGCCTGGGTCCGGACCGTGGACCGCGCGGTGATCGAGGTCCATCCTGAGGTCTGCTTCGCCACGCTGGCGGGACATCCTCTTGCGCACTCGAAGTGGTCCTGGGCGGGCGCTGAGGAGCGTAGACGGCTCCTGGCGTCGGCTGGAATCTTGGTCCCGGCGGAAATCGGCGTGGCGGGAGAGCGGGCGGGCGTCGACGACGTACTCGACGCCGCGGCTGCTTTCTGGACGGCGCGACGCTACGCGGAAGGCAGCGCTACCTGCCATCCC
>DATBRJ010000037.1:0-9315 GCA_036560395.1 Actinomycetes bacterium | reverse complement strand
AGCAGCCTACGGCCCGATTGCAGTAGCTCCCGCAACGTCGTGCCCTCGACGTACTCCATCACGATGTAGGGCAGTGGTGTTCCGTTGAGCAGGTCCTCGCCGGTGTCGTAGACGGCAACGACCGCCGGATGGTTCAGCGATGCAGCGGACTGGGCCTCACGACGGAACCTGGCCTGGAAGGTCGGATCGCTGGCGAGGTCGGCACGCAGCGTCTTCACCGCGACATTGCGGCCGAGGCGCACGTCCCGGCCCATGTGGACCTCGGCCATGCCACCCCGGCCGAGCACTCCGCCCAGCTCATAGCGGCCGCCGACGAGACGCGGCTGATCCATTAGTCCTTGCCCTTCCTCTGCCTATTCGTCGCCGTTGCGGGTGCTGTCGTTCTGCCTTCGCTGGCGAGTATCTGGGACCCCCGGGGAGCGCCGTCAGCCAGGTTAATCATGGAGATGGGGGTCATTTCGGCCGACGAAGTGACCCCGGACACGGTACCGGGTCTTGGGGCGGCGACGCTCCCGCTGTCCGATTTGGCAGCAAAGCGACCCCTTCCGAGTGCGAGGCCAGCCCCGGCCGGTTGTCCATCCGCCGGACTTCCGAGAGCGTCCATCCGCCCAGCAGATGCCACGATCTGGACGACCGATCCCCGCTCGGCGGTCACGC
This sequence comes from Actinomycetes bacterium, assembly GCA_036560395.1. GTDB lineage: Bacteria > Actinomycetota > Actinomycetes > JAKEEW01 > JAKEEW01 > DASYTV01. Next base: position 8,658 of record DATBRJ010000037.1, on the reverse strand, counting down.
CTGGTCCTGGCGTTTGCTGGATGACGATGTCGACCTCCACCGTGCTGCTCGACGTGCGCACGACAAACGGGCGCAGTCCAACGGCCCCGAGGTCCGCCGTTGCAGCTGCCACATCCTCTCCGACGACCGGAGGGACGGTCACTGTTGCGGCTGCTCCCCCTCGGGTCAGCAGGGCTGCGGCGATCGCCGCAACGACCGCGAACCCGATCCCGGCGGCCAGGATGGTCAAAGGAGTCCTCGGCGGGAGCGCTGCCAGAACGCGCTTGAGGTCCACGGCCGAACGGCGGGGGGCACGCCGCCTGCCCGTGGGGTGCGCGGTCAGCCCATCCAAGATCGATGCACGACCGACGCGTTGCAGATCGGCGCGTTCACCAACAGTGGTGGTGTCCGACGCTGTCTCAGTCCCCGTCTGCTCCGCCACCCTCGAGTGGCGACCTGTCCTTGGCACACCATCCGGGGCGGGGACCGCCGGATCAGGTGGGGTCGGTGCTGAGGCCGATGCGGGCTTCCAGTCGGGGGAGCCGAGACTGCCGGTGCCGGCGGGCACCTCTATCGAGGCCGCGGTGTTCGCCTCGAGCCGGCGCGTTACAGGTCCGCCAGACTGATGCGGCACGGCAACAAGGGGTGCGCCGGCTGCGCTGGCGGTGGTGGACCCAGTCGGCAAAGCGTCGCCAGCCGCTAGCGGAGCCGCCGCGCCCGTCGACTCATGCCCCCGGTCGGCTCTACCCTTATCCGCCGCCAGCAGGGTCGACCTGACGTGGGCGATCTCGCGGGCGAGTGCGCCGGCCGAGGCGGGCCGCTGCAGCGGGTCCTTAGCCAACAGCCGGTACACCAGGTCGGACACCTCCGCCGATACCGAGCTAGGCAGTACCGGCGGAGTTTCGGTCACCTGAGCCGTTGCGACGGTCACCGGATTACTGCCCTGGAACGGCCGGCGACCGGCGAGGGACTCGTAAAGCACGATGCCGAGCGCATAGAGGTCTGACGCAGCTGTCGCCTCCCTGCCGCTGGCCTGTTCAGGCGACAGGTACTCGGCCGTCCCCATCACTGTGCCCGTCCCGGTGAGCGACTGATCGCCCACGGCTCGAGCCACCCCGAAGTCGGTGACCTTCACCTGGTCGCCAGGCGTAATGATCAGGTTCGGCGGCTTGATATCGCGGTGCACCACCCCGGCGTCGTGTGCTGCCTGCAGCGCCAGCGCCGCCTGACCGGCGTACCTCAATGCTCGGTCGGGGTCGAGGGTCGTTTCTCTGGACAGGATCCACGACAGCGGCTCACCCGGGATCAGCTCCATGACCAGGTATGCGTAGCCGCCCTGCTCGCCGTAGTCGTGGACCGCGGCGATGCCCGGATGGGACAGCATCGCAGTGTTGCGGGCCTCGGCACGGAAGCGCCCGAGAAAGCCCGGATCCACGGCCAGATCCTCACGGAGGAGCTTGACCGCGACCGGGCGACTGAGCAGCTCGTCGGTTGCCCGCCATACTTCGCCCATCCCGCCACGGGCAATGCGTTCGGTGAGCCGGTAGCGGCCGCTGAGAAGCGTCTCGGCGCCGCTCGATGGGTTTGCGTCTGCCCCGGGGAGCCATGCGTCGTCACTCTGGCCGGTCGGCTGGACCCCGCGCTGAGTCAACGGCCCAACACCGCCTCCATCACGTCCTTCGCGATCGGCGCCGCGAGCCTGCCACCTGAGATGTCTGCCGAGTTCGCCGCGCCGTTTTCGATGACCACGGCAACAGCCACGTCCCGGTCCCCGGACGATGCGAAGGACACGAACCAGGCATCCGGCTTCTGGCCTTCGCCCCGCTGAGCGGTACCGGTTTTGCCGCCGACACGAACGCCGTCGATCCGGGCGTTCTGTCCGGTGCCGTTCTCCACGACGTCCACCATCATCGATTGCAGCTGCTGTGCGACCGCAGGAGAGATCGCCTCGCTCAGCGCTTCGGGCTTGGTTTGGCGCACGGTGGACAGGTCAGGCGCCCGGATCGTATCGACGAGGTATGGCCGCATCACGACGCCGTCGTTGGCGACGCCGGCGGCCACCATAGCCATCTGCAATGGGGTCACGGCCACATCGAACTGGCCGATCGCCGATAGCGCCGTCTGCGGTGGATCTGGATTGGCCGGGAAGCGGCTCGTCGCCGCCTGCATGGGCACGTCCAGATCCTCGCCGAACCCGAATTTCTCGGCCTGCGTCCGCAGCTTCTCGGCGCCCAGCTTGAGGCCAACGCCGGCAAAGGCGGTGTTGCAGGAGATGCGGAGGGCATTCAGCAACGAGGTCTTCCCACCCGGCCCGCACGCCTCACCATTGAAGTTCGGCAAGTCGTGGCTCGTTTGGGGCAGGTCAAGTACGTCAGGCGCGTCGACCTGGGTATCTGGCTTCCACCGCCCGTCGGTCAGTGCGGCCGCCGAAGTGATGATCTTAAATGTGGATCCTGGCGGGTAAAGCTGCGCCAGCGGCCGGTTCAGCAACGGCTGGTCCGGGTCCGCGGTCAGCCTCTTCCACGCTGCGCTGGCCTTCTCGGGATCGTGCGTTGCCAGTTGGTTGGGGTCGAACGACGGCGAGGAGACCAAGGCGAGGATGGCTCCAGTACGTGGATCCAAAGCGACGACGGCACCGCGCTTGCCCTGGATCGCAGTCCAAGCCGCCTGCTGGGCCCTTGGGTCAAGGGTGAGCGACACGCTGCCGCCTTCTGGCTTCTTGTTCGTGACGAGGTCGATCAGCCGGCGGACGAAGAACGCGTCGGCGGTGCCGGCCAGGTAATCGTTCTCCTGCCGCTCGATGCCAGAGCGCCCGAAGGTCGGAGAATGAAAGCCGGTCGCGGGTGCGTACATCGGTCCGTCCGAGTACACCCGGAGGAACTTCAACTCGCCGTTGGTTTCCCGGGAGGAGGCAATGGGCCTGCCGCCCACCAGGATCGGCCCGCGGGCCCTGGCGTACTCATCGAGCACGCTTCGCCGGTTGAGCGGGTTGTCCTTGTACTCGTCGGCCTTGACCACCTGCAGGTAGTTGACGTTCACAAGCAGGAGGGCGAAGAGCAGCAGGCAAGCAGCGGCGACCCTGCGCAGCGGTCTGTTCATTGCTTCATCACCTGCGTGGGGGCCTCGGCGACGGCGGGCGCGGGAATCGGCGCCGGAGCCCTCGCGGCGTTGCTGATGCGCAGAAGCAAGGCGACAAGCGCCCAGTTGGCCACGAGCGACGACCCACCATAAGACAGGAACGGCGTGGTGAGCCCGGTGAGGGGGACGAGCCTGGTGACGCCGCCGACCACGACGAAAAGCTGCAACGCAAGCGAGGTCGCCAGTCCGGCGGCCAGCAATTTCCCGAACGGATCGCGCACAGCAAGCGCGGTTCGCAGGCCACGCTCCACCACGATTGCGTAGATGATGAGGACGGCCATCACCCCGGTCAACCCGAGTTCCTCGCCGATCGTCGCCATGATGAAGTCCGTCTTCGCGTACGGGACACGCTCCGGCCGCCCTTGCCCGAGGCCGGTGCCGAGAATCCCGCCGGTCGCGAGGCCGAAGAGTCCCTCGAGGAGCTGGCCACTACCACCGATCTTGTTGTAGTAGGGCCAGGGGTCGAGCCAGATGTCGACCCGCCGCGCGACGTGGCCGAAGAAGGCGTACGAACCGAGTGCGCCGGTGACGAAGAGGATGAGTCCGAACAGCAGCCAGGACAGCCGTTCGGTGGCGATGTAGAGCAGGATCACGAAGACCCCGAAGAAGAGCAGCGAGGTACCAAGATCCCGCTCGCGGACAAGGATCAGCAGGCTCGCCGCCCAAGCGACAAGGATCGGACCGAGGTCACGGCCGCGCGGAAGATCGATGCCCAGCACGCGGCGGCTGGCGAGGGCGAGCACGTCCCGCTTGGCCATCAAGTAGCCCGCGAAGAAGATGATCAGTAGGAGCTTTGCGAACTCGCCGGGCTGGATGGAGAAGCCGAAGGCGCGGATCCAGATGCGCGCACCGTTCACCTCGGAGAACCGAGCCGGGAGCAGGGCCGGGAGGGCGAGCAGTCCAATGCCCACGAACATGGCCGTGTACGCATAACGGCCGAGCGACCGGTGGTTGCGTACGACGATGAGTACCAGGACGAAGAGCGCAATCCCGACCGCGGTCCAGGCAAGCTGCAGCTGCACATCCTCCGAGGGGGCCGCACTGCCGTTCTGCCGAGCTCGCTCGGCCTCGCTGAGGTCGAGCCGGTAGATGAGCACGAGCCCAAGCCCGTTCAGCGCGGTTACCGCAGGCAGCAGGAGCGGGTCTGCATAGGGCGCCACCCGCCGTACCACGAGATGGGCGACGAGTACGAGGGCGCCGAGTCCCGCTCCGTAGGTCAGCAGATCGGGTGGCAGCTCATTGTCGACTGCCAGGCCCACGGCGGCGTAGGCGGCCATCGCGAGGACGATCGCAAAGACGAGCAGCGTGGCTTCGACGCCACGCCGCGTCGGTGCGGTCGGTGTTGCGACGCTCACGGCCTGGTCACTCCGTCGGTGAGTCACATCCGCCGGGGACGCTGCCGGTCGGGGTCGGGGAGGGGGACGGGGTCTGGATACCAGTTGCCGTGCCCGTTGGTACAACGCTCGGAGTACCGCTAGCTGTTGCGCCGGCAAGTGGAGTGGTTCCAGGTGTTGCAGGAGACCCCGTGGCCTGCGGTGTAGAGCCGCCGGCTGTGGTCGCGCCCGGCGGTGCACTGGACGGCGCACCGCCTCCTGATGATGTCGCGCCCGCCGGTTGGCTGCTCCGGGAAGGCGACGCCGTCGCAGACTCGCGGGTGGCCCGGCAGTCCGCGGCGTCTGACTGAAGATCCTGAACGATCTTCCTAGCATGGTCGAGGTTGTTCGCCTCGATGGTCTGTTCGACCTCGGTCCGGTCATAGCTCGGCAGGTCGCTCAGCGCTACGTCGGGGCGTTCGTACACATTGGACAGGTGGATGCCGGCGACCGGCTGGGACAAGCCCCGGAAGATCGCGACTCGCCCCTCAGACGGACCGACGTAGTACTGCCGCTGTGACCACGAGTAGCCCACCCAGCCGACGGCGCAGAGGACGGCGAGCACGGACCCCGCCAGCAAGGCGCTGCGCAGCCACGGATGGCCAGGTCCCGGCCGCGGAGAGCTACTGTCCGCTCGCTTCGCGCCGTTGTCACCATGTGCGCCTTTGTCTAGGTCATCCTCCTCGTCCACAGCGCCAGACTCGCCGAGAGCGGCTGCACGGCCGGCCGGTGTGTCCGGTGCGACTCGGCGGATAGTGGCCCGCTCGGCGGCTGCACCGACCACCTGCGGGGTGACCAGTCCGGCCTGCCCGTTGGTCGCCACGACGTCGGCAACGAGGCAGGTGACGTTGTCCGGCCCACCGGCACGCAGCGCGAGCCCGATGAGATCATCGGCCGCGTCATCCGGGCCGTTCGCCTCGGTCAGTGTCTGCTGGATGGTCTCGAAGCTCACGACGTCCGAGAGCCCATCGCTGCAGACGAGGTAGCGATCGCCCTCCCGTGCCTCTCGGACGGAAAGGTCAAGATCGACCCGGCCGCCACGCCCATCAAGCGCGCGCATGATCAGCGAGCGGTGCGGATGATGGCTGGCCTGCTCCGCCGTGATTCGGCCCTCATCGACGAGGCCTTGGACGAACGTGTGGTCCCGGGTGATCTGGCTGAGCTCACCGTCGCGGAGCAGGTAGGCGCGGGAGTCGCCTATGTGGACCACCCCGAGCCGACTGCCGGAGAAATAGAGCACCGTCAGGGTCGTGCCCATGGTGTCGAGTTCGGCATCATCCTCGATCATCTGGCGCAGGCGCTCGTTGGCGTCATCCACCGCCGCCGAGAGCATGTCGAGCAGCTCGGAGCCGGGCACGTCCTCATCGAGATGCGCGATGGAGGCGATCACCGTCGAGCTGGCCACCTCGCCGTAGGCCTGTCCCCCCATGCCATCGGCGAGCGCGAGCAGCCGAGGGCCCGCGTACGCGGAGTCTTCGTTGCCGTCGCGGAGCAAGCCGACATCAGAGCGGGCGGCGTACCGCAGGGATAGCGTCATGCGGCCTACTTCCGAAGCTCGAAAACGGTCTTGCCGATTCTGATGGGAATGCCGATCTGTACCGGCGTCGGGCCGTCGACCTTGCGTCTGTCGAGATAGGTGCCGTTGGTCGAACCGAGATCCTCAACCAGCCACATGCCGTCATGTGGGTAGACCCGAGCATGATGGCTGGAGGCGTAGTCGTCGTCGAGCACGATCGTCGAGTCGGCGGCCCGCCCGATGGTAATCGGTGCATCGCTGAGTGGCACCGAGGTACCGCTGAGCGAGCCGGCGGTGACGACGAGCTTGGCTGGTGTCCCACGCTTCGGTTTGGCTGGCTTCGCCGGCCGCGGACCCCGACCGGTGGGCCTGGTGGGAGTGGGGCGCCTGGTCTGGGCAGTCTTCCGTGGTGCGGGTCGCCGGCCGCTGCGCGCCCCGAAGATGTCAGAACGCATCACCGAGATCGCGGTCAGGACGAACAGCCACAGCACGGCCAGGAAGCCGAGCCGTATGACAGTGAGGGTCAGCTCAGACATAAGGTGCCGACACCCTAGTGTCAGCCGGCCTCGCGCCGGTAGATCAGGATCGTGTTTCCCAGCATGATCTGGTCGCCATCCTCAAGCTGAGCTTGCGAGACAGACCCGCCGTTGAGGAGAGTCCCGTTCGTCGATCCGAGGTCGGTGACGGTGGTCGTGAAGCCGGCGCGGATCTCGGCATGCCGCCGCGAGATACCGGGGTCATCGATTCGCAGGTCCACGTCTGAGCCGCGGCCGATGACGACGACCGGCTTCGTCAGGCCGTGCGGCTGGCCGTTGATCTCGAGCCATGCAGTGGGCTGGCGGACCGGTGCCGGCTCGGACATCGGCATCACGCCTGGCACGACGCGGCTCTTCACCCTGAACATCCCGGTGTCCAGGTCATCGGCCCGCTCCAGGTGAACCTCTACTGGTCCGACGAACTGGTAGTGCTGCTCGGCCGCGTACTCCTGGACCACGCCGGCAAACTCGAACGCGAGCGCGTCCGCGTAAGGCGCGAGCCGCTCATGGTCGTGTGGGCCGAGCTCGACCACGAAGTCGTTGGGCACCATCGTGCGACCACGGCTGACGATCGCTGCCCGATCGTCGCATTCGCGCTGGAGCGCACCTGCGATCTCGATGGGCTGTACCTCCGATTTGAACGCACGCGCGAAGGCGCCACTGACGAGCCCCTCGAGACGGCGCTCGAACCGGTCGAGAACTCCCATGGTCACCTCCTCATTGCGCGTCGGGTCGGCCGGATACCCTCTGTGTGCGGCAAGGCACCTTCCTTATCACCCCCTGCTAAGCCAACGTGCACCGGTCCTCTGCTGTTGCATGCACGCCTGCGTCACACAGGGGGTTGGTCGGTGTCGAGGCCTGCCGGAGTGTGGCCTGGGTATTCGCCCCCGATGGTAGCCGCGCCGAGGAAGCGGATGTCCGTTTATTGCAGGCGAGCAAGATCGAATAGCGGCCGCGGCGTGGATCCAGCCGTGTTAACCTTGTCCGGCTCGCGCGAGTGGCGGAATAGGCAGACGCGCACGGTTCAGGTCCGTGTGCCCGTAAGGGCGTGGGGGTTCAACTCCCCCCTCGCGCACCCGCGACCAGGCCCCTGACCAGCATCGCAGCCACCGGGGCCTTTCTGTTTGCCCGAATCGTCCGCATCCGTGCCCACGCGTGCCCACAACGGGTCAACGGGCGGCTCCGCTCATGAGTTCGGACCACCGGCTCGCGGACTGGCTCGTGGGCGGGATGACGTGCGCGTACACGCTGAGGATGATCGTCGGCTTGGTGTGGCCGAGCCGGTCGGCGACCTCTTTCACCGGCACTCCGGCGGCGAGCAGCAGGCTGCATGGGTGTGCCGCAGATCATGCACCCGGGATCACCGGGAGGACGTCGGCGCCCAGCTCGTCGCGGGCCTGCCTCACCGCGTTCCGGCCACACCGCCGGAGAACTTGACACCGATGAAGAGGACAGCGGCGCCGGAGAACGCGGCATCGTCGAAGTGACCACGCCGTCGGAGAACGGGGCTTCGGCGAAGGAGATCGCCGCGCCGCCGCGAACTTCCCAAGTCCGGTCTAGGCTTTTGTGCTGCGCTCGCACCTCAGGTCCGTCCACCGGTTGAATCGAAGGATCCTCCCATGTCCTCGCATGCTGGTACCGAGCAACAGAGCGTCGCGGACGCACTGGCGCGGCGGGTCGAGGCCCGGCGGGGCGCCGAATCCGTGTGGGTGGAGGCGTTGCGTGAGCTGGGGGCGGTGGACCGGGCGGTGTATGTGGCTGTGGCGGATACCCCCACCCCGGAGCTGGACGGCCCTGTTCGCCGGCTCTCGAACGCGGCGAACTACTCGCGGCTGTGGCTTGGTATCGCCGCCGTGATCGCCGGGCTCGGTGGCAGGCGTGGACGCCGTGCGGCGCTGGAGGGCGTGCTGGCGATCGGGGTGACCTCGGCGACCGTCAATCTCGGCATGAAGCCGCTTGCCCAGCGGCGGCGCCCGGATCGCGGCAGCCACGCCATGTTTGCGGCTCGCCGCGTACCGATGCCGGAATCCGACTCGTTCCCGTCCGGCCACGCGGCGTCGGCGTTCGCGTTCGCCTATGCAGTCGGCAGGCACCTGCCCGGGCTGGCAGTGCCGAT
>DATBRJ010000036.1:0-6959 GCA_036560395.1 Actinomycetes bacterium | reverse complement strand
GCTGGTTCGCTTGCCGGAACGATCCGCACCTCGGTCGTGTCCCGGCTGGCTGCCGTGATGACGATGAGCTCGCCGGAGCGGGTCGCCTCGACATCGACGTCGTACCGCTCGTCCTTCTCCTCGTAGACCAGTGGGTCGCCGCGACCGGAGGCGGGAGACGGCCCGCCCGCAGCTACCGAAGCCCGGTCGCCGAGCGTGTGCCGGTTGATCTGGTACGGCCGCCACGAGGCATCCGGCACGACGTAGAAGAAGGTCGCCGAGTCCGCAGCCCATACGCCGCCCTCGTAGACACCGGCGATCACATCCGGAAGATCATCGCCACTCGCCAGATCTCTGAAGCGCAGCTCGTAGACCTCGTCGCCGGCACGGTCGACCGAGTAGGCGAGCAGCCGACCGTCCGGGCTGACCGCACGTACGCCGAGCTTTATGTGTGACGAGGTACCCGCGATCTCGTCCAGATCGAGGAGCACCTGAACGTCGTCTTGTTCTGCAGCCACCGAACGGCGGCAGAACTCGCCGAACTGCCGATCGGCGCGGCGGCGGGTGAAGTAGAGGTGATCGCCCTTGCGCCAAGGGGCCGAGCTCTCCGTCGCCGGCAGCCGTGCCGCCATCTCGGCGAAGAGCGCCTCCCGCACGGAGGCGAGATCGGCCACGCTTGCGTCGTAGAACTCCCGTTCCGCGGCCAGATAGCTGAGCAGCTCCGGATCGGTACGATCGCGCATCCAGGAGTAGTCGTCGGGCCGCTCGATGCCGTGGCGCCGGTGGACGAACGGCCGCCGCGGCGCTATCGGAGGTGCCAGACCGCTGGCCGGCCGACCGTCTCCGGGTGCGCCTTCAGGCGTTGCTGAGCCGGCTGGGGAAACGACGTCTGCCACAGCGCGGACGCTAGCGCATTACTGATTCGCCCGACAGCAAGCAGCCGCGGCTCAGCAGTCCCGATGAAGGGATCTAGGCCTTCACAGGAGGTCGCTCCTCAGGCATGCTTACTGAGTCACGAGTCAGTAAGCACGGTGCGTCAGCGCGCGCCGAGAAGGGTGGCTCGGTGGCCGGAGAGTACGACATGGTGCTGCGCGACCGGCGCCGGTCTTCTTGGTGGTAGCGATGGCCACACTGCAGGCGGCGCTGCCTCGTGCGCACTATGTGGACGAGGCGCAGTACGAACGTGAGCGCGAGATGGTGCTCTCGAGGAGTTGGACCTGCGCGGGCCGGCTGGCCGATATCGGCCTGGTCGATGGCGGCCCCGGGCTGCTGCCCAATCGGCTGTCCGTCCTGGCCTTGCTGGCCGAAAGCGTGCTGGTCACCACCGACGCCGACAGTCGGCTGCACGCTCACTACAACGTCTGCCGGCATCGGGGCACCCAGCTCGTCCCGCATGATCCAACAACGGATGAGACGCCGGATCCGTGTGGCTCACGCGTGCTTCGCTGCCCCTACCACTCATGGACATACGCGCCCGACGGCTCTCTGCTGCGCGCGCCGTACACCGACGACATCGACGACTTCGACCTCAACGAGTTCAGCCTGCAGCCGATCGGCATCGACACGTGGGGCGGGTTCCTCTGGCTGAACCTCGATCCCACCGACGCCGGCAGTCTCGCGGAGGAGCTTGGGCCGGTTCCCGACCGGCTGCAGCGCTATCCTCTCGATCGCCTGATCGCGGGCCGGCGGATCGTGTACGACGTCCGGGCGAACTGGAAGGTGCTCGCCGAGAACTACAACGAGTGCTACCACTGCGGGCCGGTACACCCTGAGCTTTGCAGGCTGGTGCCTGCCTTCCGCAACGGCGCCGCCGACCTGGATTGGGATGCGGGCATCCCCCACCGGGCCGGCGCCTGGACCTTCACCACATCCGGGTCGACCCATCGTGCGCCCTTCCCCGGCCTTGATGGTGGCGAGCGGGTGAGGCACAAGGGCGAGCTCATCTATCCCAACCTGTTCCTCAGCCTTTCCGCCGATCACGTTGCATCGTTCGTCCTCCATCCAGCCGGCGCAGCCCGTACCCGCGTCGTCTTCGACGTGCTCGTCGCACCAGAGGAGGCGCATGGCGACTGCTCGGATGCCGCCGACTTCTGGGACCTCGTGAACCAACAGGACTGGGCCATCTGCGAGTCCGTGCAGCGCGGCATGTCCTCGCGTGGCTACCGGCAGGGGTGGTTCGCGCCGATGGAGGACGCGAGCATCGACATCCGCCGCTGGCTGCTCCCCCGCCTGGAGGCCGCCCGCGATGGCTGAACGGTTCGACGTCATCGTCGTAGGACTGGGCACACTCGGCAGCGGCACGTGCTGGCAGCTAGCACGACGAGGTGTGCGGGTGCTGGGAGTCGAGCAGTTCGAGCTGGGCCACGAGCGCGGCGCATCACACGACACCTCACGGATCCTGCGCCGGTCCTACCACACAGCCGGGTATGTGACGCTCGCCGGCGAGGCGTACGACGACTGGGCCGCGCTGTCCGCCGATGCCGCCGACGAGCTCGTCACCGTCGTGGGCGGCCTCGACCTCTTCCCACCCGATGCCGCCATCCCGATCGGCGGCTACGCCTCCAGCATGACGGCGGCGGGCGTCGCCTATTCGGTTCTGGACGCCGCCGAGGTCGCCAGTCGCTGGCCCCGGGTACGCCTCCCCGCCGGAACCGTCGCCCTGTACCAGGCGGACACGGCGATCGTTCCTGCGGCCCGAGGCACCGCTGCGATGCAGCGGGCCGCGCGGACCCACGGCGCGGTCCTTCGCGACCGTACGCCCGCGGTCGACATCCGGCCCAATGCCGGCCGGCGCGGCGGACTCGAGGTCGCGACGGCGGACGGGCACCGCCATCGAGCGGATCGCGTTGTGGTCACCGCCGACGGATGGACCAATGAGCTGCTCGCCGGGCTCGGCACGACGCTGCCGCTCACCGTCACACAGGAGCAGGTGACCCATTTCGCAGCGGACGACCCCCGGGCCTTTGCCGCGGACCGCTTCCCGGTGTGGATTTGGATGGACGACCCGTCCTTCTACGGATTCCCTGCCGATGGCGAGGCATTGGTCAAGGCGGCACAGGACTGCGGCGGCCCGCCGGTGACGGTCTGGGATCGATCCTTCGACCCCGACCCAGCGCGCGTCGATCTGCTTGCGTCGTTCGTTCGTGCGACCTTCCCCGGGCTGGGACGGGCTGTGCGAAGCAAGACCTGCCTCTACACGCTCACGCCGGATCGCGACTTCGTGCTGGACGCGCTGCCCACCCACCCGGAGGTCTTCATCGGTCTCGGTGCGGGCCATGGCTTCAAGTTCGCGCCGAGCTTCGGCCGGATCCTTGCCGACCTCGCCACGACCGGAACGACGAGCAGCGACATCGGCGCCTTCGCCATCGACCGTCCGGCCCTCACCGAACCTGCCAGGGAACCCTCATGGCTGGTGTGAGCTGCCGGCGGTCAGCGTCGACGGACCTCGAACCCCGGACACTAGTGTCGCGTGTCCGAGGTCCTTTGACGGTGGCCGGAGGACCGCTGGATAACAGCCAAGGCCGCAGGGAGCCCCGCGTACTGGGGGTACGCGGGCGACCGAGAACGCAGCCAGGAGCCAGCGGGACCTGGCCAAGGCAACGAGACTTTGGACACGCGACACTAGCCGAGCGCACCGTCGGTCAGGCCGAGCTCGCGTTCTGCCTGGCGGCGCACCCAGGAGTCCATCTCCTTGCGGCTGAGTACGCCCGGATGCACCGTGACCTGGATCGCGAGACCGTCCAGCAGCGCAGTAATGCGCCAGGCGGCGGCATGGGGATCGGGGCAGTGGAACTCTCCGGACTCCACACCGTCCACGATCACGGCGGCAACGGACTCCTTCCAGAACAGATCGAGGCGCCGGGAGACCGCTCGCAGCTCCGGCTCACGGAGGGCTGCACCCCAGGCGTCGATCCACAGCGTCCAGCTGGGCGAGGAGGAACTTGTCGGCGAATAGAGCCGAAGCACGGCGCGCAGGCGCTCCAGCGCCGAGCCGCCGGCCTTGCGCGCCTTAGTCAGCCGCCACAGGTCGCGCTCCGCGGCGTACTCGAAGGCCGCTGCGAGCAGCCGATCCTTGCTCGCGAAGTGATAGAAGACGAGCGCCGGGCTGATCCCGAGAACAGCCGCGACATCTGCGACTCGGGTGCTCGCGAATCCGCGGCGAGCGATCTCCTCCACCGCGGTCCGCAAGATCTCTTCCTTGCGCACCGCAGCGTTCTGCCGCCGCACTCGATTCGCCACGGGAAGACCTTAGTAGGCCCGGTCGGACAGATTCCCCTGGTCAGTGGAGGTATCTCATGACAGCCGCGCCGATCGCACTTGACGCACTCGAGCCGGCGCTGCGACCGTTCGGGCGCGGCACCATGCTCCCCGCCGATGCTTACACCTCTGCCGAGGTCCTGGCGTGGGAGCAGAGGCATTTCTTCGCCGGCACATGGACCTGTGCTGGGCGCGAAGCCGACCTGCGGATCGACGGCGGCAGCAAGCCGGTCACCCAGCGGGCGGTCAGCGCCGGCGACGTCGCGGTGCTGCTCACCTGGGCCTCCGGTGACCGGGAAATCCGCGCCTTCGCGAACACCTGCCGCCATCGAGGCCACGAAATCCTGCCCGCCGGGTGCACGTCGACCAAGCGCGCGCTGATGTGCCCGTACCACGCCTGGACCTACAACCTAGACGGGGGGCTGATGCGCGCACCCGGCTTCCGTGACCTGGACGGCTTCGATCCCGCCGAGCACGGCCTCGTCGAGCTGCCGGTGCAGGTCTGGCACGGCTGGGTGTTCGTGAACGCGACCGGCACCGGGCCACCCTTCCACGACCACATTGGTGCGCTCCAGAACTTCGTCGCACCGTATGCCCCAGAGGGTCTCCTTCACCTCGCCCAGCACGACTATGAGGTTGCGGCCAATTGGAAGGTGGTCGTGGAGAACTATCACGAGTGCTACCACTGCCCGTTGATCCACCCTGAGCTGTGCCAGGTGTCGCCACCGAACAGCGGGGAGAATTTCGACCTGCCTGGCGCGTGGGTCGGCGGTTCCATGGACCTGCGCGACGGCGCGGTCACGATGTCACTGGACGGAAGATCCGCGGGCATTCCGATCCCGGCCGTCGACCCGCGACAGGTGCTCTACCTCGGGCTGTTCCCGAACTTGCTGATCTCGCTGCACCCGGACTACGTGATGACGCACCGGCTCACACCACTCGCACCGGACAGCACGGCGATCGAATGCTCGTGGTACTTCGTCAACGGGGTGACGGATCCGTCGTTCGCTGTCGACTTCTGGGACCGTACGAACCGGCAGGACTGGTCGGCGTGCGAGTCGGTCCAGCGCGGTCTCACATCGCCGCACTTCAAGCCCGGGCCGTTCGCGCCGAGCGAAGACGCCGTCTATACCTGGGTGACAATGGTCGCCCGCGCCTACCAGGGCGTGCCGCCACACGTCTCGACTGCTCCGGACCTCACCGCAACGCCGCGGTGACGTCACGCCGCAGCGAGTCGAGGTCGACTCCTGCATCGACCAGGATCCGCACCGCGAGACCCTCGCCCTCGCGGAGCAGACCAAGAAGGATGTGACCGTCGGCGATGTGCTTGTGGTGCATCCGCACCGCCTCCCGCAGGGACAGCTCAAGGACCTTCTTGGCGCGGGCCGTAAACGGGATATGACCGGAGGGGAGGCGCCTCCGCTCGCCACCGCGCCCCGGTGGCTGGTCAAGTGCGCCTGCGCCGAACGTGGCCTCCACCTTTTCCCGGACTGCGGACAGGTCGATGCCGATCGTCTCCAGCGCTTCGGCGTCCAAGTCGCCCGGTGGCACGGGGATGATTCGAGTGAGAGCCTCACGCACCTGGTCATGATCCATCCCCTGCAACCGGAGGCATCGCGCCGAATCCGACCCCGAGTCGGCGAGGAGCCCAAGCAGGAGGTGCTCGGTGCCGATGTAGCGGTGTCCCAAGCCTCTGGCCTCGACCTGTGCCTGGACGACCGCTTCGCGGGCCGAGTCGGTGAATCGCTCGAACATCAGTCATCTCTCCCGTCTGAGCAGCCCGCGGCCGCCGGCGTACTTCTTGTGCACCGCTTGTTTCGTCACGCCGAGGTGCAGCGCGATCTCCTGCCAGGACCAGCCACGTTCTCTGGCGTTGCCGACCTGGAGTGCCTCGAGCCGCTCGACCAGCGCCCGGAGCGCGTGTACGGCCCTCAGGCCCACGGCTGGATCGCGGCCGCCGGCGTCGGACGCTAGCTGTGCGGTATCGGTCATAGGAGTCAACCTAAGTTGACATTGCGGCCTCTGTCAACCTTGGTTGACACACTCTCGGATAAGTGTGCAGCGCTCTTGGGCCAACACATCCCGCAGGGAGGTCGTGTTCACGATGGGGAGCGCGTCGGCGGTCTGGTAGGGATTCCGCAGAGCGTCGAGCCACGCGGGGATCAGTCGGTGTGCGCGGAACTTGACTTTTCGGCGTCGGTGGATCAGCCAATGTGCGCGCAGCCTGACAAAAACGGCCTCGGCGTCTTGCTCCCCGCACAACGGTCGATCGCGATTCGTCGAATAGTCAGGTTCCACGCACATCGCTTGATCTAGCGATGCTGCAAGGCAGCGTGTGCAGGCATGATCGCGATCGGTGGGCGGGGACCGACGTATCAAGGGTTCGGCTGACATCAGTCGGTTGGTCGGTTGCGCTGCTCCATGCGCTCCCCTTTCCCGGGTCCAGGAGCAGGTGGCAACCGAGCACAGTTCTTCGGTATACCTCAGGTTCTGTCGAAGGTTCTGGCCCAGTGGCGAGTGGTGAGGGTCTCACCGTTCTCCTTGACTTCGAGGTCGATGACGACGTCGTAAGACCGGGGCCGGACCCGTAGATCCAGAGTGGAGCGTACAGAGACCGCGGCTTCCGGCCACTCGAGCGCGAAGGTCACGTCGGCTTCCGCGCGCTGCTCGAAGCTCGCGCGGTCAACCGTCACCCGGCCCTGGTAGCGCTCGGTCGCCTTGCC
>DATBRJ010000035.1:0-11318 GCA_036560395.1 Actinomycetes bacterium | reverse complement strand
CCAGATCCGCTACGCGATCTCCATGGGCATCCGCACGGTGTGTTTTGTGCTCGCGATTGTCACTCATGGTTGGCTGCGCGCGGTCTTGCTGGTCGGGGCGCTCGTCCTGCCGTACCTCTCCGTGGTCTATGCCAACAGCGGGCGCGAGCGCACGCGCGCGGGACCGCCCGGCTATCGGCCCGACGGTCCGGCGGCGATCGATCCAATGCGGACAGAACTGCCCCGAGCGCAGACCCCTGACCAGGGAGGAACGGACCCGCCCGGCTCAGCCGGGACCCCGGCGCACGGACCAGAGTCCTCCCCCGGTAACGCGTCTGAGCCTGGGGCCGCCGGGGGCTAGCGTCACATGCCTGCGCTCTGGTTACGCGATCGAGCAGCTGTATAACGATGCACCAAAATGAGACACGTCCGGGTGGTTTTGCACCATATGCTGATGTTTTCAGCTATTGCGAGTACCGAGGTTTCCTCTTCAGGAGACTCGCACGGCCGAATAACCTACAGAGTCCGTGCACAGAATCACGGCAGCGTGTAATACTTCGTCTGCGCTCCGTATCCCCCGTCGGAGCGACTAGGACGCGATGCCGGGCGGCTTCCCCCGTGGCTGCCCGGCATCGCTTTGTCACGAGCGTGGTTCCCCTCGCGCAGCCTGGCCGGGCGTGCCGCGTGCGCGTGATCTAGGCGCGACCGCTAGCCGCCGATAGCGGACATAGGACGCGCAGGCTGGAGGAATCCCGGATCGTCGATGCCGTGACCCGGCTTCTTCCCCCACATCACGACCTCCCACCGCTGCGCGATCTCCGCGTCGCTTGCTCCCGACCGCAACGGCGAGCGCAGATCGGACTCGTCACGCGCGAAGAGGCAGGTGCGGACCTGGCCGTCGGCCGTCAGCCGGACGCGGTCGCACGCACCGCAGAACGGCCGGGTAACAGATGCGATCACGCCCACCCGCTCGGGGCCGCCATTCACGAGCCAGGTCTCGGCCGGAGCGCTCCCTCGGACATCTCCGTCCTCGGGCTCCAGGTCGAAGTGTTCCCCCAGCTCCTGGAGTATCTCGGCCGCGGTGACCATGGTGTCCCGGCGCCAGCCGTGCTGTGCGTCGAGCGGCATCTGCTCGATGAACCGCAGCTCGTAGCCGCGGTCTAGGCACCAGCGCAGCAGCTGCGGTGCCTCGTCGTCGTTGACCCCGCGCATCAGCACGGCGTTGACCTTCACCGGGCACAGGCCAGCCGACTCGGCAGCTGCCAGACCCTCGATGACGTCGGCGAGCCGGTCGCGACGAGCGAGCGCCACGAACCGATCGGCTCGCAGCGTGTCCAGGGACACGTTGACCCGGTCGAGGCCGGCCGCCCGCAGCGGCGCCGCGAGCCGCGCCAGCCCGAGAGCGTTGGTGGTGACAGACAGCCGAGGCCGCGGGGACAGCGCGGCCGCCTGCTCGACGATGCCGATGAGGCCACGCCTGATCAAGGGCTCTCCGCCGGTGAACCTGACCTCGGTAACGCCGAGCCGCTCGACCGCGATCCGCACCAGGCGGACGATCTCGTCGTCGGTGAGCAGTGTCGGCGACGGCAACCAGTCAAGACCCTCTGCCGGCATGCAGTAGGTGCAACGAAGATTGCACCGATCGGTGAGCGAGACGCGAAGATCGGTTGCCACCCGGCCAAAGCTGTCGACGAGCAACGCCACGCGCCTCCCAAAGATCCACTACCGTGCCCAACAGCCTACGCCGAGCAGCTGATAACACCTCCTCGACGGGTGCGGCCGTTAAGGTGCGTGCTCGTGGACGACCTGATCGCACGTGACGGCGCTCATGTATGGCATCCGTACGCGGCGAAGAAGGCGGCGGTCGCTCCCTATCTGGTGACGGCCACCGAGGGGGTGCGCCTGGCCCTCGGCGACGGGCGCGAAGTCATCGACGGAATGGCGTCGTGGTGGTCCGCGATCCATGGCTACAACCACCCCGTACTCACTGCGGCCGCAACCGCCCAGCTGGCGAGAATGCCGCATGTCATGTTCGGCGGTCTTACACACGAGCCTGCCGTGGCCCTTGCGCAGCGACTCGCTGACATCACTCCCGGTGCGTTGAGCCGGGTCTTCCTCAGCGACTCGGGGTCGGTGGCGGTCGAGGTCGCCATCAAGATGGCCATCCAGTACTGGCACGAGACCGGCCACCCCCGCAAGCAGCGGCTGTTGACGATTCGCGGCGGGTACCACGGCGACACCTTTGCCGCCATGAGCGTGTGCGATCCGGTGACCGGGATGCACCACATCTTCGGCAGTACGCCGACGAAATCGCCGCAAGCCGGGGACCCGGGCCGTTCCGTACTCGTGCCCCAGCTCTTCGCGCCACGCCCAAGGACCCGCTTTGGCGACCCATACGACCCAAGTGACAGCGATGAGCTCGCCGCCTTGCTCGACCGCCACCACGACGAGATAGCGGCCATCATTCTCGAGCCGGTCGTCCAAGGCGCTGGTGGCATGTGGTTTTACGCGCCGGAGTACGTCGCCGAGGCGCGGCGGCTCGCCGATACGTACGACGTCCTGCTCATCCTCGACGAGATCGCCACCGGGTTCGGCCGCAGCGGCGAGCTGTTCGCCGCGCATCACGCGGGAATCTCACCGGACATCCTCTGCCTCGGCAAGGCGATGACCGGAGGCTACCTGAGCATGGCGGCGACGCTCTGCACCGAAACCGTCGCCGATGGCATCTGCGCCGGTCAGGCGGGTGTGTTCATGCACGGCCCGACGTTCATGGGGAATCCGCTCGCCGCAGGCATCTCGCTCGCGTCGATCGACCTGCTTCTCGAATCCCCGTGGCGGCACCGCGTCAACACACTCGAACGACGCCTGACCGACGGACTTGACCCGGCACGTCACCTTCCCGGGGTAGCGGACGTCCGGGTGCTCGGCGCGATAGGCGTCATCGAGGCGCGGGAACCGATCGATGTGGGTCCGGTGCAGGAGTTTCTCGTCGAGCGCCGCGTCTGGCTGCGCCCGTTCGGGCGGCTGCTCTACACGATGCCGCCCTACGTCCTCGACGAGTCCGACACGGAGACCCTCACGTCGGCCATGGTGGCCGCGGCCGCAACCTTCTAGACGAGCACGTACTGAACGGAAGATAAGTCCAACCTGTCCGCGCCGTTCGGATCCCCGCACACGGGGTAAATGGACCTTCTCGAACGCTGCCGCAGACCGATGCGGCGGCCATCTTCGGAGGTCATCTGATGGGTATCGGCGCGAGCATTTTCCTCATGGCGCTCGGCGCGATCCTCACCTTCGCGACGAACGTCTCCATATCAGGGCTCAACCTGGACGTTGTCGGCATCGTCCTCATGCTTGCCGGAGCATTCGGCCTGATCATGACCATGTTTGTGTGGGGTCCGAGGCGGCGCACCCGCGTTCTTACCGCCAGCGATGAGATCGTCGACCCGACGCGACGCAACCGGGTTTACCGGCCCGCTGAGGAGATCGTTGAGGAGAGGCGCGTATATGACGACGGCCCTCCGCTCTAAAACGCCATTCGACTAGCGGGCGTGCCGACTCCGTAGGCTCGGCCTAGCAAGCGCCCTCCCGCCGGATTCGCCGGCGTGAAGGCGGCTTTCTGGGTCTGGCAGCAGGCTCATCCGTTGGTCACCGGCCCGCTCCAGTCGCGTTTCGGACCGGTCAGGCGGCCCCTCCCGCGATCGGGCGTGCGCGCGCCCGCGTTGAAGACTCCTCGATCTATCGGGCGCGTGTACGAGTGCCCGATCGCCGATTGCCCGGGCAGGTCCGGGTACCTGCGGATCGGCGGGTACCGTCGGTGCTGTGCTCAGGCTGCTGTTGACCCGGCGCTGGCTTGCCCTGCTCGGGCTGGTTGTCATCCTGGTGCCAACCTTCATCAGGCTCGGCTTCTGGCAGCTCGACCGCCTCGACCAGCGACGCGCCAAGAACGCGGTCATCTCACGCAACATCCACGCGTCACCGGTGCCGGTGGCGACGCTTACCGGGCCGGACCGACCGACGACGAAGGGCAACGAGTGGCGTCCGGTGACCGCCTCAGGGCGATACGACCCCGCGCATGAGCTGCTCGTCCGCAACCGGACCGCGACCGCCGACGGCCAGCCGGGCTTCCATGTCCTCACTCCGCTGATCACGACGGCCGGCGTTGCGCTCCTCGTTGATCGAGGCTGGATCCCGTTCGGCGAGACCGCGCGAGACACACCAAAGGCGCCCGCACCTCCTGCCGGCGAGATCGCTGTCGTCGGTCGCCTGCGACCATCCGAGCGCCAGCCGTCTCACGGCCCGCGCGACGGCGCCGGCGTTCCCGCCGGACAGGTCGTCCGTATCGACGTCCCCCGAATCGGCACGACCCTGCCGTACTCGCTGTATGACGGCTACGTCGAGCTGGTCTCCCAGAGTCCGGACAAGACGCCGAGCCCGACCCTGCTGGATACTCCCGGACTCAGCGAGGGCCCCCATCTCGCCTATGCGGTCCAGTGGTACCTCTTCGCGAGCATCGCCGTCGGCGGCTTCTGTTATCTGCTCTTCAAGGAGGCACACGAGGATGAGGGCGCGCACATGGCCTCGACGAAGATCCCTGAACAGGCGATGGCCGGCCGTCGCCCAGCCGCACGCTAGTGCAGTCATCCAGCGGTCCTCCGGCCGCCGTCAAAGGACCTCGGACACGCGGCACTACGTGTGTTCTCTCCAGACGTTGTTGACACGAGTTCCCGCCGCCGGCGCGGCTTGTTCGAGTGCTGTGGCGCCGGGCAACGCGCCCGGCTTGCGGGCCAGTGCCTCGAGGTAGTGGTCGAGTTCGAGGTGGGCTTCGAGTCGGCCGGTGAGCCGGTCGTGTCGAGCGACCTGCTGGCGGCCGTCGAAGATCACCAGGTCGTTGGCGTGCAGCAGGACCCGGACCTGCCCGCCGATCAGCCGGACCGGCACCAAGTCCCGCCGGATCGCACCGCATCATCCTCCGACGATCGTGGTGGTTCCAGAACTTCCTGGAACCAATTCCGCGATCAAGCCCGTGGGCCCATCACTGCCCTCGTCACTTCCTTGGCCGCGGGGAGGAAACGCGCTTAGCGCCTCGTCTCGTACCTGGTCAGAACCACCCCGCCGGGAAACGTCCGCGTCTCCACCAGGTTCAGGTTCACCCAGCTATCCAGCGCGGTGAAGAACGGCGTGCCGCCGCCCACCAGGACCGGATGGGTCACGATCGTGTACTCGTCGATCAGCCCGGCTCGCATGGCCGCCCCGGCGAGCGTTGCACCACCAACCCTCATCGGCTCGCCGTCCTCAGCCTTGAGCCGGGTGATCTCCGCGACCGCGTCGCCGGTGACCAGGCGGGTGTTCCAGTCGACCTTCTCCATCGCCGAGGAGAACACCACCTTCGGCGTGTCCCGCCAGTTCCGCGCGAACTCGATCTCCGCCGGGGTGGCATTGGGCTGCTGGTCGCCGGTCGGCCAGTAGGAACTCATGGCCTCCCACAGCTTGCGCCCATACAGCAACAGGCCGATCGCCCGCTCCTGATCGAGCCACCACTGAAACAGCTCGTCGCTCGGCCCGCTCCACCCGAGATCGTCGCCGGGCGCGGCGACGTAGCCATCCAGTGTCAGGTTCATGCCGTAGATCAGTTTCCGCATCGCGCCATGCCTTCCGTCAGCCGGTCTCGGAGATCTTAGACCGGTACAGCGCACGAAACTGATCGGTGCGCGATCCGGCTCGCAGGTAGTCCTCGCACTCGGGGCACAGCGTCGCCTACGCGGACCGATCACCACCAGACGAACATCCCTCGGATGCTCTGGGGCATCGGTGACACCCGGCGCTTCACCGACCCAAGCCTGGAACGAAACGTCCCCGACCGTGGTCGTAATCGGTAACGAAACGCGGTGCGAAGCACCCGGTTGAGGGACCGAGATCGAGCAGCCCGAAACGGGGCGCCGTCGGCGGTTCTGCTCAGGCAAATGCCGGGTCCGACTCCACCGCAGTCAGAAAGTGTCGGTGGCGTAAGGCATCATCCTCGGCCCGCGACAGACGGCAGCGCGGACACGGGTCGAGGAGGCACGCATGAGGCACCACGTTGGCACCACTGAGGTGTGGCACGTCGTGCCACTCGTGCGCGCAAAGCTATGTCTGGCCACCCGAACGCTCCGCTCACCCCGGAAGGCCGTCAGCGCCTGTGCGAACGCATCGACGCCGGACGCCCACTCGCCCACGTTGCCGACGAAGGCGGCGTCAGTCGCACCGCTCTGACCAAGTGGTACAAGCGGTGGCTCGCCCACGGTGAGGCCGGTCTGCTCGACCGAACCCTCGCGACCAGAGCGCCAGGCGACACGCACGCCCGACGACATCGAAGAGATGGTGATCCAGTTGCGCGTGGCTGAGAAATGGGGTCCCGACCGGATCGCCGGACACCTGGCCACGGTCGGCGACGGGTCGGTCGCCATCGCGCCCGCGACCGTACAACCTGACGATGAAGGTCGAGTGGCTCTACGTCCCTATGCCAGCGACGAAGAGCGCACCGCCGCGCTCGCGGACTTCCTCAACACGTACAACCACGAGCGGCCCCACAGCGCGCTGGGGAACAAGCCTCCGGCCAGTCGGGTGCCGATCACGACGTACCGCCTTGCACCGCGGTCGGGGAACTTCGCTACGCCCCGGATAGAAGGACTCGGCTACGAGCCCACGTTGTTCGATCTGCTGTAAACAACCTCATGAGATGGAACAACTAGGTGAGGCGGCCCGGCACAAGCCTCAACGGATACGCAAGGCAGCGGCCTCGGTGTCGAGCACTGCCTCGACACCGAGCGGGATGCTTGCCTGGCGGCTGCCGTGGCCAAATGGAAATCCACCGAGCACAGGAACGCCGAGAGGGCAAAGCCGGTCTCTGAGGACGTCCTCGACCGCAGCCGGATCCCCGCATTCGGTCCAGGTGCCCAGCGCCACCGCGGCGACCTGGTCGAACCAACCGCTGCGGTGCAGCTGGGTTAGCAGGCGGTCGATCCGGTACGGCTCTTCTCTCACGTCCTCCAGCAGGAGAATCGCTTCGGCCGCCGGACGGGATGTGCCGGACCCGACGGTCGCAGCCAGCAGGCTGAGGTTGCCTCCGGCTGTGATGCCGCTGGTCGACCCGGGATTGAGCACCGCCGGCTCCTCCGCGTACACACGCATCCCTGACCATTCACCGAACAGCGCGGCTTTGTACGCTGCCATGCTCCACTGCTCTGCATGCGCGACGGCGGCGGTCGCCACCATCGGCCCGAAGAGCGTCGCCACCGAGAGCCGAGAGCCGATCGCCTCGTGCAGGGCGGTCACGTCGCTCGCACCCACGAACAGCTTTGGTGGCATCCCTGCGAGCCCATCCCAGTCGACCAGGTCAAGCATCCGCATAGCGCCATAGCCGCCGCGCGCACAGATCACCGCCGAGACATCCGTGTCCCGCCAGGCGCGGGTGAAGTCACCAGCGCGGGCCCCATCGGTACCCGCGAGGTAACTTCCCGTCCGGTCGAGCACGTGTTCACCGAGCGCCACCGTCAGTCCGAAGCTCTCCAGCACCTTTCCGCCGAGCCGGAGTCGGTCGGGGTCCACCTGCCCACTCGGAGCGATCACCGCGACAGTGTCACCTGGTCGCAGCGGCGCCGGCCGCCTCAACGGGTGCCCATCACGCGGCGCCCTCGCCGTTGGCCATCGCGGCGTGGACCAGCCGAGGCAGTACCTTTCCGATGGGCTCACGCAGAACCGCGTGGGCGACCTCGTCGTACGGCGTCGGCTCGGCATTAATGATCACGAGCCTGGCGCCGGAACCGAGAGCGAAGTCGCACAGCCCCGCGGCCGGATGGACCGACAGCGACGTCCCCACGGCGAGCAGCACGTCACAGGCCTGGGCGGCGGAGATAGCCGCATTGAGCACCGCCGGTTCGAGTGCCTGGCCGAATGAGATCGTGGCCGACTTGAGAATCCCGCCACACCGTCGACACGGTGGATCGTCCTCACCGGCGGCGACCCGCTTCAGTGCCTCGGCCATCGGTGTGCGATCGCTGCAGCTGAGGCAGCCCACCTGGCGGATCGTGCCGTGGATCTCGATGACCAGGTCCGGGTTGGAGCCGGCGGCCTGATGCAGGCCGTCGATGTTCTGTGTCACGAGCGCGCGAAGGCGTCCTGCACGCTCGAGATCCACGAGTGCCCGGTGGCCCGCGTTTGGCCCGGCTGACCAGGCGGGATGGTCGAGGCGCGCCCGCCAAGCACGGCGACGGACCTCAGGATCGGCGAGGTAAGCGTCGATGGTGGACATTGCCTGGGCGCCAGGGTTTTTCGTCCACACCCCCTGCGGGCCACGGAAGTCAGGAATGCCCGACTCGGTGGAGATCCCCGCTCCGGTCAGGACGGTGATCGGCGCCGCGGCCCGCAGCCACCGCGCGGCGGCTGCCTCCTCCCGGCTCGTGGGCTCGCCTGGATTCGGGTACTCGCGATTCGGGTGCTCGCTCACGTCGATCCCTCAGATGCCGACAGCGGGCCAGGGATCGGGGGCTCGTCTGCCACCCAGGTGGAATGAATGATTCCGGTCCCCGGCGCCGACGCGGCTGATCGTGTGGGGCGATTCTTGGACCGGGGAGACTGTTCGGACCGGTGGCTCATACGACTGACCGTAACGTGCCTTGCCGTGCCGACCGGGGCAGGATGGTCCGCATGGATCTCGGCCTGCAGGATCGCGTGTACCTCGTGACCGGTGGCACCCGTGGACTTGGTCGTGCCGCGGCCGAAGTGCTTGTCAACGAGGGCGCCCGCGTCGTGGTCTCCAGCCGCCATGAGGATGCCGTACAGAAGGCCGTGGCCGATCTTGGTGGCAGCTCCAAAGCGGTCGGCATCACCGCCGACAATGCGGAACCGAGTGCAGCCGAGCGCTTGGTCGCGGCCGGTGTTGCCCGGTTTGGCCGGCTCGATGGTGCCCTGATATCGGTAGGTGGGCCTCCCCCTGGCACCGTCACGGACACCAGCGACGCGGATTGGCAGCATGCCTTCGAGAGCATCTTCCTCGGCGGGTTGCGGATCGCACGCGCAGTCGCAAGCGCGGTCGGCGAGGGGGGATCCATCGCGTTCGTCCTGTCGTCGTCGGTTCGGTCGCCGATCCCCGGGCTCGCAATCTCGAACGGTATGCGGCCTGGCCTGGCGATGGTGGCCAAGACGCTGGCCGACGAGCTGGGGCCGCGTGGCGTGCGGGTCAACGGGCTCCTGCCCGGCAGGATCGCCACCGAGCGAATCCGCGAACTGGACCAAGCGGCAGGTGACGCGCGGCTCGCCCGGGCCCGTCAGTCCGCGGTGATCCCGCTGGGCCGCTATGGAACTCCCGAGGAGTTTGGGATTGTCGCCGCGTTCGTCCTCTCCCCCGCAGCGTCGTTCCTCACCGGCTGCATGATCCCGGTGGACGGCGGTGCACTACGGACCATCTGAAGCCTTCCCGCGTCTGGTCCGACAATCACGGCGCGCTGGTGACCTCAGGGCTGAACAGAGCGACCTCGTCATCCACGGACCCCACCTCGCCATCGAGGGAAGGTGCATCAGCGCGCGGCTCGAGCTCGCCATCGGAGACGGGCGATACCGCGAACTGAGTCCGGTAGAGCTCTGCATAGAGCCCACCTGCGGCCAGCAGCTCCTCGTGGCTGCCACGCTGGACGATGCGGCCCTCGTCCAGGACGAGGATGAGGTCCGCGTCCCTGATGGTGGACAGCCGGTGAGCGATGACGATCGAGGTACGCCCGGACAGGGCGGTCGCCAACGCCATCTGGACCGCCGCCTCTGACTCTGAGTCGAGATGCGCCGTCGCCTCATCGAGCACGATGACGCCGGGCGCTTTGAGCAGGATGCGGGCGATCGCAAGCCGCTGCTTCTCGCCACCGGAGAGCCGATAGCCACGGTCACCGACCACCGTGTCGAGCCCGTCCGACAGCGATTCCACGAGATCCCAGATCTGCGCCGACTTACACGCCTGGACGAGCTCGGCCTCCGTTGCGGCCGGTTTCGCATAGAGCAGGTTCGCCCGGACCGTGTCGTGGAACATGTGCGAGTCCTGCGTGACCACCCCGACCGTGTCGTAGAGCGATTCGAACGACAGGTCCCGTGCGTCGACACCGCCGATACGAACGGCACCGCCTGTGACGTCGTACAGCCGCGCCACGAGGGACGAGGTCGTCGTCTTACCCGCACCCGATGGCCCGACCAAGGCAACGAGCTGGCCTGGGTCGACCCGGAACGACACGTCATGCAACACGGTCTGCGGCGTCGTCGTTTCAAGCCGCGCGACGACCTCGAGGGACGCGAGTGAGACCTCGCTCGCTGCCGGGTAGCGGAAGCTCACGTGATCGAATTCCACGGACTGCGGCCCGCCCGGCAGCTGCCGCGGACGCTCAGCCTCCGCGACCATCGACGGCAGGTCCAGCACCTCGAACACGCGCTCGAAGGACACCAGAGCCGTCATCACGTCGACACGGACGTTGGACAACGAGGTCAAGGGTCCATAGAGGCGCCCCAGCAACGCCGCGAGGGCGAGAAGGGTGCCCACCGTCAGCTGCCCGGAGACGGCCAGATAACCGCCCACGCCGTAGACGAGTGCGGTAGCCAGAGACGCCACCAGCAGGAGCGCGGTGAAGAAGACCCGGCCGATCATCGCGATCCTGATGCCAATGTTGCGGACCTGCCCGGCACGCTCGGCGAACTGGCTGTCCTCGTCCTTCGGGCGCCCGAAGAGCTTGACCAGCAGGGCACCGGCGACATTGAACCGCTCGGTCATCGTCGTACTCATCGCCGCGTTGAGCTGCATCTGCTCGCGGGTGAGCGTGGACAGCCGGCGGCCGATGTACTTGGCCGGGAAAAGAAAGAGCGGCAGCATCGCCAGGGCGAGCGCGGTGACCTGCCACGAAAGCACGAACATCGCCCCGGCGACAAGGAGGAGGCTGATCACGTTGGACACGACACCCGACAGGGTGGACGTCAACGCCTGCTGGGCGCCTATCACGTCGGTGTTCAACCGGGAGATGAGAGCGCCGGTCTGGGTCCGGGTGAAGAACGCGATCGGCATCCGCTGGACATGCGCGAAGACCCGCGTCCGCAGGTCGTAGATCAGTCCCTCTCCGACCTGCGCGGAATACCATCGCTGGAGCAGTGACAGGCCAGCATCGACCACCGCGACGACGGCCGCGATGCCTGCATAAGTGATCACGACGCTCTGGTCCTTCGGAATCACACCGTCGTCGATGATCTTCCGAAGCAAGAGCGGTGTGACGATGACGAGGATCGCGTCGAAGATCACCAGCAGCAGGAAGAGCGCGATCTGCCGTCGATAGGGC
>DATBRJ010000034.1:0-1913 GCA_036560395.1 Actinomycetes bacterium | reverse complement strand
CATCGGGGTGTGGGGGTGGTGGCTCATCGGCCGCAACTGGCGATATTGGCGATACGCAGAGCGCGAGGACGACCTCCTCGTGACGAACGGGTTCATGTTCCGCCGGCTCGTGGTCGTGCCTTACGGCCGGATGCAGTTCGTTGATGTCGCCGCAGGCCCTCTGGAGCGGAGGTTCGGGATCGCGACCGTACAGCTGCATACCGCCGCCGAGGCGACTGATGCGTCCATCCCCGGGCTGACCATGCCTGAGGCCGCGCGGTTGCGTGACCGGCTCGCGATGCTCGGCGAGACGAGGTCGGCAGGTCTGTGACTGGCTTCGCCACCCGCCGCGACACCGATGAGTCGCGCCGCCTGCACCCGCTGACTCCGCTCGCGCGAAGCTGGCAGATCATCGCGCTCGCCATAGCCTTCGTCGCTCAGGAGATGGCCGCGGGTTTCCGATCCAGCGAGATCTGGCTGGCTCTTGTGGCCGCCGTGCCGATCGCACTGAGCTACGGATTCGTGTCGTGGTGGTTCACCAACTACCGCATCGAGGCCGGCGACCTTTATGTGGAGACCGGCGTTCTCTTCCGCCGGTCGCGTCGGGTCCATCTGGCCCGGCTGCAGGCCGTCGACGTCGTACGCCCACTCATCGCCCGGTTGCTCGGTCTCGCTGAGCTCAGGCTCGAGGTGGCCGGTGGCGACAAGACCGAGGCTCCGCTTGCCTACCTCTCCGAGCCCGCCGCCGATCGGCTGCGCGCCGAACTGCTCGCCCGGGCCGCGGGGATCGCACCCGACGCCCCGGAAGCGCCGGAGAACGTGCTCGTCAAGGTCCCGCATGGCGCCCTGGTCGCCTCGATCGCGCTATCCGGGACGGCGATCATCGGGACCCTGCTGACTGCTGGCTTGCTCGTCATCGGCGTGGGTCTCGAGCAGCCGGGCGTGCTCATCCCACTGCTGCCGATCATGCTGGCCTTCGGCGGTGCCACCTTTCGCGCCTTCAGCCACGGCTTCGACTTCACGCTTGCCGAGTCGCCGGACGGGCTGCGGCTGCGGCATGGACTGCTCGAGCACCGCAGCCAGACCGTCCCTCCCGGCCGGGTTCAGGCGATCCGGCTCGTCCAACCCTTGCTGTGGCGGACCCGGGGCTGGGTGCGGATCGATGTGAATGTCGCGGGCTACTCCGGCGGCCGAGTTGGTGAGGGAGGCGCGGCCGTGACCTCGGTGCTTCTCCCGGTCGCTCCGCGGCGTCTGGCGCTCGACGTCATCTCGCGGCTGCTCCCAGGGGTCGAGGTCGATTCCATTCCATTCGCCGTCGGGACGCGCCGGATGATCTGGGTCCGGCCAATCACGTGGCGTTCGATCGGGTACGGCGTCACCGACACCGTCTTCGTCGCCAAGCGGGGCGTCCTCCGGCGGGAGATCGACATCATCGCCCACGGTAAAACGCAGAGCGTACGGTTGACGCAAGGGCCCCTCCAGCGGAAGCTGAGGCTCGCGACCGTCCACATCGACACGACTCCGGGACCGGTTCGGGTCCACGTGCCCGACTGGGACGCGGCCGATGCCATCCGGATCGTTGATGGGCAATCGCGGCGAGCGAGGGCCGGCCGCCGCGCAGCCGCTCCTGATCGATGGATGACCCCACACCGGGAGCCTTGACTCGGCGCCCGCGCGCACAGCAGGGTTCGATCCGGCATGCCTTGGCTACGGTTGCGGGTGTGACGGAGGTTGCCGCACTGGATCTGCGCTCGGCAGACTTCATCACCGATCCGTATCCGATCTTCGCTCAGCTCCGGCACGAGTCGCCCCGCTGGCACGAGCAGACCGGGATGTGGCTTGCTCTCAGCCACCAACACGCGAATGCCGTCCTGCGGGATCGGCGGCTTGGTCGGATCTGGCGGGACAGAGAGCCGGCCGACTACTTCGAGCCG
>DATBRJ010000033.1:0-3683 GCA_036560395.1 Actinomycetes bacterium | reverse complement strand
CGGGTCGATCACCAGCACCTGGCCGAGCCGGGCGCGGTGGGCCATAGTGGCCCGCAGCAGGTCGGGCTTGACCGAGGTGGCCAGCAGCGGCCCCGACCACTCCAACACTCCGGGAATCACGAGGGCGGAGGTCTTGAAGCTGCCGGTGGGCCCGAAGACCAGCACCGAGTGGCAGTCCTCGGCCGCCAGCAGTCGCCCGAAGGCTCCTGGGGTGCGGCCCAGGATCACCCGGCCCGGCTGGGGCTCCCGCACCTGCAGCAGCCGTAGTTCCCGACCGCCGGCCCAGACCGCGCCGGCATGCTTCGCTGGTCTGGCGTGACCGGGCCGGTGGCCGGCGGCACGGCCGGGCAGGTGGCGCAGCACCGCGGCGGTCCCGCCGGACAGGCCGCCGACCAGGCCGGCAAGGGTGGCGTACATGCCGGCCGCACCGGGCAGCGGCCCGCGCACCTTGGCGGGCCAGGCCTGGGCGGGGTCGCTCCAGTGCTGCGGCAGGTGCAGCAGGACGTGAGCCACGTCGGCGGGGGTCATGTCGAGCCAGGTGTGGCCGAAGGCGAAGCCGGCGAGCTGGCCGGTGGCCCACACCAGCGCACCGGCGCCGGCGGTGGCGCCGAGGCCGACGGCCAGGAGCTGGTCGCCGGGGCTGGTGAACGGCGGCGCATCCGGTCGCCGATGTCCGCCGGGCGGCAGGGGCGGCCAGGCGTCATGCCACATCCGAGCCACCCCCCGACGTGGGACTTCCAGTCCCAACGGCGCGCGAGATTGCTTCCTCGACCAGGCGCTCAAGAACGACCTTGGGCACCAAGACCCGGTCGCGGATACGGATTGCGGGGAGCTTGCCTTCGGCGATTTCCCGGTACAGCGTCATCGGGCCAACACCGAGACGCTGGGCGGCCTCGTTCACGCTGTAGGCCAGGCGGTCGTCGGCTTCGAGGCCAACGTTTTCTTGCGCTACCGGTGTGTTCGTCGGCGCGCTAGGATTTCCATGCATCTGAGGTCTCCAATCTCGATGCACTGGCCTAGGGGACGGGCATACGTCCCCTAGGCTCTTTATATGGTTATTGCCTTGATCGCCCTATTACTCCCTTCTCTCCTCCTGCGGTTCTGTCCACTCGAAAACCAGCTCGTGCCGATCCCCGACATACAGGTCATCGGCGATCTGAAGGGGCCGATCGTCGGTGTCGTAGTCGATGTGGAGCAGGCGAACCACCGGGCTGCCGGGTCCCAGGCGAAGGATCCGGGCTTCCTCGGGTGTTGGCATGCGTGCGCTAACCACCTCAACGACGTGCGCGAACCGGTAGCCCAGGTTCTCGATGGCCGTGTCAGGACCTTCTGGTAGCGGCTCCGGCAGCTCTAGCCGCGTCCCTCCTGCGACTGACAGCGGGAAGTAGCTTGCCGAAAGCACCACCGGCTCGTCGTTCACGAGCTGCAGTCGCCGCCGCACTACGACCGGCTCGTCAGTCTTCACCCTGAGCCAGGCTGCAACGTCGGCCGGCGCGTCAGTTCTGCCCACTTCAAGCATTCGCCTCGAAGGCATTTGGTCTTGCGCCTCGATCTCGGTGTCGAAGATCGGCTTTCCGCTGGTGCGATGAGCAGCGTGGCGACGGTTGGATGCAACTCGGCGGATGGGTGGCCGCTCACGAACATAGGACCCGTAGCCCTTGCGCGTAACCACCAGGCCCTCAGTCTCGAGGAGGCGGAGAGCGCCCCGGACGGTCGTCCGGCTGACGCTGTACTCGGTCTGGAACTCGCTCTCTGTGGGGAGCTTGCTGCCGCGCGCCCGCTTGCCGCTCCGGATCTCGGAACGTAGTTCGTCGGCGAGCTGGCGGAAGAGCGGGCGGTCGCTCGATGGGTCGATCGGCACGCGGGTCCAGCCTCCCCTCGGCCACGTAGGGCTAGGACGACAGCGTGAGTATCCACGAGTCGTACCGACCCGACGAGGCGGGCATCCGGCGAGCGGCAGGAGCGGCGGGCGAAGCGGCGTCAAGGGCTGGTTCTCCGTGCCTGTAGTCCTATAATCCTAGGACGACAACTGGAGTATGCACGGATGCCAGCGGACAAGCAAGGGAGCTACTGAGGCTGTGAATCAGAGTGAGCCAGCATCGATCGCAGCGCCGCAGCATCGCGCTGGACAAGCTCTTCCGGCAGGTCGGGCCGCTCGTCGCTAAGAAACGGGAAGGGGCGGCCGGGGGCTGGGTCGTCCAGGTAGCGAGGTACGAGATGGGTGTGCAGGTGGGGGAGGGCGTTGCCCAGCACCTCATAGTTCATCTTCAGCGGCTGGTAGTAGCGCTGGAGGGCCTCCGCAACCCGGAGAACCTCCAGCCAGTACGCCGCGGCCTCGGCCGCATCGAGCTCGGTCGGCTCCACTACATGCCGTCCTCGCCAGATCACGAGTGTGTACCCGCGCTGCATGTCGGCCCGCTGGAGGTAGGCGTCGCTGTATCTGGCCGCTTGGATGCGGATACCGAACCCGTCGTCATCGGGCCGGCCCTTCGCGCACATCGAGCAGCCTCGGCCCGCCACCATCGCGTCCCAGTCTGCTGGCCATGTCGCGGTCATGCTCTCTGTCTCCTTGGCGGGAAGGGCGGCCGAGCACGGCGGTGCCGAGGGCTGCCCGGAGCAGCTATCCCTACCGCTCGGCCGCTGGTCCGATCCGATGCGGCCCGGGACGTGAGGGTACACGCGCAGCGTCATCGTTCCGCAGCGCCGCGATCCGACCAGCGACGCTTGAACGTCCACCCGACGGCGATGAGCTGCGGCGCACAAGCGCCGCCCGCCTCCCGTTCTCACTGATGGCCAAGAGGAGCAGGTAGCGATGGGGCACATCGAACGTCGCGTGTGGAGCGGGAAGGCCAGCTATCGGGCCCGCTACCGCGACCCCGCCGGCCGTGAGCGGTCGAAGAGCTTCCGGCGCAAGGCCGACGCCGAACGATGGCTCGCAGAGATCGAACACGCCAAGGCGCGTGGCACATGGACCGATCCCGCCCTGGGCCGTACCCGGTTTGACGACTGGCTCGCCTCCTGGTGGGCGACCACCACGAACCTGCGCCCGACTACCCGTGCCCGGGACGAGCTAGTGCTCCGCCTCTACGCTCGCCCTCGGTTCGGCGACGTGCCCCTGGCGGCCATCACCCAGCTCGACGTCCGAACCTGGGTGGCCGAGCTCTCAGCTCGCGGGCTCACCCCAGCGACCGTGACCAAGACCTACCAGGTCTTCGGCAAGGTGATGGGCGCCGCCGTCGACGCGGGCTACCTGGCACAGACACCATGCCGCAACGTTCCGCTGCCGAAGGTCGAGCGCGAGGAGATGCGCTTTCTCACCCCGGCCGAGATCATCGCCTTGGCCGACGCCATCCGGCCGCTCTATCGAACGCTGGTGCTCGTCGGCGCGTACGGCGGCCTGCGGATCGGTGAGCTGGCGGGCCTGCGCCGAGGTCGCGTCGACCTGTTGCGCGGCACGGTTACCGTCGCCGAGATCGTGACCGAAGTGGAAGGCAAGCTCTTCTTTGGGCTACCGAAGACACGAGCCGCGCGCAGAACCGTCGGGCTGCCTCGGTTCGTCACGCGGGAGTTGGAAGCGCATCTCGCGGACCCGGGGGACCCGCGCGGCCATGTCTTCACTGCCCCGAATGGGGGACCGCTCCGGGTGACGGCGTTCCGAGCGCGAGCCTGGCGGCCGGCGACCA
>DATBRJ010000032.1:0-12879 GCA_036560395.1 Actinomycetes bacterium | reverse complement strand
CGTCGGCGGCCCGGATGATGGTGCCGGCGTTGCCCGGATCGCGGACCTTCGCAAGAACTGCAACCAGGCGCGGCTCGGTCGCAAGGACGCTCGCGAGCGAAACGTCGATGTAGCGGCAGACGGCGACGATGCCCTGTGGGGTAACAGTGTTGGCCAATGAGCCGATCACGTCCCCGCGGGCGAGCTGCACCAGCGCGCCGGCCGTCCGAGCGGCGCGAACGAGCTCGGAGTGGCGTTGCGCCGCCTCGACCGTCACGAAGATCTCATCGACGATGCCTGGCTCGGCCACTGCCTCGCGTGCCGCTTGGGGGCCTTCCACCAGGAACTTGCGCTCCCGTGCACGGAAGGCCCGCTTGGCCAGGCGTCGCGCTGCCACCACTCGCGGCGACCGTACGGACGCGAGTGGTTCGGGCCGTGACATGCCGGACCCCCCGCGATGACGCCGAGCGTCACCACGAGGGGCTGGCTGTGGACCTGCCATGGGCGCCGTACCTCCGGGCTCCGGCCCGCGCCGGGTGACCGCTAGCGTCGCGTGTCCGAGGTCCTTTGTCGGTGGCCGGAGGACCGCTGGATGACTGGCAAGGCCGCAGGGAGCCCGGCGTACTGGAGGTACCCGGGCGACCGAGAACGCAGCCAGGCGCCAGCGGGACCAGGCCAACGCAATGAGACTTCGGACACGGGACACTAGCCGGGTGGGATGTTCTGGTTCAGCCGGAAGAAGTTGTCGGGGTCGTATTTCTGTTTCAGAGCCCTAAGCCGTGCGTACTTCTCGGCGCCGTACGCCTGCTCAATCCGCCCCCGGCCCTCTTCCATCAGGAAGTTCACGTAGACGTTGCTGTGATAAGGCTCGAGTGCGGACCAGAACGTCTGCGACCACTCGCGCTCCTCGTCGAAGCCCGCGCTCGTCGCCGTTGTGGCATTGATGTTGATGGTGTGACCCGCGGCACGGCCGGTGAACGCCATGTCATCCTCGCCGACGCGGGAGATCGCGCCGCCAAGCTGGAAGATCGGGAAAGCCGTCAGAGCCGAGGTCATCTTCGGCGCGTGCTCGGCGATGACATCGATCGCGCCATCGCTGAGGGAGGCGATGTTGCACGACCTGAAGTAGTACCACTGCCCGGCGGGGAAGGAGGGATCGAACATCGCCTGATGCTCGACGAACGCCTTCGGTACGCAGAGGTCGAGCAACGGCGGCCCGAAGGCCCTAAGCGGGCGGACGACTCGCTCCCCATCCTCGATCGGACCGGCGTAGCAGCAGATCACCGTGACGATCGGACGGCCATGCAGCTCGCTCGGGATCGCTGCGAGCGGCGGCGCCATGCGGTGCACAACGATGGTTGTGAGCTCATCGGGTACATCGGTGATCCAGTCGCGGTAGAAGCGAAGGACTTCGGCCGACCGCTCCATCGGCCAGATCACCGGCCCGGCGAGAACGGTCGGCCCGACGCGATTCAGCCGGAACTCGAACTCGGTGACGATGCCGAAGTTGGGACCAGCCCCTTGCATACCCCAGAAGAGATCGCTGTTCCTCTCTGCGCTGGCCACGAGGAGTTCCCCGTCAGCAGTCACAACATCGACGGAGATGAGCTGGTCGATCGTGAGGCCGAACTTGCGCATCAGCCAGCCGATGCCACCGCCCAGGGTGAGCCCGGCGAGGCCGGTGTGGGTGACGATGCCGGCGGGAACAGCCAGCCCGAAGGCTTGGGTCTCGCGGTCGAGCTCGCCGAGCAACACGCCGGCCTGTGCCCGCACCGTCCCTTTCGCCAGGTCAACGCGAACGCCCTTCATCAAAGACAGGTCGACGACCAGGCCGCCGTCGCACACTGACAGGCCAGGGAAACTGTGCCCACCGCTTCGCACCGCGACCTGGAGATCACTGCGCCGCGCTGCGCGCACCGCCTCGATCACATCCGCCGGCCCGGCGCAGCGAGCGATCACCGCGGGGTTGCGATCGATGGCGCCATTCCATACCTGCCGGTGAATCTCGTACGCCTCGTCGCCGGGGCGGACGATCTCTCCACGGAAGCCGGCTTCGGCCTCATCGAGTGGGGGCAGGTCAGCGTCGACATCGTTGACGGTCATGTCTCCCCTTGATCCCCCGTTTGCGCCAGTATCGGCGGCCGGGCGGGGAGAAGCCAGCCGATCGGCTTACGAGTTCTTCGCATTCCGAGAAGGCGCAGCTCCCCGCCCCGATACCGGTAAAGAAGGTATACCGGCCTCGAGAAAGTCGCAACCCCCTATCGACCTTTACTGGTGTTGCAGCGCACTCTGATCAGCGCCATGACCGGTGGTCGGGCGCGTGCGACCGGGCACGGCAGAGTGGCCTGCGGGTTTAAGCGTCGTAGTCGAGGACCACTCGATCGGCGGTGGGATGCGACTGGCAGGTCAGCACGTAGCTGTCGGCCAGCTCGTCGTCCTCCAATGCGTAGTTCTGGTCCATCCGCACCGATCCCTCGAGCAGCTTGGCTCGGCAGGTGCCACAGACACCGCTCTTACACGCGAATGGCGCGTCGCCACGGACGCGCAAGGCCGCCTCGAGGATCGGCTCTGCGGTTGCGGAAAGATCGAAGGTGGTGCTCCTGCCGTCGAGCAGCACGGTCACCGAGCATGCATCCGAGGCATCGGATGTGACCGGCCCCGTCGGGCTGGTGCGGACCAGCTCGCCTTCGACGTGGAAGAGCTCGACGTGAATGCGCCCGGCTTCCGCTCCATGCTCGGTGAGTACCTTGCGCGCGGTCTCGACCATCTCGTACGGCCCGCACAGGAACCATTCGTCGACCGTGTCGACTGGCAGCAGGTGGTCCAGGAAGACGCCGAGCTTGGCGCCGTCGATCCTGCCGTGAAGCAGCTCGGCTTCTGCCGCTTCCCTGGACAGCACGTGGAAGAGGGCGAACCTCGTCGGATAACGGTTCTTGAGATCCTCCAGCTCCTCGAGAAACATGATCGAGCTGGTCGTCCGATTGCCGTAGAGGAGCGTCACCGTGCTGTCGGGCTCATGGTCGAGGACGGTCGCCGCGATCGACAGGATCGGCGTGATCCCCGAACCCGCGGCGAGCAACGCATAGTGCTTTGCCTGCGACGGCTCCAGGTGGGTGAAAAAGCGGCCGGTCGGGGTCATGACATCCAGCACCGCGCCGGGCACGAGGTGGTCTTGGGCCCATTCGGAGAAGGCCCCGCCGGGGAGTCGCTTGACCCCGATCCGCAGCACACCGGAGCCCGCCGTGCTGCAGATCGAGTAGTTTCGCCGCACGTCCTCGCCGCCAACTCCGTCGAGAGCCTTGGCCGAGCCGTTGGTCACCCCAACGCGCACGGTGAGGTGCTGGCCATGCACGAAGTCGTACTCGCCGCGCAGCTCCTGCGGAACGTCGAAGGTCACTGCGATGGCGTCGTCGGTGAGGTGGTCGACCGCGGCCACCCGCAGTGGATGGAAGACCGCGTGGCGCCGCGCCGCCGCGGGCCGGGCCTGCGGGCCCCGCTCGGCTGGCTGGGCCTCGGGCATCGCAGTCAACTCAAATCGCCTTGAAATAATCGAACGGCTCACCGCAGGCACTGCAGGCATAAAGGGCCTTGCACGCCGTGGAGCCGAACCTACTGACGAGCCGGGTGCGCGGAGTGCCACACCGTGGGCAGCGGGGCGAGATCGTAACCTGGACGGGACCGGAAGGCGTCCGGCCGCGATCTCCAACCGGCTCCGGGGGCGCTATCCCCGCCGCAGCCAGCTTGCGCCTTCCCTCCTCGGTGATCCAGTCAGTGGTCCAGGCGGGCGCGAGCTCGGTGCGCACCTCCACAGCCGTCGCCCCGCGGGTCTCGACCGCTTCCCTGACGTCCGCCGCGATCGCTTCCATCGCCGGGCAACCGGAGTAGGTAGGCGTGATCGTGATCGCCACCCTCCCGCCGGGTGACACGGTGACGTCCCGCAGAATGCCGAGGTCTTCGATGGTGACCATCGGCAGCTCGGGATCTGGAACCGCCGCCGCCGCCCGGCGTACTGCCTCCTCATCGATCAGTACCAGGTCGGTCACCAGCGCGCTCCCTGGTGCGAGCGATGCAGGTGCTGCATCTCGGCGAGGAGATAGCCAAATGCTTCGGTGTGCAAGCCGCGCCGACCGCCGCCGGGCGCGGTCCACGAACTCTCGGGCGCGGCGAGGGTCGCTTCGTCGAGCACGCTTGTCACCCGCTTGTGCCACTCGTCGCGAAGACTGCTCGCGTCGACGGCGATCCCCTCCGCGACCAATCGCTGCTCAAGCTGGTCGGTACGGAAAAGCTCGTCGACATAGGGCCAGAGGCGATCCACGCCCGCCTGCATACGACGATGACTCTCCTCGGTACCGTCACCCAGGCGCCGGATCCAGCCGGCGGCATGGTCCTCGTGGTAGTCGACCTCCTTGATCGCTTTGCCCGCGACTCCGGAGATGGTCGGGTCGACCGAGTCAGCCAGCCGCGCGTAGAGCAGACGCTGGTATGCGGCGAAGAGGAGCTGCCTCGCGATGGTCTGCGCGAAGTCGCCGTTGGGCTGTTCGACGAGCTGAACGTTGACGAAGTCGCGCTCATCCCTAAGAAAAGCGAAGTCGTCCTCGGTCCGGCCCGCGGCCTCGATCTTCCCCGCATGCGTCAGCAGGACGCGGGCCTGACCGAGCAGGTCGAGAGCGATGTTGGTGAGCGCGACGTCTTCCTCGAGCTCCGGGGCATTCGCCGCCCACTCGCCGAGTCGCTGGGCGAGGATGAGCGCGTCGTCGCCCAGCCGCAGTGCATACTGCGCGACCGGTGGCAGCTGCGCCGTC
The DNA here is from genome assembly GCA_036560395.1 of Actinomycetes bacterium. Classification (GTDB taxonomy): domain Bacteria; phylum Actinomycetota; class Actinomycetes; order JAKEEW01; family JAKEEW01; genus DASYTV01. Next base: position 8,098 of record DATBRJ010000032.1, on the reverse strand, counting down.
GGTGCGCCGCTCACAGGTGCTCCACACCCTCTGGGAGGTCGTAGAAGGTCGGGTGCCGATAGACCTTGTCGCCCGCCGGCTCGAAGAACGGGTCCTTCTCGTCGGGACTGGACGCCGTGATCGATACGGCCGGGACGACCCAGATCGAGACGCCCTCCTGCCGCCTGGTGTAGAGGTCCCTGGCCATCCGCAGCGCCATCGACGCGTCGGCGGCATGCAGGCTGCCGACGTGGTTATGGGACAAACCACGCTTGCTCCGGATGAAGACCTCCCAGAGCGGCCACTGCCGGCGGTCCGTCATGCTGCCGCTCCTGCACCGGCCCGGTGCTTCGCCGCGTACGCCATCGCCGCTTCGCGCACCCAGCGGCCGTTCTCGTGGGCGCGCACCCGGTGATCCATCCGCTGCCGGTTGCACGGCCCGTCGCCCTTGACGACGCGCCAGAACTCGTCCCAGTCGATCGGTCCGAAGTCGTACCGGCCGCGGTCGGCGTTCCAGCGCAGGTCCGGGTCCGGCAGGGTCAGCTCGAGGATCTCCGCCTGGGGTACGACCATGTCCACGAACTTCTGCCGCAACTCGTCATTGGAGTGCCGCTTGATCTTCCAGGCCATGGACTGGGCGGAGTGCTGGGACTCGTCATCGGGCGGCCCGAACATCATCAGGCTCGGCCACCACCAACGATTCACAGCGTCCTGCGCCATCGCGCGCTGCTCCGCAGTTCCGTGGGCCAGGGTGTAGAGGATCTCGTAGCCCTGCCGCTGGTGGAACGACTCCTCCTTGCAGATGCGAACCATTGCCCGGGCGTACGGCCCGTAGGAGCACCGGCAGAGCGGGATTTGGTTGGTGATCGCGGCGCCGTCCACCAGCCAGCCGATAGCTCCGACATCCGCCCAGGTCAGCGTCGGGTAGTTGAAGATGCTCGAGTACTTCTGCTTACCGCGGTGCAGCAGGTCCAACAGCTCGTCCCTGGACACCCCCAGCGTCTCCGCAGCGCTGTACAGATAGAGCCCGTGCCCGGCCTCGTCCTGCACCTTGGCCATCAAGATCGCCTTGCGGAGCAGGCTCGGCGCACGGGTTATCCAGTTGCCTTCCGGCTGCATGCCGATGATCTCGGAATGGGCGTGCTGCGCGATCTGGCGGACCAGTGTCTTCCGGTAAGCGTCTGGCACCCAGTCCCGCGGCTCTATCCGCTGGTCGGCCGCGACCATCTGATCGAACTCCGCCTGCAGCTCAAGCTCCGATGTGGCCACCGCTCCGCCACCGGCGACCGTGTCCTTGGCTTCCTCAGGCAGGCCGTACATGCTCTGGGCCACCTCTCCATGAGGCGCGGTAATCACGCGGCGACAAACCGACCGAACGTTCGGTCAGTTAAGTCTAGTGAGCCGTCCTCAGAGGGTCAATGTGAGCGCCGACCAGCGCGATCCATTGTGCGAGTCACAAACTCGACCGCATCGATCTGGCCGACCGCATATCGTTCGACGTCCCGAAGCATGTCGCTACTCGGTTCCAGGCCGTCGGCGCGGAGTCCGGCCAGCACCTCTCCCACGACCGCACGGCGCTCTTCGATCTCGTCCCGCCCCTTGCTTCCGCTCAGCCCACGCATTCGCTGAGGTCCTCCTCCGGCTTGACTGCGACCGCGCATGGAGCAGCAGGATGGCATCAGCAATGGATCTTCCGCCGGACCGACACGCCGCAATCGATCAACGAGCTGCCGATCCGGCCATTACCTCAACGGTCGCGTTGTCGGCCGTGACGCCATCGCGGCGTGCCGCTCGCACTACCGGGCCTGCGACGGCCGCTATCACCAACAGGCCGGCCGCGCCGGCCATCGCGACAAGCGGCCTGCAACACTGTGCAACGTGTCCACCGGCCGGCCGCCACGCACTCGCCGCACCGCCACCGGCGAGCGCCGTGCCGCCTACGACCCCGAGACGCTTCTCGAAGTCGCCGCCAGGGTCTTCACCGAACGCGGCTACGACGGCACCAGCATGGAGCACCTCGCCGCGGCCGCCGGCATCACCAAGTCGTCCATCTACCACCATGTCCCCGGCAAGGAAGCACTCCTGCGGGCCGCCCTCGACCGCGCACTCGACGCCCTGTTCGCCGTCTGCGACGAGCCGCAGTCCACGACCGGTGCGGCCATCGACCGGCTCGAGCACGTCATCAGGCGTTCGGTCGAGATCCTCGACGAGGAGCTCCCCTACGTCACCTTGCTCCTTCGAGTGCGCGGCAATAGCGACACCGAGCAGGACGCGCTGGAACGCCGCCGGACCTTCGACCGGTTGGTGACCAAGCTTGTGGCGGAGGCGGCGCAAGACGAAGACCTTGCACCCGAGATCGATCCGGGCCTCACGACCAGGCTGGTCTTCGGCATGATTAATTCGATCACCGAGTGGTACCACCCTGGCCGCGGCGTGACCGTTCACGAGCTGGCCGACGCCGTCGTCGCGCTCGCCCTTCGGCACAAGCAGGCATAGGCGTAGCCGCCAATCTGCTACATCAGGAGAGGTTGGCCAGCTTCTCGAGCATGAGCGCTTCGGCAAGACAGGCTTTGGAGTACTCGTCCAGGTGCAGGCTCTCATCGAAGCCGTGCGCTCGAGAGTCCGGGTCCTCGACGCCGGTCACCAGGATCGCCGCTTCGGGGAAGGCCTCGGCGAACTCGGCGACGAAGGGGATTGTCCCGCCCACCCCCATATCCACCGGTTCCCGTCCCCATGCCTCCTGGAAGGCCGCCCGCGCCGCGTCGTACCTCGGTCCTCTGGCATCGATCTTGAACGGCTCGCCGTAGGAGATAGGGGTCACCGTGACGCGTGCGCCGAAGGGCGCATGCGTGGTGAGGTGCTCGACGAGCCTGTCCATCGCCGACTTCGCGTCGTCCCCGGGGGCCAGGCGCACGCTGACCTTGGCCTTCGCCGTGGCAAGCAAAGTGTTCGAGGCATCCGCGATCCTCGTCGTGTCGATGGCGAGGACGGTCGCTGCCGGCTTGGCCCACAGCCGGTCGACAAGTGGACCAGTGCCGATGAGCCGGACGCCGTCGAGGATGCCCGCCTCGGCGCGCAGGCGCTCCTCCGGCAGGTCCAGTGGTGCTGCCGAGCCACTGGCGAGGCCCGAGATTGCTACGGTGCCGTCCTCGTCGTGCAAGGTGGCGAGCAGCCGGCAGAGGGCGGTGAGTGCGTCCATTACGACCCCGCCGTACATACCAGAGTGAACCGGGTGATCGAGCACCTGGACCTCGACAAAACAGTCGATGAGACCGCGAAGCGAGGTTGTCAAGGCAGGCACGCCGAGGTCCCAGTTGCCCGAGTCGGCGAGCACGATCACGTCGGCTATGAGCAGATCGCGATACCGCGATAGAAACGGCCCGAGTGCGGGCGACCCCAACTCCTCCTCACCCTCGACGAACACCGTCACACCGACTGGCGGGTTGTTGCCGAAGGCGCGCAGCGCGGCGACATGTGCCATCACCCCCGCCTTGTCGTCCGCAGCTCCCCGGCCATAGAGACGGCCCTCGCGCTCGACCGGTTCGAACGGTGGCGAGGTCCACTCAGCCGGGTCGCCGGTTGGCTGCACGTCATGGTGGCCATAGAGCAGGACCGTCGGCTTGCCCCGCGGTGCCGGCTTCCGGGCGACGACTGCCGGCGCACCGCCCTCGACCTCGAGGATCTGTACATCCTCCATATCGCATCCGCGTAGCAGGGCCGCTACGGCCTCGGCCGACGCGCGGACGTGACCGGCGGCCGTCGGATCGGCGCTTACCGAGGGAATACGGACCAGGTGCTCGAGATCCTCTCGCACCCCAGGAAGCACCCGCTCGACGGCCGCCCGGACATCATTCGCCATAACGCCCGAGCCTACCGATCCCGCGCGTGCTGGAAATCAATGGCGCGAGCGCCCCGGATCAAACGTGGCGACGCGACTGCACGATCCGGAACCGGCCGGCAACGAAGGCACCATCGGTCAGGGCCGCATTGCACGCGGGATTGGCGCCGGTGCCGTGGAAGTCGGAGAAGGCCGCCGACTGGTTTACGTAGACCCCGCTCGTCAGATTGCACGAAAGGGCGACGCCCGCCTCCATCGCGGCCTCCTCTGCGGCGTCGAGGACCTGTTCAGAGGTCGAGTAGACCGATGCTGTCAGCGCGCCGTGCTCGCTGACCGTCCGGCGGAAGATATGCAGACTCTGCTCGGTCGAATCGGTGGCGATGAGGAAGGATATCGGGCCGAAGAACTCACCCGAGTACACGTCTTGGTCTGCGGCATCAAGCCGAACGATCAGCGGAGTGCGCACCCTGGCTTCGGGGAACGCGGGGTGCGTCACCTCCTCGGCGGGCCGTACCAGATCGCCCAGGGTGGCTGTTCGTTCGAGCCGAGCCAATACGGCGTCGTTGACGATCGCACCGGTCAGCTCGACCCCTCGCGCCGGATCGCCCAGTAGCGCGTCGACGGCGGCTCGAATGCCTGCGGCAACCTCGTCGAAGGACTTGTCCCCTTCATTGGTCTGGATGCCGTCACGCGGGATGAGGAAGTTCTGCGGTGCCGTGCACATCTGGCCGGAGTAAAGCGACAAGGAGAAGGCGATGTTCGAGGTCATCCCGCGGAAGTCGTCGGTGGAGTCGACAATGACGGTGTTGACTCCAGCCTTCTCGGTGTAGACGTCGGCCTGCCGGGCGTGCTCTTCTAGCCAGTCGCCGTACTGGGTGGAACCCGTGAAGTCGACGATCTTCACATCGTGATGGGTCGCGAGCGCGGACGCCAGTCCCTCGCCGTCGCGCTCGGCAGCCAGGCAAACGAGGTTGGGGTCGAATCCGAGCTCGGCCAGCGTCTCCCTTGCTACTGCGACAGTGATCGCCAGCGGCAGCACAGCCCGAGGGTGTGGTTTGACCACAACCGCATTCCCGGTCACCAGGCTCGCGAACAGACCTGGGTAGGAGTTCCACGTCGGGAAGGTGTTGCAGCCCACGACAAGGGCCAGCCCACGCGGCACCACATGGAAGGTCTTGGTCATCCGCAGGGGGTCACGCTTGCCCTGCGGCTTCTCCCAGTAGGCCGTGTCCGCATGCCGGGTCATCTCGGCGTAGGCGTACGCGATGGCCTCGAGCGCCCGGTCCTGCGCATGTGGGCCGCCTGCCTGGAACGCCATGACGAACGCCTGGCCGGTCGTATGCATGACTGCATGGGCGAGCTCGAAGCTGCGCTTGTTGATCCGGTCGACGATCTCGGTGCAGACGGCCGCCCTTGCGAGTGGGCCGACGTCCCGCCATTCAGGAATCGCCGCCCGCATCGCGGCGAAGAGCTTCTCTACATCGGCGACATGCGGGTAGGTGACTCCAAGCTCGGGGCCGAACGGCGACTGCTCGGCGCCGACCTGGCCGTCGCTGCCGGGCATCTCGAGCCCGGGGAACGGCTTGCCGAGATGGGCGGTGTGGGCAGCTTCACCCTCGGCCGCAGCAGTCTCGCCGTAGACCCTGGGGCTGGGCGACTCCGGGTACGCCGAGAAGTACGTGCGCTCATGCGCCGCGGCCACCGCTTTGTCGAGGGTGGGCCGATGCTTCTCGATCAGCTCGTCGACGGCCGGGGTGATCATCGTCTGCGGCATCGTCGCCCGCTCCTTACGTCGCGCCTCCCCCGCGTTCGGCATCGCGCGAACGCTAGCAGGAGGCCTGGATTCGTCCTGTCAGGTCGGTCGTGGCTCGGTGGATCGCCGGCTTCGGCCATTATGTCTCAGACCGAACGTTCGGTCGGCGGCACCGTCGCGTGAGGCTTGGGCACCGTGCCCCTACGGTTGACTGCGTACTCCACCACACCAGGCAAAGGAAGAGGAGGGCCGATGATCGTCGGCGTCGTCGGCGCCGGGACGATGGGTTCGGGGATCGCCCAGGTCGCTGCGCGCGCTGGCCACAGAACGCTCGTCTTCGATGCGGAGCCAGGACGAGCCGCGAAGGCCTGCGCCGAGGCAGCGGCAGGCTTCGAACGCCTGCTGGCCAAGGGCAGCCTGTCCGCGGCCGAAGCCGCGGCGGCTGGAGATCGGCTCGTCGCGGTGGACACGTTTGCCGACCTTGCGGCGTGCGGAATCGTTGTCGAGGCGATCGTCGAGTCGCTTGGTGCCAAGCAAACTCTGGTAGCCAAGCTCGCCGATCAGGTCGCGACCGATGCGATCCTTGCCACCAACACCTCATCGATCTCCATCGATGCGATCGCGGCGGGCATACCGTCGCCCGGCCGGGTGATCGGGATGCACTTCTTCAACCCGGCCCCGGTAATGCGGTTAGTCGAGGTGGTCTACGGCACGGCGACGGAGCGAGCGGTGGTCGATCGAGTCTGCGAGCTCGCCGCGAGATGGGGCAAGGTCGCCGTCAGGGTCGCCTCCACGCCAGGTTTCGTGGTCAACCGAGTGGCCAGGCCGTTCTACGGAGAGGCGCATCGGCTGCTCGAGGAAGGGGCCGCCGATGCTGCCGCGATCGACGCGGTCATGCGGGAGGCTGGCGGCTTCCGGATGGGTCCGCTCGAGCTGACGGATCTCATCGGGCAGGACGTCAATCTCGCCGTTTCCCGCTCGGTATGGGAGGGCACCGGCTTCGACGCGAGGTATACGCCATCGACCTATCAACGTTCACTGGTCGAGGCCGGCCGCCTCGGCAGGAAAAGCGGTCACGGGGTCTACCGCCATCCAGGGGAATCACCGAAGCCGACGACGGAGCCACCGCGCCGGCCGCCCGCCACGGTGCGTTCAGGACCGGGGACCGGTGTTCTTACCGATCTCGTCGAACGGGCTCGACGGGCAGAGATCCAGATCGACGATGTCGGCGACGGCGCGGACCCGCACCTCGAGCTCGACTTCCCCACCGCCCGTGCTCGATTCTGTGCGGGCGAACCGGCCACGGGCCGTCGCGAGGACAAGCCGGTCGTCGTGCTCGATTTGGCGCTGGACTACCTGACCGCCACCCGGCTGGCAGTGGCGCCGCCGCTCGGCTGCCCTCCGGAGGCGCTCGCCGACGTTGTCGGCTTCCTGCAGGCGGCGGGTCTGGCCGTGACCGTCCTGGCGGACTCCCCGGGCTTGGTCGTCACTCGCACCGTCGCGCGGCTCGCCAACGAGGCAGTCGACCTCGTCAGCCGCGGGATCGTGTCTGCCGAAGAGGTCGACACGGCGATGCGGCTCGGCGCGAACTACCCGATCGGACCGCTCGAGTGGGGCGATCGGATTGGACCGAGGCTCCTCTGCCAGACTTTGGACAACCTCGAGAGTTATTACCGAGACGGGCGCTACCGGCCCAGCCCGTTCCTGCGCCGTATCACGTCGGCCGGGTTTTCACTGCGCGATGGTGCGGATCGGCAGGTGCCGGAGATGCGGCGGGATGAGCACGGATAATCGCGATGGCGAGGCGCCTGAGCCGGCGGCCGGGCGCTCCCCCGTGGAGACAGCGCAGCGCTCCGCGGCGGCGATGTACGCAGCCGACCGGGCATCTCAGCTTCTCGGGATCGAGGTCACCGACGTCGCACCTGGTCGTGCGACCGCCCGCATGCACGTGACCGACAGCATGATCAACGGCCATGACGTCGCCCATGGTGGATACGTCTTTCTGCTCGCAGATACCGCGTTCGCATTCGCCTGCAACTCGTACGGCAGGGTCAATCTCGCGGCTGCTGCGGACATCGTTTTCGTGGCGCCGGCACGGATAGGCGACGATCTCGTGGCCGAAGCGATCGAGCGAGTGCGCTTTGGCCGATCGGGCGTCTATGACGTCATCGTTCGGCGATCGGCCGGTGATGTCGTGGCTGAATTCCGAGGTCAGAGCCGCGCGATGGCGGCCTCGCTCATCGAGCCCGAGCCGAGCTAGCCCGCACATTGGGGACCACGGCGACGACCGCCGCCCCGGTCGTTACTTCGCAATCGCCGGGTGCGCGCCCGCCGAGCCCATCGGCACCGCCGGGCCTCTAGTGGCGCGGCGATCTCGATTTCGCCTAGTCCTGCGGAGCGAGGCAGCCCGGCGATCCGCCGCGGCTTCCGCGATCAGTTCGAGACCACGCACCTTTGCCACCGCTGGGCTGTAGTCGTACATCTCGATCTCTCCTCTACTGGCGAGGAGACGGATCTCCCCACCTCGA
>DATBRJ010000031.1:0-12939 GCA_036560395.1 Actinomycetes bacterium | reverse complement strand
TCGTCCCACGCCTTTTCGAGGAGGTGCTCTGCGCTGACGACGCCGCCCTCCGCGCGCATCAGTTCCTCGAGGACGGCGAACTCCTTGTTGGACAGCACGACCGGTTGGCCGTCTCTGGTCACCCCGCGGCTCGCGGGATCGAGACGGAGTCCCGCGCGGGTGAGGACCGGCGGCGCGGCCGGACGTGACCGGCGAGCAAGTGCCCGGATGCGCGCGACGAGCTCGGCGAACGCGAATGGCTTGCCGAGGTAATCGTCCGCGCCGAGGCCCAACCCCTCTACCCGGGACGACACCTCGGCGGCAGCAGTGAGCATCAGGATCCGCGCGTGCGCCTCCCCGGAGGCCATGAGGCGACGGCACACCTCATCTCCGTGAACTCTGGGGAGATCTCGATCGAGGACGACAATGTCGTAGTCGTTCACTGCGATCCGTTCGAGCGCTGCATCCCCGTCGTAGGCCACGTCGACGGCGAGCGCCTCGCGCCGCAGTCCGGTGGCGATCGCGTCGGCGAGCACCTCTTCGTCCTCGACGACGAGAACCCGCATCTTCCCACCTGATCCCGTCGGTTGTGACACCTCGTGCAGGGGAACGACCTTGTGAATTCCTGCAGGTCAGCGCCTGCAGCTTCATTGTCGCAGAGCCTTGCATAAGCACGGGATAAGTGATCGCGTCCGCCCTAGCTCTCACCTTTACGACGGTCCTACCGCCCGGGGCGTGAACTCCTCTCGAGGCCGGGCTGCCGGCCATGGAAGGAGATCACGAATCATGCGAAGGCAATGGTTCGCGGTGCTCGTGGCCGTACCCGTCTTGCTGCTCGGCCTCGCGGCCTGCGGTGGCTCGGGGGACTCATCCGGCGGCGGCGCCAGCGACACATCATCGAGCGAGGACCCGCAGGATCAGGCCGTCAAGTTCGCGCAGTGCATGCGCGATCACGGCGTCGACATCCCAGACCCAGAGACCGATGACCAAGGCAGAGTGCGCCTGCGGCTGGGTGGCGGCGACAAGGTCGACAAGGACCAGGTCGATGCGGCCATGGAGGCCTGCAAGAAGTACAACCCGATCGGCGACAGCGGCCGACTGAATGACCTGCAGAACGACCCGGAGTTTCAGGAGGCACAGCTGCGCTGGGCCCAGTGCATGCGTGACCACGGCGTCGACGTACCTGACCTGGGCAGCGGCGAGCACGGCAACGGCCTCGTGATCGGTCGGGGCCAGAACAAGGAGAAGGTCCAGGCGGCCATGGATGCCTGCGATCCGATCCTGCGCGACTTCTTCGGCGACTCAGGCCCTGGAAAGAGCGGAGGCTCGGCATGAGCCAGACCACGGAGCGCACCCCGTCCGGTGACGGCGAAGTAACCGGCCCGGTCCTGCCAGAGGGTTCACCGCTCGCCCGTCGGGAGCCGGACGGTGCCGCTGCGGCCTGGCCGAAGGGCTCGCGCCGCCGACGGCGCACAAGGATCGTTGCCGCTACTGCGGTGGTCGTCGTGGCGGGCGCCGGCGCGGTCAGCTGGGCGACCGGTTTGTTTGACAGCGACAGCGGCAGCATGACGGCCACCGCGGCGTCCCGGCTCTCGACAGCGAAGGTGGAGCGCGGCGATCTGGTGGAGACGCAGGACGTGGACGGCACGCTGGGCTACGGCGACGCCTGGGGGATCTCAAGTGCTGCGCAGGGCACGGTGACGTGGCTGCCGGCAGAAGGCAGCCCTATCACCCGCGGCGAGACCCTCTACGAGGTGGACGAGAAGCCGGTGACGTTGATGTACGGGGCGATCCCGCTCTATCGCGCACTCGGTCAGGGCGACGAGGGCGACGACGTGAAGGAACTCGAGCAGAATCTCGCCGCGCTCGGTTACACCGGCTTCGATGTCGACGACAACTACACCAGCGCCACCACGGCGGCGGTCGAGAACTGGCAAGCCGACCGCGGCCTCGACCAGACCGGCCAGGTGGACTCGAGCCAGATCGTCTTCTCCACCGGTGCCTTGCGCGTGGCATCGCAGAAGGTCCGCGTCGGGGACCGCGCCGCCCAAGGGCCCCTCATCACGGTGACCCCGACGAGTCAAGTCGTGACCGTCAATCTCGACGTAGCCGATCGCGATCTCGCCAAGAAAGGCCGCGCTGTCACGATCGACCTTCCCGGCGGAAAGACCGTCAAGGGCCACATCACCAGCGTCGGAACGGTTGCTGAGAGTTCGAGCTCGGACCAGAACAGCGGCGACCAGTCCTCGTCGGACAGCGCCACGATCGAAGTCTTCGTGACCATCGACAAGGGACAGTCCGCCGCAGGGCTCGATCAGGCACCGGTCACGGTCAACATGGAGAGCAGCCGCACCAAAGACGTCCTGTCCGTACCGGTGGCCGCGCTGCTCGCCATCTCCGACGACGCCTATGCGGTGCAGGTCATCCAGCCCGACGGCACCACAAAGATGGTCCCGGTCGATATCGGTACCTTCGCCGACGGCCGGGTCGAGGTCGAAGGTGACGGCATCACCGAGGGAACCGTGGTGGGGGTGCCGAAGACATGACCGCCGACTCGCCTCTCCCCGCCCGGGCAGCGCGAGAAGGCGTTGCCGAGACGACCGGGATCGTTACCGGCGATCAGGTCGTGCGCCTGGAGCGGGTGTCTCGGGTTTATCCGGGAAGCCCACCAGTGGTCGCCCTCGATGAGGTCAGCATCCGGATTGACCGTGGCGAGCTGCTCGCCATCGTCGGCCCTTCCGGGTCCGGCAAATCGACGATGCTGCACCTGGTTGGAACGCTCGACCGCCCGTCGTCGGGGACTATCTGGATCGACGGCTTCGACATCGCGGCACTGTCCGACCGTGAGCTCTCCGCGCTGCGGGGCACCCGGATCGGCTTCGTCTTCCAGCAGTTCTTCCTCGCCGGCGGCATGCGGGCGCTCGACAACGTCGCCGACGGGCTGCTCTACTCCGGCCGCCCGCCCGGGGAAAGACGGGAGCGGGCCGCCGAGGTGCTCGACCGGGTCGGGCTGGGGCACCGGCTGGACCACCGGCCTCATCAGCTGTCCGGTGGCGAAAAGCAGCGGGTGGCCATCGCGAGGGCCGTCGTGGCCAATCCGGCCATCCTGCTCGCAGACGAGCCGACCGGGAACCTTGACTCGGCGTCCGGGTCCGAGGTCGTGGAACTCCTCGGCGAGCTGAACGCGGCGGGGACCACCGTGGCGGTGATCACGCATGATCACGACATCGCCCGGCGATTCCCCCGGCAAGTCTCGCTGCGGGACGGACGCGTCGTCGCGGACGCGACCGGCGCTGGCAGCCGAGCCAGGGACCGCAACCGAGGGAACGAAACAGCTGTCGCCTCCCCTGGGCCGGCCCTATCCAAGGGGGTGCCGGGGAGATGACCAAGCCATCACGAACCAGCCGGCTGCGCCCGGCGAGGCTCTCACCGAGAGACATCGTCCGGGTCGGTAGCTCAGGCCTGCATACCCGGCCGCTGCGCGTGGTCCTCTCCGCGCTAGGCATCGCCATCGGCATCGCCGCCATGGTCGCCGTGCTCGGCATCTCGACCTCGAGCAAGGCCGAGGTCAATGCAGAGCTCGATCGACTCGGCACCAACCTCCTGGTCGTCTCGGCCGGCCAGTCCCTCTTCGGCGAAGACTCGAGCCTCCCCGAAGAGGCCGTCGACATGATCGGTGGACTGCCCGAGGTAGAGCACGTGAGTGCTGTGGGCAGCGTCGACGCCAACGTCTACCGCACCGACAAGATCCCGAGTGAAAAGTCGGGCGGGATCGCGGTCAAGGCAGCGCGCACCGACCTCATCGTGACGGTCGGAGGGACGGTTCGCAGCGGAGCGTGGCTGAACGCGGCGACCTCGAAATATCCGGCGGTCGTGCTCGGCAGCACGGCCGCGCGCCGCTTGGGCATCACCGCGGCTGGGCCGGATGTCCGGGTGTGGCTGGGCGACCAATGGTTCACAGTTGTCGGCACCCTGGCCCCGGTTTCCCTGGTGCCGGCGCTCGACGCCTCGGCCCTGGTCGGGTGGAGCGTCGCGGAGGAGCGACTGGGCTTCGACGGGAGCCCGACCAGTGTGTACGAGCGCTCGGCGGACGACGCCGTGGATCGGGTACGGTCACTGCTTCCGGCGACGGCGAATCCCGAGCATCCGGACGAGGTGGAGGTGAGCCGGCCATCGGACGCGCTCGCCGCGCGGGCGGCCGTGAACGACACGCTGACCGGGCTGCTGCTCGGTCTCGGTGCGGTCGCCCTCCTCGTCGGCGGGGTCGGGGTGGCCAACACCATGGTGATCTCGGTACTCGAGCGCCGCAGCGAGATCGGCCTGCGACGGGCGCTCGGCGCGACCAAGGGTCAGATCCGCGGCCAGTTCCTGACGGAGTCAATCTTGCTCTCCGGACTGGGAGCGGTATCCGGGGTCGTCCTCGGCGCGGTCGTGACCTATATCTACGCCCGTAGCCAGGGCTGGCTGGTCTCGATCCCGGCGACGGCGCTTGGCGGCGCCGCTGCTGCCACCCTGCTGATCGGCTCGATGGCCGGTCTCTATCCGGCGGTCCGGGCCGCACGGATGGACCCGACCGCCGCACTTGCGACCACTTAATGGCGATGGGATTCCTCCTCGGCTCCCACCGCCGGTCGTACACCCAGAACGCCGCTCCCCGGTGGCGGTCGAGGTCGGCTGCCGGCCGACACGGAACGGGGAGCGGACCATCTCGGCGGCAACGGCGACGCCTTCTCGCCCCCCAGACAGGGTCGTGGCGCCGCCGGCCGCGGCGAGCGCAGATGTCGCTGCTGATGGTGCCCGGCGGCGTGAAGATGCGCCGCCGGGCACCCACTCATCGCCGCCGATCCCGGCCTGTTCAGCTCGTGAACGATGGACGCTGACCCAGAAGAAACCGGTCGGACTCATCGATCGATGGACCGTCAACCCGACGAGGCCAGAGCAGTTGGCTGGGTGCTTGTCCAACGATCTATCAGGAGGGGCCAACGGTTCTGGCTGAGTGGCCAACGAATGGGCTGAGTACTGCACCGGCGCGCCGGCTTTACCGCCCCTGACCGATTGCCGTTCTCCGCGAGAACGTGCCGGCGGCCGCGGGCCATTGGGCCGTGTTGGCCGGTGGTGATCAAGCTTTGCGGCCGCCGTGACCTAGAAGCCCCACGGTGGAGCAGACCTCGAAGCACTCGTAGGCAGGAACCAGGGCCACCAACTGCTTGCGCCGATAGTCCTCTTTAAGAGGTGGGTCGTCCTCGCCGAGGCCTGTTGTCCTGCCCTCAGCTGTTGTAGCTGCTCTGGGCCCGCTCGAGCCCTTCAGTGATCAGCGCTTCGACCGAATCCGCGGCCCGCTCGACATTGACGGCAAGATCCTGGCGCTCACTGGCGGAGAAATCCTTGAGCACGAAGACCGCGGGATCCATCCTGCCCGGCGGCCGTCCGATGCCGACGCGCACCCGGTAGTAGCCAGGAGTTCCGAGTGCCTTGGTGACCGACCTCAGGCCATTGTGGCCGTTGTCGCCGCCGCCGAACTTGAGCCGCAACGTCCCGTAGGGAATGTCGAGCTCGTCGTGGACGATGACGATCCGCTCATCGGGGATTTTGAAGTAGTCGCGCAAAGCCACGAGTGGTCCCCCGGACTCGTTCATGTACGAACGAGGCTTGGCCAGCACTGTTCGTACACCTGACAGGCGCCCCTCGACGACATCGGTACGGGTCCGATGCGACCTGAACGTGTCACCCATCCGAGCGGCTAGCACATCGACAACGAAACGGCCGACGTTATGGCGATTGGCGGCATAGGAGGGCCCCGGGTTGCCCAAACCAGCGATCAGCCACCGGTCCTCAGCCACTGCAGAGCCCCCTGCCTGCCGACCAACGTGCCATCTCAGCCGATCGGTCACCCGTGCGGGACGCCCCATCAAACCGCTTTAAAGCATCGTTGCGGGGCACGCAGCCGGACTGCAGAGCCCGCCGGCGGAGGGCGGTGCTGCCTCGCGTCGGAGACTCCTGCGAGGTGCCGAGCGGTCAGCTCTCCTCGGGCGCAGGCACCGGTGCCGGCGGCGCCTCGCCTTCGACCGCCTCCTCAGCGACCTCCTCGGCCTCCGGCACGACACCCTCGCCCTCGGCCTCGAGCTGCTCGGCGGTCGGCGCGGTCACGACGTGAACGACACCGTGCTCGGCGTCGGTGACGAGTGTCGCGCCCGCGGGCAACGCGATGTCGCCCGCTTTGATCCCATCGCCGATCTCCAGGCCCTCGACCGAGATCTCGAAGCTGCGGGGAATTCGGGTCGCCTCCGCTTCGATCGTGAGCGCCGTCAGTGACTGGGTGAGGAAGCCGCCTGGCGCTACCTCGCCCACGACGTGAATCGGCACCTCGACCGTCACCTTCTCGCCGCGGCGGACAAGCAGCAGATCGACGTGCTCGAGGACACCGCGAATCGGGTCGCGCTGCACGTCCTTGGGAAGCGCGAGCCGCGACTTGCCTTCAACGTCCAAGCTCAAGAGGACATTGGAGGTCCTGAGCGCGCGCATCAGATCGTGGCCGGGAAGCGAGATATGCAGCGGCGCCTCGCCATGCCCGTACAGCACGGCCGGCACCTTGCCGGCCCTGCGGGTCCGGCGGGCAGCGCCCTTGCCGAACTCGGTGCGCGGCTCAGCGGTGATACGTACCTCGGGCACGGAAGCTCCTCGTGAGGCGGTAGTCGGTGGGTGTTCCTAGCGCTGAGGCGGCCCAGCGGGCGCACGCTGCCGACCTACCGCGTCGATCACGGAGCCGGTGGGGCGTCCCTCGCCAGGCAGTCCGAATACCCTACCTCAAAGGCGGGACTCCTCACCCATCGGGCAACCCCACCCGCACAATGCGGTGTGCGAGCAAGCTTGCTCAGGTGACCGAGTTCGGGCGGGGTGACGGACGTGTCGGACAGGTGGGCGAGCTGTGCGCCTTAGCCACTAGTGCCGTCGAAGAGACTTGTCACTGAGCCGTCGTAGAACACCTCGCTGATCGCCCGTGCGATAAGCGGCGCGATCGACAGCACGCTGAGCTTGTCGAAGCGTCGTTCCTGCTCGATCGGCAGCGTATTCGTCACGATGATCTCGCTGACGGCCGAGTTCTTCAGCCGGTCGACAGCCGGCCCAGACAGCACGCCGTGCGTGGCCGCGACGATCACCTCAGCGGCGCCGGCGTCGAAGAGGCCGTCTGCGGCCTTGATGATCGTGCCCCCGGTGTCGATCATGTCGTCGACGACGAGGCACATCCGGCCGTCTACATCACCGACGACCTTGTTCGCCACTACCTCGTTCGGGACCAGCGGATCCCGGGTTTTGTGTATGAACGCGAGCGGGCAGCCACCCAGCCGGTCGGCCCAGCGCTCCGCCATCCGGACCCGACCCGAATCCGGGGCCACGACAGTGACCCGTGAGCAGTCCAGCTTGTCCTTCACGTATTCGGAGAGGATGGGTAGCGCGAAAAGATGGTCGACCGGACCGTCGAAGAATCCCTGGATCTGCGAGGTATGCAGGTCCACGCAGATCAGCCGGTCGGCGCCAGCGGTCTTGAACAGATCTGCCATCAACCGAGCCGAGATCGGCTCCCTGCCGCGGTGCTTCTTGTCCTGCCTGGCATAGCCGTAGAACGGAGCTACCACGGTGATCCGCTTCGCCGACGCCCGCTTGAGCGCGTCGACCATCAGGAGATGCTCCATGATCCACTTGTTGATCGGAGTGGTGTGGCTCTGGATCACGAAAGCATCGGAGCCTCGCGCCGACTCATCGAAGCGGACATAGACCTCACCGTTGGCGAACTCGTAGGCGCTGGTGGGCGTGGGCTCGATGCTGAGCCGGCTGGCGATCTCAGTCGCAAGCTCGGGGTGGGCCCTGCCGGCGAAGAGCAGCAACTGCTTCTCGCCAGTGGTCTTGATGCCACTCACGTCGCCATCCCCTCATTCGGCGGGCGTCGCCGAGGTATCCGGGTTCTCCGGCTTATCGGTTCCAGTGTGCGCCTGAGCCGCCCGGGCCGCCTCCGCCGACGGTGTGCCTGGCCGTTTCCGCTCCACCCAGCCCTCGAGATTGCGCTGCGGGGCGACGTTGACGGCCAGCGCACCCGGAGGCACGTCCTCACGTACGACGGTCCCAGCACCCGTATAGGCGCCGTCCCCCACCGACACCGGCGCGATGAACATGTTGTCCGAGCCGGTCCTGGCGTGACTGCCGATCGTCGTTCGATGCTTCGCCACCCCGTCGTAGTTGACGAAGACGCTTGCCGCACCGATGTTGGTGTAGTCGCCGATGGTCGCGTCGCCGACGTAGCTGAGGTGCGGCACCTTCGTGCCCTCGCCGATCTCCGAATTCTTCACCTCGACGAAGGTCCCTACCTTCGCACCGCGGGCGAGGACCGCACCCGGCCGGAGATAGGCATAGGGCCCGACGCTGGCCTCCGCTCCGATCTCGGCGCCCATGCAGACGGAGTACGAAACCGTTGCGCCCTCGCCGACGGCAGTGTCCCGCAGTGTCGAGTCCGGCCCGACCTCGGCGCCGCGAGACACGCTCGTACGCCCTTCCAGCCTGGTGCCCGGCTGGATCACGGTGTCGGCCGCGACGGCGACATCGACATCGATCCAAGTGGTCGCGGGATCGACCACCGTGGAGCCGTTGCGCATGATGTCGGCCAGCAGCCGGTCGTTGAGCAGCCGGCGGATCTGCGCTAGCTGAATCCGGTCGTTGACGCCGATGGTCTCCCGTGGATCGGCGGCGGCGACCGCGCCAACCCGGTGATCGTCCTCGCGCAGCAGGCCGATGACGTCAGTGAGGTATTCCTCGCCTTGCGCATTGGTCGTCGTCAGCCGGCCCAGTGCGTCATGGAGCAGCTGGGCGTCGAAGGCGTAGATGCCAGAGTTGATCTCCTCTATTCGCCGCTGCTCTTCGCTGGCGTCACCGACCTCCACGATCGCGGCCAAGCCACCATCGCGATCACGAATGACGCGGCCGAGATCGCCTGGCGCATCGAGAACGGCGGTGAGGACCGTCGCGGCGTTGCCACCGGCGCGATGTGCATCGAGGAGTGCGCGCAGGGTCCGTGTGGTGAGCAGCGGTACGTCGCCGTAGGTCACCACCACTGTGCCGTCGGGAGGTGTGATCTCATCCAGAGCGATCCGTACGGCGTGCCCGGTCCCGTTCTGTTCCTCCTGGACGACCAGCCGGGCTGCCGGAAAGGCACTGGACAGGTAAGGCCTCACCTGCTCCCGGCCGTGCCCCACGACAACGAGCAAGTGCTGTGGATCGAGGGCCGCGGCGGCGGCGACCGCGTGGCCTACCAGCGGGCGCCCGCAGATCGAGTGCATGACCTTGGTGGTGGCGGACTTCATACGGGTGCCCTCGCCGGCCGCAAGGACGACGACGGCCGCCGGGTGGTAGGCGCTCACGAGACGAGGCTCCTCGCTATCAACGGCGGCTTACCCGGCGCAGCTATTCACACCCCGGGTCTGCCGCGAGGATACCCAGCCGAGTTATGCCATGGAGTCATCGCCTGGCGCACGCCCGCCGTAGACGTGGCGTTGCATTGGATTGCCGGCGATCTGGCACCGTAACCTAGGCTGCAGTGGCTACCGATCCGGGCTCGTCTAATGGCAGGACTGCGGCTTTTGGTGCCGTCAATGGGGGTTCGAATCCTCCGCCCGGAGCATCTTGAATGTCCGATTAGTTCCTCGAACGGTTTTCTGCCACCAGCAGTCAATTCTCCGTAGAAACCGGCGACCCCTTCTCCGCAGCCCGTCGAACGTCTGGTCGAAGAGGGCCTGCCGCGGCCATGATGATGGCCATGGACGCGCCGATCGCGGCCGAGCAGCTGACCATCGTCCCTGCCAACGAAGCGTCTTGGGACGACCTCACCACGATCTTCGGTACCACCGACTACCCGGGTCTGTGCCAGTGCCAGCGGTTCAAGGTCCTCGGCTGGATCTGGCGCGACTCCACCCAGGAGGAGCGGACCGCGATGTTCCGGGCCCAGACGGCCTGCGGCGATCCCTACGCCGCGGCCACCAGCGGGCTCGTGGTCTATGTCGACGGCGAGCCAGCGGGCTGGGTCGCCGTCGAACCGCGCACGGCCTACCCGAAGCTGCGCACCTCCCGGATCCTGTGGAGCGGCCGGGATGAGGACAAGGACGACGACGGCATCTGGGCGGTGACCTGCTTCACAGTCCGGAAGGGCTACCGCGGCCGAGGTCTCACCTATCCCCTCGCCGAAGCCACGATCGACTTCGCCCGGGAGCGCGGCGCCCGCGCGCTCGAGGCCTATCCGATGATCACCCAGCCGGGCAAGCAGATCACCTGGGGTGAGGTGCACGTTGGGACCCGCCAGGTCCTCGAGTACGCCGGGTTTAGAGAGGTCAGCCACCCCACCGTCCGGCGGGTGGTCATGCGGATCGACTTCGAGTAAGAGGGCGACGCACGAACGAGAGCATGGTGAATATCGTCCTGATTGGGTACGGACGGTTCTGCGATCGTGGCCTGACTCACTCCGCGGAGCTTGCTTTACCTACGGAAGGGTAGGTTACGGTTGCGTAGCCGTAACCCATCCCACGAGGAGCCAGCATGACTCCGCCGACCGCGACTCTCGAAGCGCCGCCGCTCGTCGACGAACAGCAAGGCACCGTCGGTGCAGATGAGAAGAAGACAGCCGAACAGATCGCGTTGCTGCTGTTCATCGGGGTTCCCTTCCTGGCCCTGCTCGCGGCCATCCCCATCGCGTGGGGGTGGGGCCTTGGCTGGCACGAGGTGGTCATTGCCGTCGTGATGTACGCCATCTCCGGGCACGGCATCACCGTCGGTTTCCATCGCCACTTCACCCACGGCGCGTTCAAGGCGAAGCAGCCGTTGCGCGTCGCCATGGCGATCGCCGGCTCGCTCGCCATCGAGGGACCGGTGATTCGGTGGGTGGCCGATCATCGCAAGCACCACAAGTTCTCCGACCGCGACGGGGACCCGCATTCGCCTTGGCGCTATGGCGAGACCGTCCCCGCGCTCATCAAGGGGCTCTTCTACGCCCACATGGGGTGGATGTTCGACGTCGAGCAGACGCCGCAGCGCCAGTACGCACCCGACTTGATGAAGGACAAGGCGATCGTGCGAGTCAGCCGCACGTTCGTCCTGTGGGTCGCCATCAGCCTTCTGCTACCGCCCCTCGTCGGTGGCCTGTGGTCGATGTCCTGGGTTGGCGCCCTGTCCGCGTTCTTCTGGGCCAGCCTGGTCCGGGTCGGCTTGCTACATCACGTCACCTGGTCCATCAACTCGATCTGCCACGCGGTAGGCGAGCGTCCGTTCAAGTCCCGCGACCGGTCCGGCAACGTCTGGTGGCTCGCCGTCCTCTCCATGGGTGAGTCCTGGCACAACCTGCACCACGCCGACCCCACGTGCGCGCGGCACGGTGTGCTGCGCGGGCAGGTCGACAGCTCGGCCCGAGTGATCCAGTTCTGCGAGAAGATGGGCTGGGCGTACGACGTACGGTGGCCATCGCCTGAGCGGCTCGCCGCGAAGCGGGCGGCCTGACCGATGTACGAGATGATGACCGGGTGAGCGAAGCCGGCGCCAGAACTCCGATGCGTGCTGCGGAGAGTCGCACGACCACCCGCGTGAGGATGACCGGGAAAGAGCGCCGCGAACAGCTCATCGACGTTGGCCGCAGGCTGTTCGCCGAGCGCGGGTTCGAAGGCACCTCAGTCGAGGAGATCGCCACCAAGGCCGGCGTCTCCAAGCCGGTCGTCTATGAGCACTTCGGCGGCAAGGAAGGCCTCTATGCCGTCGTCGTCGATCGCGAGATGCAACAACTGCTCGACATGGTCACCAGTGCGCTAACCGGCGGCCATCCTCGCGAGTTGCTCGAACAGGCAGCGTTCGCTCTGCTCGACTACATCGAGCAGTCCACTGACGGCTTCCGCATTCTGGTCAGGGATTCACCGGTGGCACAGTCCACCGGTTCATTCGCCTCGCTCATCTCCGACGTCGCGACCCAGGTGGAGCACATCCTGGTCGCCGAGTTCAAGCAGCGCGGATACGAGGCGAAGCACGCGTCGCTTTATGCGCAGATGCTCGTTGGCATGGTGGCCCTCACTGGGCAGTGGTGGCTGGACGTACGCAAGCCGCGAAAGGCAGATGTGGCGGCCCACCTCGTCAATCTCGCATGGAACGGGCTGTCAGGGCTGGAGCACAAGCCGCGGCTGGTCACCCGGCGCCGGTAGCGCGGCGGGTCGTTACCCGTCGCTGAGCCAAACCGTAATGTGCAGCGGCTGGGTGTCATGCGGCCGGCGCATGTACAGCGTCTGGTCCTCCCTCGTGGTGAGGTCGACGGCAAGCCGGGCCGGGAATCCGAGCTTGAGCAGAACGTCGGGGGACTCGGCCGCCATAAGGACCGGGCGGTGGCCTACGGCCCTGGTCCGGCTCATCACCCGGTCAACGTTCGCGCGGTCCACGTCCAGCACCCTTGCCACGGCCACGCCGCATTCGCCGCGAAGCGCTGCCGGCCACTCCGCCCTGGATCTGCCATCCACGAGGAGGACGGCAGCACGCGGGCCGAGGTCAGCGCACACCCGATCAATCGCGTCGATCGACCCGGCCTCGACCCGTTTGGGAAGAAGGGGGGCGCTCGCCCAGGCGATCGGGCCAACGATGCCGAGAACCACGCAAGCGAGCGCCAGCGCAGGCAGTCGGCTCCTGTCGGCGAGCGCGCCACGCAGATAGCGGTGGATCACCTTCACGCCGTAACACGCCAGCAAAAGCAGCCCTGGCAGGACGACGGGAACGAACCGGCGGTCCGCCCACGGGTGATCCGGCGATATGCCAGGCCGCCACAGCGTCAATGCCGTCGTCCCCAGCACCACGACGAGCGGGGCCACCCAGTCGTGGACCGGGTCGTCACCCCGCCGGGCAGGATCGAGGATGCGCCGGACGAGCACGGTTGCTGCGAAGACGGCGACGGCAAGG
>DATBRJ010000030.1:0-3201 GCA_036560395.1 Actinomycetes bacterium | reverse complement strand
CGGCGTCTGGAGCCATCTGGCGTTCGCGAAGGACCGGAACCTCCACTTCCCCCTACTCGCCGACTTCGAGCCCAAGGGCGAGGTTGCTCGGGCCTATCAGGTGTACCGGGCGGTCGATGGCACGAGCGAGCGGGCCCTCTTCGTGATCGATGCGGACGGCATCGTGCGGTGGAGCTCTGTCTCCCCTGTGGGTGTCAACCCTGGCGCTGACGGGATCCTCCGTGCTCTCGAGAAGCTGGCGAAGGACGGGGCGTCATGAGCACAACCCAATGGGAGGCCGTACTCACCGTGCCGGTCACCGAAGACCGGGACCACATCCAGGGGGCGGCGGATGCGGCGGTGACGCTCGTCCAGTACGGCGACTATGAGTGTCCTTACTGCGGCGCCGCGTATCCCATCATCAAGCAGGTGCAGGCCCGAATGGGTGACAGGCTCCGCTTCGTGTTTCGGAATTTCCCGATCACGACCTCGCACCCCCACGCCGAACAGGCGGCGGAGGCCGCCGAGGCTGCGGCCACCCAGGGCAGGTTCTGGGAGATGCACGACCTTCTCTATGAGAACCAGGAGCGCCTGCGCGACCCGGACCTCCGTGGCTACGCCGAATCGCTAGGGCTGGATCTGGATCTGTTCGACCTGGAGCTGGCCGAGCACGTCCACGCTGAGCGGGTCCGTGAGGACTTTATGAGCGGGGTGCGAAGCGGCGTGAACGGCACACCGACCTTCTACATCAACGGTGTGAGGCACGACGACGCATACGAGCTCGAGACCCTGCTCGCCGCCCTGGAGCGAGCCGGGGCCACGGACCCAGGCACGGGATGAAGGTCTGCCTCCGTTCGCATATCAGGAAGGCGGTTGTGCGGTAGCAGCTCACCGGCTGCAAATGACAGCGGCAGCGGTCAGCCCACCGGCCCTAGCGGGCTATCGGCCCAGGCGAACGCCCCCAGTGCCTCGTCCACCGCCGCCAGATCGAACTCGGCCGGGTCGAACCTGCCCCCGGCCCACTCCACCCACTGCTCGTGCTCGTCGTGGCCCGGGTCGCCCACCGCCACCAAGAAGTCCTGGTATCCCCACGGCCCGCCGACATCCTCCGGCGGGCACGCGCGCCGACCAGCCACACAGCACGGATACCGCGCCCCCGGCCGCCGGCGCAGCACCTTCTCCACGATCAGGTCATGCTGCCAGCCGTCGCCGAAGTCATACGCATACCGCAGCCGGCTGCCTTCCCCCGCTACTCGCGACAGCCTCACCCGCGACTCATCCGCGACCTCATCCAGCCCGCAGTCTGGATCGGGCACCCCATAACAAGCGCGCCCGGTCTCGAACTCGTGCAGATGCGAGTCGGTCCAGCCCATCACCACCTGTACGACCTCATGCAACTCCGCCAAGGTCATCTCGCCTGGCACCAGCACTCGGCGCCACACCGGCGGACGGACCTCCCGCAGCTGAACCTTCAGCTGAAAGATCCGCGTCTTCGCCGTAACCCGGCGCGCAGCAGCCATGCCGCGATACTCCCACCCAGCGCCAGCGTTAGCGCGAAGCGGCGCTCGGCAGCTTGCGTAGGAACAGGGGCCAGACCCGCTGCGCCAGTTCCGGAACTATTGTTACGCCATGTCGGATCTTGTATATCCACCGGTCACCGCTCTGGCCAGGACGATGTTCCGCGTGCTCGATCTCCGGATCAGCGTCGACGGTGCCGAGCACATTCCCCGTGCCGGCGGGGCCGTGCTGGCCAGCAACCACGTCAGCTACCTCGACTTCATCTTCTGTGGACTCGGTGCGCAGCATGCGGGGCGGCGGGTTCGGTTCATGGCGAAGCAAGAGATCTTCGCGCACCGCATCGCCGGTCCGCTGATGCGCGGGATGCACCACATTCCGGTCGACCGGAACTCGGGCATCGGCTCGTACAAGGCGGCGCTGGCCGCCCTCAAGGACGGCGAGGTGGTCGGTGTGTTCCCTGAGGCGACCATCAGTCAGTCCTTCATCGTCAAGGACATCAAAGGCGGTGCGGCCCGCATGGCTGCCGTCGCTGAGGTCCCGTTGATCCCCATGGCGCTGTGGGGCGGCCAGCGGCTGTGGACCAAGGGACGCCCACGCGCGCTGACCCGACGGCACGTTCCGATCTCGATCCTCGTTGGTGAACCGCTACGCCCCCGGCGGCGGGTCGACCAGGCCGAGGTCACGGCCGAGTTGCGCACCCGGATGTCGACACTGTTGGACCGGGCACAGCGCGAATACCCCGACAAGCCAGGTGGCCCGGATGACGAATGGTGGCAGCCTGCCCACTTGGGCGGCGCCGCGCCAACGCCCGAGTCGCTCATGGAGGAGGTCCCGGAGGGCTAGCTACGGTTCCGTAAGTTACGGTACCGTAGACTCAGCCCAGTTAGGAGGTTATGTGACGACCGAAGCCACTTCCACCATGACGCTGCTGCGTGATCTCGAGCCTGTCGTGGAGGCCAACCTCAACCGCCACCTGGCTTCGGCCAAAGAGTGGTTCCCCCACGAGTACGTGCCGTGGAGTCAGGGCAGCGACTTCGACGGCGTGCTCGGTGGGCAGGCGTGGGAGTCCAGTCAGTCCAAGCTATCCGACGTCGCACGCACCTCGCTGATCGTGAATCTGCTCACCGAGGACAACCTCCCCAGCTACCACCACGAGATCGCGTCGCTATTCGGCCGCGACGGAGCGTGGGGCACATGGGTGCACCGGTGGACGGCGGAGGAGGGTCGTCACGGTGCGGCGATCCGCGACTATTTGCTGACCACCCGTGCGGTCGACCCTGTAGCACTGGAGCGGGCCCGGATGCGTCATATGGCCGTCGGCTTCACAAGCAACTACGGCATCGAGGTCATCGACTCGATCGCGTACGTGTCGTTCCAGGAGCTGGCTACCCGGGTCGCGCACCGCAACACCGGCCGAATCAGCGGCGACCCGGTGTGCGAGCAACTACTTGTCCGAGTCGCCCAGGACGAGAACCTGCACATGCTCTTCTATCGGAATCTGCTTGCTGCGGCCTTCGAGCTGGCCCCGAATGCAGCCATGCGCGCGGTTTGTGAGGTCGTGAAGTCGTTCCAGATGCCCGGACACACGATCGACAACTTCACTCGAAAGTCCGTTCAGATCGCCATGGCGGGCATCTACGACCTGCGCATCCACCACGACGAGGTGCTCACGCCAATCCTGCGGCAGTTGCGCGTGAACGAACG
>DATBRJ010000029.1:0-5088 GCA_036560395.1 Actinomycetes bacterium | reverse complement strand
CTGACCGGCTGGCCGGCGACTGCGGAGGAGGCGGTCATCGCCCGGGATGCGCTGCTCGCGGCCCACGTCGGATCCCGGCTACACGTCTGCCACGTCTCCACGGCAGGCTCGGTCGAGATTATCCGGTGGGCAAAGGGCAAGGGCTGGAACGTCACGGCCGAGGTCACCCCGCACCACCTGCTGCTCACCGACGAGCTGGTGCGCTCCTACGACCCCGTTTACAAGGTCAACCCACCGCTGCGTACCGCGGACGACGTCGCGGCGCTCCGGGCGGCCCTTGCCGACGGCACGATCGACGCCGTCGCCACAGACCATGCCCCGCATCCGGTCGAGGACAAGGATTGTGAATGGGCGGCCGCCGCCTTCGGTGTGGTCGGTTTGGAAACGGCGCTGTCAGTGGTCTGCGCAGCGATGGTCGAGACC
This sequence comes from Actinomycetes bacterium, assembly GCA_036560395.1. GTDB lineage: Bacteria > Actinomycetota > Actinomycetes > JAKEEW01 > JAKEEW01 > DASYTV01. The sequence goes on along the minus strand of DATBRJ010000029.1, from coordinate 4,665 downwards.
GGCCTGCTCGACTGGGCCGGAGTGGCCGACCGGATGAGCGTCCGGCCGGCCGCGATCGGCCGGCTCCCCGATCACGGGCAGCTTCAGCCGGCGGGTACACCGCGCGCCAGCGGATCGAGGGCAGGGAAAACGGCGCTGGCCGGCGACCCAAGCCCCGCTCACGGCAAGGCTCGCTTCGCCAACGGCCTGGTCGCCAACCTGACGCTGGTCGACCCGGCCGCCCGCTGGACCGTCGATCCGGCGGCCTTGGCTAGCCGGAGCAGGAACACCCCGTTCGCTGGCAGGGAGCTGCCGGCCCGGGTCGTCGCGACCTTCCTCCGGGGCCACCCAACCGTCATCGACGGGAAGCCCGCGTGACCGCCGTGCATGCGCGGTCCGGAGGTGCTCGATGAGTGCCGTCCTCGTGCTCGAAGACGGGCGCGCGTTCCACGGGGAGGCGTACGGGGCTATCGGGGAGACAGTAGGGGAGGCGGTCTTCGCCACCGGCATGACCGGCTACCAAGAGACGCTGACCGATCCCTCCTACCACCGGCAGGTCGTCGTTCAGACGGCGCCTCACATCGGCAACACCGGAGTCAACGACGAGGACGGCGAGTCAGACCGTATCTGGGTTGCGGGCTACGTCGTCAGGAACCCCGCCCGACGGCCGTCCTCGTGGCGCGCTCGGCGCAGCCTGGACGAGGAGCTGGACAAGCACGGGATCGTCGGGATCTCGGGGATCGACACCCGGGCCCTGACCAAGCATCTCCGCGACCGCGGGGCGATGCGTGCTGGGATCTCGTCGGCGGAGCGGGACCTTGCGGGGGTACTCGAGCGCGTCCGCAGCAGCCCGACGATGTTCGGGGCAGACCTCGCCCGCGAGGTGTCGACTGCCGAGCCCTATACGGTTGCCGCGGTCGGACCGGTTCGCTACCGCGTCGTAGCGGTTGATCTCGGCATGAAAACGATGACTCCCCGGCTGATGGCAGAGCGAGGCATCGAGGTGGAGGTCGTCCCGGCGACGACCAGCGCGGCAGACATCCTCGCCCGATCGCCCGACGGAGTGTTCTTCTCTAACGGGCCAGGCGACCCTGCCGCGACCGACTACGCGGTCCTCGCAGCGCGGGGTGTGCTGGATGCCGGACGGCCCGTCTTCGGCATCTGCCTTGGTCACCAGATACTCGGCCGCGCACTCGGCTTCTCGACATGCAAGCTCAAGTACGGCCACCGCGGCCTGAACCTGCCCGTGCTCGATTCTGCGACCGGCAAGGTCGAGGTGACCGCGCATAACCATGGCTTCGCCGTCTTTTGGCCTGCTCTTGAGGAAGGGCACCGTGTTCCACGATTCCTTGAACCCGGTGCCCTTCCTCACCAGGCAGGCGTGAGAAGGGATTCCTTCCGCACCGTTGCTGCGGGGCTCGCGAGCGTCGATACAGCGTCCGGGAGTGCTAAGACAGGGTCCGGGGGTATTAAGACAGAGCTCGGGAGCAGCGAGGCGGGGTTCGGGACAGTCGAGACGAGGTTCGGGCGGGTGGCGGCCAGCCACATCTGCGTGAACGACGGCGTCATCGAGGGCCTGCGCTGCCTTGACCGCCCAGCCTTCTCCGTTCAGTACCACCCTGAGGCGGCCGCTGGCCCGCATGACGCCGCGCACCTCTTCGACCGGTTCGCCGAGCTGTTGGGATCGGTCCGGCCGGTCACGATGAGCGCCTGCTGATGGCATCGAAGCGGCGAGACCTGCGATCGGTGCTGGTCATCGGGTCCGGGCCGATCGTGATCGGACAGGCGTGTGAGTTCGACTACTCAGGAACCCAGGCGTGCCGTGTGCTGCGCGCCGAGGGGATACGTGTCGTCCTCGTCAACTCCAACCCGGCCACAATCATGACCGACCCGGAGTTCGCGGATGCGACATACGTCGAACCGATCACGCCGGAAGTCGTCGCGAAGGTCATCGAGCGGGAGCGGCCGGATGCGCTGCTCGCGACCCTCGGGGGACAGACAGCGCTGAATACGGCAATGGCATTGCACCGCGAGGGTGTCCTGCGTCGATACGGCGTTGAGTTGATCGGTGCGTCGATCGACGCGATAGAGGCCGGCGAAAACCGCGAGCGGTTCAAGCAGATCGTCTCCGCAGTCGGGGCCGAGACCCCGCGCTCGGTCGTCTGCCACACCCTTGCCGAATGCCTCGCCACGGTGAGCGAGGAAGCGGGGGAGGCTGCCGGGCGGTCACTTCACTCCCGTCGAAGGTCCGGCTCGGCCGACATAGGCGACCGCTCGACCCACGACGGGGTGACGGATCAAGGGGCGACCGTCGACGCGGCGGTCAGCCTGGCCGAACCGCCGGCGGCACGGCGGACGAGTTCGCCGGCGACCGGCGTCGGTCCGCTGGGCTATCCGGTCGTTATACGGCCCAGCTTCACGATGGGCGGCGTCGGCTCGGGTATCGCGTACGACGAGAACGACCTGCGGCGAATCGCCGGCGCCGGACTGGCCGTGAGCCCGACCAGCGAGGTGCTTCTGGAGGAGTCGATCATCGGCTGGAAGGAGTACGAGCTCGAGCTGATGCGCGACCGTCACGACAACGTGGTCGTCGTCTGTTCGATCGAGAATCTCGACCCGATGGGTGTCCACACCGGCGACTCCATAACCGTCGCGCCGGCCATGACCCTGACCGACCGCGAGTACCAGCGCATGCGGGATGTGGCGATAGCGGTCATCCGGGCCGTCGGGGTCGACACCGGCGGATGTAACCTCCAGTTCGCGGTGGAGCCGAGCACCGGGCGGATGGTCGTCATCGAGATGAACCCGCGGGTGTCACGGTCATCCGCCCTCGCGTCCAAGGCGACCGGCTTCCCCATTGCCAAGATCGCCGCGAAGCTCGCGCTCGGCTACACATTGGATGAGATCCGCAACGACATCACCGGGCAGACCCCGGCGAGCTTCGAACCGGCGCTGGACTACGTCGTGGTCAAGGTGCCGCGCTTCGCTTTCGAGAAGTTCCCGGCCGCCGATCCGGTCCTGACCACTCACATGAAGTCCGTCGGCGAGGCCATGGCCATCGGCCGCAACTTCACCGAGGCGTTGCAGAAGGCACTGCGCTCGCTTGACATCCTCACCGCTCCATTCGCCTGGCCCATCACGTGGCAAGAGGGGAGCCGTCACTCGCAAAGTTGGGCATCTTCACCCGATGGGTCCGCACGCTCGATGGGCGCGCAGGCGATAGGTGAGGGTGATGCTGGCCTACCTGGCACCGGGTCTCGGCTGAGCGACACCGGATCGGTGAAGGCGGACCTGCTGCACGCGGCAGCGCAGCCGCGTGACGGCCGGCTGCAGGCGGTCATGGCCGCGATCCGTGCCGGCGCATCCGTCGACGAGGTGTACGAGGCCACCGGGATCGATCCGTGGTTCGTCGACCAGCTCGCGCTCCTCGACGAGATCGCCGTCGAGCTTGCCCAGGCTACGCAGCTGACCGAATCTGTCCTGCGGACGGCAAAACGGCACGGCTTCTCCGACAAACAGATCGGGCAGATCCGATCGGCCACACCGGCCTCTAGTGGCGAACTGCGTGGTGGCGCGGTCGACGAGCAGCTGATCCGCACCCTCCGGCATGCACTTGGCATCCGGCCGGTGTACAAGACCGTAGACACGTGCGCGGCGGAGTTCGCAGCGACCACGCCCTACCACTACTCCTGCTACGACGAGGAGACCGAGGTCGCCGCCCAGCCCAACCGGCCCAAAGTGATCATCCTCGGATCCGGCCCGAACCGGATCGGGCAGGGTATCGAGTTCGACTACTCCTGCGTGCACGCGACGACCGCCCTGCGGGAGGCCGGCTTCGAGACCGTGATGGTCAACTGCAACCCGGAGACGGTGTCGACGGACTACGACACCTCGGATCGGCTCTACTTCGAGCCCCTGACTCTCGAGGACGTCCTCGAAGTCGTCCATGCAGAACAGCAGTCTGGTCGGGTGGCCGGGGTCATCGTCCAGCTCGGCGGGCAGACACCGCTTCGCCTCGCGCAGGCGCTCAAAGATGCCGGTGTACCGATTGTCGGCACGTCTCCGGAGGCCATCCACCTCGCCGAGGAGCGTGGTGCTTTCGCCCGCGTGCTCGCCGATGCAGGCCTCCCGGCGCCACGCCACGGCACCGCGTCTAGCGCGGCCCAAGCCTGCGCCATCGCGGCAGACATCGGCTACCCGGTTTTGGTGCGACCGTCGTACGTGCTCGGCGGGCGCGGGATGGAGATCGTGTACGACGAACCCGCCCTGCGCGCCGCCTTCGATCGCATCGTCCTGGGAGCAGAGGGGAGCCAGAGCTTCGCCGGATGCCTCGTCGATAGGTTCCTCGATGACGCGGTGGAGATCGATGTCGACGCGCTGTACGACAGGAAGGAGCTCTATCTCGGTGGCGTCATGGAGCACATTGAGGAGGCAGGGATCCACTCCGGTGACTCCGCCTCCGTCCTTCCGCCGATCACGCTGAGCCGGGAGGAGCTAAACCGGATTCGCCGGTCGACCGAGGCGATCGCCCATGGGATCGGCGTTTGTGGGCTCATCAACGTGCAGTACGCGCTGGTCGGCGACGTGCTCTACGTTCTCGAAGCCAACCCGCGAGCATCGCGAACGGTGCCGTTCGTCTCCAAGGCCACCGCGGTACCGCTCGCGAAGGCAGCGGCTCGGGTGATG
>DATBRJ010000028.1:0-6085 GCA_036560395.1 Actinomycetes bacterium | reverse complement strand
CCGCGGGCGGCAAGGCCACGCCTGCCGAACGCCCACTCGGCGGCGAACATCACCATGGCGAGTGCATAGACGACCGCGGCCGAGACGATCAGGTTGTAGCTGATCGAGGCGAGCGTGTCTGCATCTGGCATCGAGTCAGTCTCCGTCGTCGGGCCGGACGCACGCGTCCGGCGTCTTGTCGCGACCGTGCAGTTCGCCGTCTTCGGCTCGGGGCAAGCCGGCTCGCAACGCCGTTGCGAGCCGGTCGACCTCCGGGTCGAGGGCGGCCGACTCGGTGGGTGCGAGCGCGCCGATCTCGACTACCGTACGCCCGCCGTCCGATGCCGTCGCGCGAACCCAGACCCGGCGCCGCCTGATGCCAAGGGACAGCACCAGCCCGAGCAATGCGAGAACCGCGGCGCTCAGCGCCGGTGCCAGACCGGGGTCGTCCGCGATGTCGAGATTGACCCACGGCCGCACCCCGTCCAAGGTGACCGACCCAAGGCCTCCTGGGAGCTGCGCCGACTCCCCGGGGGAGAGAGCGACAGCCCACGGCTGGTCCGGCTCCTTCTCGTCGTGCAGCTGCGTCAGCTTCTTGGTCTCGAGCCGGTAGACGGACTGCGGTATGCCGGAGTCGAGCCCCAGATCGCCCTTCCAGCCGGTGATGTAGAGCTGTGGATGCTTCAAAGCAGGAAAGACCGACATCGGTCCGCGCACCGGATCTACCACGGCGGTCGGCAGCAAGAATCCCTGAAAGCCCAGCTGCGTCTGCCCCGCATCGGGGACCTTGATGACCCCCTGCCCGGTCATCGTGGTGACGTCCTGGGTCAGGAATGGGACGGCCTGTCTGAAGACCACCTCGCCGTTGGCGGTGCGAACGCTGACGACCGCCGCGTATCCGCGCGCGCCGAGGAAGACCTTCGTCCCCTCGATCTTCAGCGGATGGTTCACCCGAATCTCGCGGGCCTGTGCCGGCGCATCGGGATCCTTCTTGTACGTCACCTGGCCGACGAACCGGGTCGGTGCCGCGGTCGCCAGATCGTAGTCCGCGATGAACCGATCAAGCCGGAGCGAGAACGGTGGCAGCGACGATGTGTCGAACAGCCGCCCGGGGTTGAAGCTGTCGAACTGCGTGACCGTGTTGGCGAAGCCCTGCCCTTCGACGACGAGCACGCTGGCGCGGTAGCCAAGCAGCTTGCCCATTGCGAAGGCGACGAGCAGCAGAACCAGGGCGACATGGAAAAGCAGGTTGCCCAGCTCGCGGAGGTAGCCCTTCTCCGCGCTGATCGCGGTGGTGGCCGGCCTCGGCTGCTCGGTTGCTACGGAGGCGGCGGTGAGGGATCCGCCGGCTGGGTTCTCCCGCGCGGGACTGTCCGCCACCCTGAAGCGCCGATCACGCAGAACCTCGCGAGCGGCGGCGTGGACCTGGCCAGGTGTCGCTGCCATGGTCCAGCTGCGGTGTACGGGGAGCCGGTCGAGGTGCCGTGGCGCGGCCGGTGGGCGGGCTCGGGCTGTCAGGAGGTGCTGGATCATGCGCGGGATGACACAACCGACCAGCGAGATGAACAGCAGAAGGTAGATCGCCGCGAACCACGGGGCTGCGAAGACGGTGAAGAGGGACAGCCGGTCCAGGAACGGTGCCAGGTGGGGGTGTTCACGGAAATAGTCGCTGACCGCGATCGGGTTGACCGCTCGCTGCGGGAAGATCGAGCCCGGTACGGCCGCGAGGGCCAGCAGGAAGAGCAGGATCAGGGAGACGCGCATCGAGGTGAGCTGGCGCCAGAACCACCGCGCCCAGCCCACGGTACCCAGCCGAGCCGGTGGCGACGGGATGTAGTCACGCGGGTTGGTGTAGCCGGCCTGGCCGATGCTCGGCTCCTGCGTCGCTCCCGCTGCGTCGAGCGTCTCGCCGGCGGCACGTCGACCAAGCTCCGGCGAGGACACCGGATGCTCGGTCGACTGCCGAACCGGACGCGGGGAGGTCGACGACATGGCCTCAGATCGCCGTCTCGAAGCTCGACGTCCAGACCCGCAGCTGGACCGAGAGGTCGTTCCACAGCCCGGTCACGAGCAGGAGACCGAGCACGACGAGCATTCCGCCGCCGACCCGCATGACCCACACATAGTGCTCCTTCACCCAGCCGAAGGCTCCGAGAGCACGGCGAAATGCAACCGCAGCGATCAGGAAGGGCAGTCCCAGCCCGACGGAGTAGGCGATTGTGAGCACGGCGCCGCGGCCGGCGCTCGCGCTGGTGAACGCCAGCGTCTGAACCGCGCCCAGCGTCGGCCCGATGCAGGGTGTCCAGCCGATCCCGAACAGCGCCCCGAGGACCGGGGCGCCGGCGAGGCCCGCTGTCGGCGCGTGATGGATCCGCCAGTCACGCTGCGGGCCCGGGATCAAGCCGATGAACACCAACCCGAAGACGATTATCAGCACGCCGAGCGCGCGGTTGATCACGGTCTGATGCTCAAGCAAATCAGCGCCGACATAGCCGAAGAACGCACCGAATGATGCGAACACAACGGTGAACCCGAGGACGAAGAGTGCGGTCCCGGCGAGGATGCGGCCGCGCCGCTGTTCTGCGAGGTCGGCGCCCGACATACCGGTGACGTACGACAGATAGCCGGGCACCAGCGGCAACACGCACGGAGACACGAACGAGACGAGTCCCGCTATCAGCGCGACCGGGAGCGCGACGAGCAAGGAGCCGTCGGTGACAACGTCAGCGGTGGCAGACGCGGTCATGTGGCACCGGAATCGAGGACGGATCGGATGAGCTCGCGCAACTGCTCCTCAGTGAGGGGTTTGAGCGCACGGGCTGCCATCCGGCCATCCTTGTCGATGACCAGCGTGGTCGGGATGGCCTGCGGAGGCAGCGTCTCCTTGAACCTCAGCAGCAGCGCTCCATCCTCGTCGACGATGCTGGGGTAGGTGATGCCGAAGCGCCGCTCGAACGCCCTCGCGTTGTCGTTGGTGTCGCGGGTGTCGATGCCGACGAAGCGAACCCCATGCCCGGCGAGCTCGGTGGACACCTTCTGAAGCCCCGGCGCCTCCGCCCTGCACGGCGAACACCACGACGCCCAGACATTCACGACGGTGACGTTGCCCCGCAGCTCGGCGAGGCTGAATGAGCCGCCGTCCAGGGTCGTGCCGGTCAGCTCGGGCGCCGGCTTGCGATCGGCCGCCTTGATCACTTGGACCGAGCCGTTGCCCGCGACATAGCGCTGTCCGTTCCCGCTGCTCGGTGCGACCTTACTGTCCGCACACGCGGCCAGCACCGCGACGCTCAGTGCGGCCATCGTTGCGATGATCGTGGTACGCACGCGGGTCTGCATCGTCAGGCTCCGCTGTCGAAGGTCCGCGAGACCTTGACCGGCAGGAGATCCTTCACCGGCTCGACGTACGAGACGGTCTCGATCGCCGCACCCTCGTAGGTGAAGCTCGTCAGGCTCGCGAGCGTACATTCGCGCCGCCGTGGGTCGTGCCAGAGCGGCTTTCCCTCCACCCGGCGGCGCGTCACCCAGATAGGCAGCTGGTGACTCACGCACACGATCTCGCGTCCCGGCGCCAGCTCGCGGGCGTCCGCCATCGCGGCGAGCATCCGCCCGGCCTGGTGCGCATAGGGCTCTCCCCAGGAGGGACGGAACGGGTTGAGCAGATAACGCCAGTGGCCTGGCCGGCGCAAGGAGCCGTCGCCGACACCGAAGGTCAGGCCTTCGAAGACATTCGACGCCTCGATCAGGCGGACATCCGTGCGGACGTCCAGGCCGAAGGTCGCCGCGATCGGCTCGGCGGTCTCCTGTGCGCGCTCCAGCGGTGAAGACACCACCGCGGCGATGTCATGCTGCTGCTCCTTGAGGAAATCCGCAATCCGGTCGGCCATCTTCCTGCCCAGCTCGGACAGGTGATAGCCGGCAAGCCGGCCGTACAAGATCCCCTCCGGGTTGTGCACCTCACCATGCCGCAGCAAGCGCACAACGGTGCGGCTGCCGCCGGTTGGGCGGGATGCTCCCATCCCCGGGTCCCAGCTCCCGTCCGCGATCACTGGCCCCCCTCGGATCGCGCGGTCCAGTCATCTTGCCCGTCTGCCTCAGCCGCGGCTCTCGCGGCGTCCGGCAGGGCCTCGACGATTCTGGCCAGCGCACTGTCGTCGTGGGCGTACGACAGGAACCACACCTCGAACGCCGACGGCGGAAGGTAGACACCACGGGCGAGCATGGCGTGGAAGAACGCAGCGAAACCCCGGGTGTGCTGGCGCCGGGCCTTCGCGAAGTCGGTGACCTCGTCGTCGGTGAAGAACACCGAGAACATGTTCCCTGCATGCTGCACGCGGTGCGCGACCCCCTCCTTGGCAAGCGCATCCCCGACCGCGCCACGCAGCTCAAGGGCAACCCGGTCGATGTGGTCGTACACCTCGCCAGTGGCGAGTCGCAGGGTGGCGAGGCCGGCCGCAGCAGCGACCGGGTTACCGGATAGGGTGCCTGCCTGGTAAACCGGACCGGCGGGGGCCAGGTGCTCCATCACGTCGCGGCGGCCGCCGAACGCGGCAGCCGGGAAACCGCCGCCCATCACCTTGCCGAAAGTGAACAGGTCTGGGGTAACCGGGTGGAGTCCCCACCAGCCGGAGCGACCGACTCTGAACCCGGTCATCACCTCGTCGGAGATGAACAGCGCGCCGTGTTGCCGGCACTCCCGCGCGATCGTCTCGGTGAAGCCAGGCAACGGCGGTACCACGCCCATATTGCCAGGGACCGCCTCGGTGATCACACAGGCGATCTCGCTACCGCGTTCGTCGAAGAGCGCCGCGAGCGCGTCGCGATCGTTGTACGGGAGGACGATGGTGTCGGCGGCCTGCGCGCCCGTGACGCCGGGGCTGTCCGGTAGGGCGAAGGTGGCCACGCCGGATCCGGCGCTCGCCAGCAACGCGTCGACGTGACCGTGGTAGCAGCCGGCGAACTTCACGACCTTTGTGCGGCCGGTGAATCCGCGAGCGAGCCGCAGCGCCGACATCGTGGCCTCGGTGCCCGAGTTGACCAACCGAACCTGCTCCGCGGGCGGCACTCGCTGGACGATCTCCTCGGCCAGCAGGACCTCGTGCTCCGTCGGCGCACCAAAGGACGTACCGCCATCGAGGGCCCTCCGCGCCGCGCCGATCACCTCAGGATGTGCGTGGCCGAGGAGTAGCGGTCCCCACGAGCAGACCAGGTCGACGTACTCTCGCCCGTCCGCGTCGATCAGGTATGGCCCACGACCGGTGGCCATGAACCTCGGCGTGCCGCCCACTGCTCCGAACGCCCGAACGGGCGAATTCACCCCACCAGGAATCACATTCTCAGCCCGGGCGAACAGCGCGGCAGACACCGGGGCGTCGAACGGGTACGGCACGGGCCAAGTCTCTCAACCGAGTCGACCCACCAAGCCACCACCCCGGTCGCCTGGCCCGCGGCGAGCTACGACGCCATACGCTTCTGGAGGTTGTCGTCCAGGGCGGCCAGGAACTCCTCGGTAGTCAGCCACGGTGTGTCGTCGCCGATGAGCAGGGCAAGGTCCTTGGTCATCTGGCCGCCCTCGACAGTCTGGACACACACCTGCTCGAGCGCGTGGGCGAAGGCCTCGACCTCGGGGGTAGTGTCGAGCCGCCCGCGATGGGTTAGCCCGCGCGTCCACGCGAAGATCGAGGCAATCGGGTTGGTTGACGTCTTCTCGCCCCGCTGGTGAGCCCGATAGTGCCTGGTCACGGTGCCGTGAGCGGCCTCGGCCTCCACGGTGTGGCCGTCCGGGGTCATCAGGACCGACGTCATCAGGCCGAGCGAGCCGAAGCCCTGGGCGACGGTGTCGGATTGGACGTCGCCGTCATAGTTCTTACAGGCCCAGAGGAAGCCGCCCTCCCACTTGAGGGCGGAGGCGACCATGTCGTCGATAAGGCGGTGCTCATAGGTGAGCCCGGCGGCCTCGAACTCGCCTTTGAACTCCGACTCGAAGACCTCGGCGAACAGGTCCTTGAACCGCCCGTCGTAGGCCTTGAGGATGGTGTTCTTCGTCGAGAGGTAGACCGGGTAGCCGCGGTCCAGGCCGTACCGGAACGAAGCGCGCGCGAAGTCGCGG
>DATBRJ010000027.1:0-2953 GCA_036560395.1 Actinomycetes bacterium | reverse complement strand
AGCGGCGACGATTCTGGTTCCCCGCAGCCGCTGCCCGTCCCCCAGGTGGGTGCTCGTCTCCTTAACCGCCACTCCGATCCGGTGCAACGACGCAAACAGCCAATCGCCGCTGCGATCGCCGGTGAAGATCCGGCCGGTGCGATTGCCTCCGTGCGCTGCGGGTGCGAGCCCGACAACGAGCAGCCGCGGCTCGCTGTCGCCCCAGCCGGGCACCGGCCTGCCCCAGTAGGTCTGGTCGGCGAACGCCCGCCGCTTGTCGGTGGCGACCCGCTCCCGCCAGGCGACCAGCCGCGGGCAGGCCCGGCAGACCGACTGGCGCGCGGACAGTTCGCTGAAGTCCTCGGCTGCGGCGGCGAGCTTGAGGACACCTTCGGCGTCCTGGGCCACCGGCGTACGTGGCGTCGCTGGATCCTCTGGCCAGCCGCCACCCGGTGGAACCGGACCCGGAGAACCCCGCGCTCCGCTCGCGGGATCGGGGACGCGTCGCGACGGTTCGGCAGCCACGCCCGCCACGCTATCGGGGCTGCTCAGTCGCGTCCCAGCGCACGCAGCAGCTTGACGAGGCGCGACTTCCGCCGGCGGGTCTCGAGCGATTGGTGACGCGAGTGCCGGGGCGGGTAACCGGCTGCGGCCCGTAGAGCCGCGCCATAGACCTGCGCCGACCCGTATTCCATCGCTACCTGCTCGTCGAAGTCGGCGAGCAGTTCGCTCTGGGCGTCGGCCGGGAGGTCGTCAAGCGCGGCACGCAGCGCCTCGAGGTAGGACTTCGAGCGAGCCACGCCGACCTCCGAAAGACGGATTGCGAAGCGCAATGTAGCGCCTCCCCCGTAACTTGTCAGAGGTCACGCCGGTCATCCGCCAGCGAGTGCCCAGGCGATACCGTCCAGGATGTCGTGCTCGCTGACGACCACCTCGTCGACGCCCACCCGGTCGACGATCTCGGCGAGGATCAGTGCGCCGGCGCCGATGACGTCAACCCGGCCGGGATGCATGACCGGCAGCGCAGCCCGCTCCTCGTGGGTCATGCGGAGCAGTTCGTCGCTGACCCGGCGTACATCGGCGGCACTGATCACCGAATGATGGATGCGAATCGGGTCGTACGTGTCCAGGCCGAGCGCAACGGCGGCCACCGTCGTCACCGAGCCCGCCAACCCGACCAAGGTCCGTACCTCTGCCAACGGCACGGCTAGGTCGGCCTGGTCGATTGCCCGGGCGATGTCGGCACGGGCGGCGGCGACCTGCGCCGTGGTCGGCGGGTTCGCGCGGAGGTGCCGTTCGGTGAGCCGGACGCAGCCGATATCCACCGAGCATGCCGCGTGGACCGCGTCCTCACCGACGACGAACTCGGTTGAGCCGCCGCCGATATCCACCACCAGGTATGGAGGTGCGTGACCGGCCGCTGTGGCACGCAGAGATCGTGTAGCGCCGGAAAAGGAGAGCCGCGCCTCCTCGTCCCCACTAATGACCTCAGGACTGACGCCGAGGATCTCCTTGATGCCCGCGACGAACTCGGACCGGTTCTCCGCGTCCCTGCTGGCGCTGGTGGCGACGAAACGTACCCGCGCGACGCCAAGCTGCTCGATCTCCTTCGCGTATGCCCGGCATGAGGTGAAGGTCCTGGCGAGCGCCGCCGGATCCAGCCGGCCGGTCTTGTCCACTCCTTGGCCGAGCCGGACGATCTCCAACCGCCTGTCGATCTCCGTGAGACGGGTAGCGTCGACATCGGCCACAAGCAGCCGGATGGAGTTCGTCCCGCAGTCGACGGCTGCCACCCGAGTCATCGGCTTCTCCCGGCCGACACGCACGGGCCGTCCGCCCACCACTGGGGAAGCATCGCGAGTGTCTCATCGCCAAGCGGGTTCACCGCAGGCCCCGCAGCCAGGGCATGCGCGGCGAGGACGTGCAAGCACTTGACCCGCCCTGGCATCCCTCCAGCCGAGGTTCCGGCTATCTCGGGAACATCAGCGATCGCCTCCCGCCGGGCGATGTAGTCCCGGTGCGCCTCGGCTTGGCTGGCGGCAAGATCAGGGTCAGTGGCTAGGCGTTCGGTCATGGTGCGCATCACCCCGCTCGCCTCGAGCCGGCCGACCTCCGAGCAGGCCCGCGGGCAGGTCAGGTAAAACAGCGTGGGGAACGGGGTGCCATCCTCGAGTCGAGGGCTCGTCTCGACGACATCGGGCAGGCCGCACGGACACCGATGCGCCACGCCACGCATGGCCCGCGCCGGCCGGCCAAGTTGAGCGGCGACGGCAACATCGTCGCGGACATCCATTAGGCCTCCTGCAAGCGCGATCGCCCACAACCCTTTGCCCGGCACGGCATTCTCGCCGAGTTCGACGACGAGCGGTTGTCGGGTGTTTGCCAGGCTACGGCGTGGCCTCAGTCTGGGGCGGTCGCGGCAACTGGGGAGAACGGTCAGGTACTCACCTCGCTATGACGATCACCTACCTGGCTGGAAGGGGAGCGACCAAGGCCGCAGACAAGCTAGACAGCCCCGCAACCGTCGGGGCAGTCCACCGACGATCCAGAACGAGATCATCGGCGAGCTGACATCGACGGCTGACCGAGCCGGGGTGTCCTACGGGCCGGCGGGGGTCGACTGTTCGGCGGGGGTCGACTGTCCGGCGGGGGTCGACTGTCCGGCGGGGGTCGACTGTCCGGCCGTCGAGTCTCTGCGCAGCTCACGGGACGAGCCGCTATCGATTGTCACGTAGCACGTCTCGCCCGGCATGCAGAAATGCAGCCGCTTACGTGCCTGCGCCTTGATATAGGCCGGATCGTCCCAGCGCTGCCGCTCGGCCTGCAGCTCAACGACCCGTCGCTGCTGCTCGTGGACCTGACGGCTGAGTCGGTTGATCTCGGCCCGCTGGACGAGATATTGCCGCAGCGGATAAGCCACCGACAGACCGAGGACCGCTAGCGCGACTGCGAGGATGGCGGCTCGGCCAGTGAG